>CASLVD010000005.1 GCA_949398305.1 uncultured Candidatus Melainabacteria bacterium | reverse complement strand
TTTAAAAAACTTTTTGAGTTGTATCCGATTCCGTAACAAATATCCAAAACTTTTATTGAATCTTTTTTTAATAAATTTTTCATATCTACAGGCAATATAAACTTTTCATATGCTTCTGTCAGAGCACCTGTAGCGCTATGGTATATATCATTAAATTCCGGACTGTACAGTCCTACAGAACCATCATTAGTAAAATACGGGTGAAATTCATACATAGTCTTATTTTACACCTGATTTTATACACATGCAATTTCTTAATATCTTGCAAAATTTATTTACTCCTGCTCAATTTACCCCTGTTTTTGGTATAATTATATTGAAAGGTAGATTAAGATTATGAAAGTTAGCGTAAAAGTACCGGCAACAACGGCAAATATCGGTCCGGGTTTTGATTGTCTGGGTATGGCTTTACCAATATATAATACAATTACTATTGAAGAAACCGTATTACCGGGAACAGGTGTTGAAATAAATGTTATAGCAGAAAGTGATGCAGTTGATCAGATGTCACTTGAACATATACCAATGGATGAAAACAGTATAATTTATAAGGCTGTTGAGCTTTTATATAATTTAATCGGTCAAACACCCAGTGAATTAAGAATAAATGTTCATTCTAATATTCCGGTTGCAAGAGGTTTAGGAAGCAGTTCTTCTGTTATTGTCGGTGCTTTAATAGCTGCAAATGAGCTTTTAGGACGTCCGGCAGATGAAGTTGCTTTGTTATCAATTGCGTGTGAAATTGAAGGACATCCGGATAATATTACACCTGCAATTGTCGGCGGGCTTGTAATTTCATCTCAGGAAGATGATGGAAGTGTTGTATATAGAAAATTAGATTGGCCTGATGAATGGGCTATAACAGTGTGTGTGCCTGATTTTGAGCTTTCAACAGATATTGCACGTTCAGTTCTTCCTAAAGAAGTCCCAATGAAAGATGCTATATTTAACGCTCAAAGACTTGCAATGTTTGTACAAGCTGTTCATACTAAAGATTCAGCATTAATGAAACTTGCACTTCGTGACAGACTTCATCAGCCATACAGAATGAAGCTTGTACCCGGATTAGATAAGATTATTGATAATCTAAAACACTTTGATAACGTTCTTGGATGCGTTTTGAGCGGTGCCGGTTCATCAATTCTTATTATTTCAGAAAAGAATGATATTGACAGAATTCGTACTGTAGTAAAAGATACGTGGACTGATCAAAATATTAAATGTGATATTAAAACTTTATCTGTTGAAAATAACGGTGCACAGATTATTTCAAACGATGATGTTTAATATTACCATATTTTATTAGAAATTATGCTGATTAAAATTTTATATAATTCCTCCATAATGGCTTATCTTGGTTAAATGGAGGAAATTTTATGTACGTTACAGTTTTAGATTCTTGTGTTGGTTGCGGAGCATGTGCAATTATTAATCCTGAAGTTTTTGAGATGAATGGGAATAAAGCAAATGTAAATTCTGAAAGAGTAGATGATACCGAAGATTTATGTATTGATGCGGCTATTACATGCCCAGTAAATGCCATTGAAATCGAAGATTGTTAAGATTCATTAAGCCTTAATTTATTTGCGAAGCAATTTTAACCGACAAAAAAACTTTATAAAAGAGTAGGTTAAATTTATTGTGTTTTGAAAGGTAGGTAAATTATGGTAACAGGTGTTGGAACAGCTCATGTAGCGCAAAAATTAGTGACAACTAAAGGCAGTGTAAATAATAGAGTAAACTGTGCTGCAGAACATCTTAAAAATGATGTAAAAACCGCTGTACCGTTGTTATTAGCAGGTGGTGCTGCCGGTATTGTAGCATATAAAAAGCCTGATTATATTACAAAATTAGCAAAAGCAACAGGTAATGCTATTGGCAAAGTCGGTAAATTCCTGGCAGAAAAAGTATTTAAAAAAGGTTTTGGTACCGGTCTATTGAATAAAATTCTTAATAATCCTACAAAAGCCGGTGCTGTAGGTTTGATAGCAGCAGGCGGTTTATGGGTTATCAATAGATTATGCAAAGGAAGCTACAACGCCGGTCAAATTGATCAAAAATATGCTGATGCCGCAAAACTAGAAGGTACTAAAAACGTAATTTTAGATTAATATAATAAAAAGGGGTATTTAATTATACCCCTTTTTCATATGTAACACTTATTTTTAGCTTATTACCACTAAGATCAACAATCGCCCATCTTATCAGACTTCCGTACTGTTGAGTAAGAATTTTTTCTATTTCTTCCCTGTTTGAAATATTTTCGGGAGTTATCCATATAATTTCAGATAAAATCAATTTCATCCCTTTCAAATTACTCAACGGTAACAGACTTTGCAAGATTTCTTGGCTGGTCAACATCTTTTCCTAAGAATTCTGCAATATAGTACGCAATTAACTGAAGCGGAATCATTGCAATTATCGGAGATAAAAGTTCAATAACATCCGGAACTCTTATTATAAAATCAAATAAATCATCAAGTTTTTTATCTGTAGAGTTTGTTAATACTATCATTCGCGCATTACGAGCTTTTGCTTCTTCGCTGTTAGAAAGAAGTTTTTCGTAAACAGAACCCTTCATAAGTATTGATAAAACAGGCATTGTTTCGTCAAGCATTGCAATCGGACCGTGTTTTAATTCTCCTGCAGGATAACCTGTTGCATTAATATAACTGATTTCTTTTAGTTTTAATGCACCTTCTAAAGCTGTCGGATAATTGATACCGCGGGCAATATAGATAAAATCACGGGTATTTGAATACTTTCTTGCACAAGCTTGAATTTCTTCTTTATGTGCTAAAATTTGTTCAATTTTTTGCGGTAAAAGAAGCATTTCGGCTTTTAGATTTGTCAAATCAGATTCAGCCATTGTACCTTTAATTTCAGCCATATAAAGTGCTAAAAGATAGAATGAAGTTAACTGTGCAATATATGACTTAGTAGCAGCAACTGAAACTTCAATACCCGCACTTACAGGAATTAAACTATCAGCTTCACGTGCCATAGCACTATCAGGTCGGTTTGTAATAATTAAAATATGTGAGCCGCGAGCTTTTGATTGCTTAATTGCAGTAAGAGTGTCAGCGGTTTCACCAGATTGAGAAACCCCGATAACAAGAGTATGTTCATCTGTTACTGTTTTTCTGTAAATATATTCACTTGAAGCCTCAACATCAACAGGTATTTCACAGAAATTTTCGATAATATATTTACCAATCATTGCAGCATGAAGAGATGTTCCGCAGGCAATAATCTGAATTCTGTTAAGATTTTTCAGTGTTTCACGGTTAAGCTTAACTTCATCTAACACAATCGGAGAATCAGATGTATGAAGTTTTCCGACTAAAATATTTCTAATAACATCAGGCTGTTCGTGAATTTCTTTCAGCATAAAGTGTTTGTAGCCCATTTTGCTAAGCGCAATTGGTTCCCAAGGCAAAAGCTCAACTTTTGGTGTAATTTCTTCACCGTGGTCGTTTAACAATTTCATTGAATCTGATGTTAATACAGCAATTTGGTTATCAGAAAGATATACAGCTTGTTTTGTATGTTTGATAAATGCCGGAACATCAGATGCCACATAAAATTCATTTTCACCGATACCAACAATTAACGGAGCATTTCTTTTAGTTACAACTAGTTTTTCCGGTTCATTATTATGCATAATACAAAGAGCATAAGCACCTTCTATTTTCTTTACGGCAAGTGCAACAGCCTTGGTTAAATCTTTTACTTCACCGTAAATTGAAGCCACAAGGTGAGCTACAGTTTCTGTATCTGTTTGTGATTTGAATTTACAGCCCTTTGCTTCTAATTCTTCTTTTAATTCTTTGTAATTTTCGATAATACCGTTATGAACAAGTACAAGATTTCCGCAAGTACAAGTATGCGGGTGAGCATTAACAACAGTTGGAGCGCCATGGGTAGCCCATCTGATATGTCCGATACCGCTTGTTGCTTTTGAAATATCATAAGCATGCGGAACAAGTTCTTCTCTTAGATTTTTTAACTTGCCTTCAGCCTTGTATACATTTATTTTATCAGAACATTTTACTGCAATACCTGAAGAATCATATCCCCTGTATTCCAACTGTTCAAGCCCGTCTAATAATATATCAACAACCGGCTTTTTACCTATATATCCAACAATACCGCACATATTGTATTATCTCCCTTTTAATATTTACAATATATATAGTATCATTAAAATAACAAGTTTTTTATACCTTAATAAATTTTTTACATTAGTCTAAAATTCTAATACCTGCGCGCGTCATTGCCGGTATGGAGTTATTATATCCGTACCCTCTGTTTGAGGTGTATCCTCTGCTGAATGCCGGTGAAAAACTTCCGCCAAAAGGTGTATCAATAATTGATGGCGTAAATCCAGTAGGCTGTCCTATAAATCTGTTCATAATACGTTGAGCAGGTGTCCTTCTATTGTAATCTGCAAGATAATTTCTATTATAATAGTCATCTCCATGGTAATTTGCCAGAATATTATTCATGCGCTGAGCAATATTCATATTTGCATAGTTTCTATTAAATAAACGTCTTTCTATACGATTAAGCCTTGACGCAGTTGATTCTTTTCTGTATGTTGTACCGAACAGATAATCTTCAACTCTTGCCAGATCATTGTTATATATAGAATTTGTATTGTTATTAGTTTGATTAAGCATGCTGTAATCCGGAGATTCTCCAACACTATATCTCTTTACCGTTGTTGCATCTGCAGTAACAACAAATGTTGAAAATAATAATAACGTAAATCCGATTGCTAATAAATTTTTCATAAACACCTCTTTTGATAAATTTATTCTAAATAGGTGTAAGAATATTTACATTCAACTGATGTCTAATCTTAACAATTAGCCATTATTTAATAAAAATGCTAATATAATACCATGTTTAATTTAAATAAAAAGAAAAAAGAAGTTATTGCTTACTTGCATACTCATTGGGATAGAGAATGGTACAGAGAATTTGAAGTCTTTAGATTAAGACTTTTAAAGGTTTTTGATAATGTTCTTGATATGCTTGAAGAAAACAGAATTCCGTCTTTTTATTTTGACGGACAGGTTTCAGCGCTTCTTGATTATTTAGAAATCAGACCCGAGCGCGAAGAACAAATAAGACGTCTAATTTATGAGAAAAAATTGTTTATAGGTCCGTTTTACTGCTTGGTAGATGAGTTTTTAACAGACGGCATTTGCTTCAGGAAAAACCTTGAAATCGGTGTTAAAATTGCTAAAGAATTTGGCTGTAATGATTATATAGCGTACTTAGCAGATACATTCGGACACAGCAAAAATATTCCCGATATTTTAAAAGAATTTGAAATTGATAAAGCTATAGTATGGCGCGGATGCGGAGATTTGCCATCAGAATTTAAGTTCTGCGGAATTAACACAGTAAATCTTGTACGCGGTTATTTTATGGATATTTTTTCATCAGATAAATCAATTGAAGATAAAGCCGAATTTCTTAAGAAAAACCTTGATATGATTGCTGAAAAATCAGGTAAAACACTTCTTTTACCTATCGGAGCTGATCATTTAGGAATTCCGGAAGATATTGCAGAACAAATTGAAGAGGTCAATCAATATCTTGAAAATTATGAAATAAGACTTGGTTCTCCGTTTGAATATTTTGATTCCGTAAAATTCAAAAAAGCACATAATGATGAATTGAGAGATAATAGTAAAACATTCATTTTGCCTGGGACATACTCCTCCAGAATGAAATTAAAGCAGCTTAATACAGAATGTTCTTATAAATTAGATATAGCAGATAAATTACAATATAATTTTGGAAGCTGCTATGATAATGTAATTGAATATGCATACAAATTACTTCTTCAAAATCAAGCACACGATAGTATTTGCGGCTGTTCTACAGATGATGTGCATGAAGAAAATATAACCCGTTATAAAAAAATTCTTCAGATTGCAGATACTATAATTGAAGAAATCAGACTGACCCAGCCTGATAATATGTCTATTACCTTCAAATATCTGGATAAATATAAACTGCTGGAAGTTGAAAGAACTGAAATTGATGAAAATTCACAGGTAATTTCACAGCGTAGAGGATTTCCGACAAGACTTCTTCACGATACTAATAAAATTCCTGTAACAGAAGATTATACCACTATTTATACACTTCTTAAGGAATTTAATGCAGATAACAAGCCGTCTGATATTGTTGTAGATAATACAAACCTTTTTAATTCAAATATCAGAGTAGCTGTTGAAAACGGTAAACTAAATATTTATAACAAGTCTGATTGCTATGAGAATTTTATTGAATTTATTCGTTGTAAGGATAACGGTGATTCATATAATTGCGGTCCGGTAGAAAATGATGCTTATGAAATAGCACAGATTAAATCTGCAAGAATATTAATGGACGGGCCTTTACGTTCAGCAATTAGAATAAATACAACATTTTTTAACGTAGATGTTTACTTAAATAAACGCTCAAAATTGTTAAATTTTAAAATTAAATGGCTGAATTTATCATCAAATAAACTTTGGCAGGTAAGATTTAACCTCAATAAGTCTGTAAAAGAAGTTCAATCCGAAGATATGAACCTTTTAATATCAAGAAAATTTGATCCAGAATACGACATCCGCCAAAATCTGCCTACAGAAAAAGGGCTTGAAGCTAAAACAAATACTGCACCTTTCCAAAGATTTGTCTGGACAAATGGATTTGGAGTAATTACAAAAGGGTTAACAGAATATGAAGTTTCTAAAAACGCTTTAATGATAACACTTTTAAGAAGTACAGGAGTAATTTCTAATCCTAAAAACCCTTCAAGAACAACACCTGCCGGCCCGCCGATTGAAGTTCCGGGATTGCAGCAGCTTGGTGAAAATACAGCAGAGTTTTCGATAGGCTTTTTCCCTGTAAAAGAATGGGCAAATTATGTCGAAGAAGTTTATCCGCAGACAATTTTATTTTAAACAATAAAAAAACGGTCATTTATTTGACCGTTTTATTTGTTTCCTATCCTTTTTCCTTAATTCTTTTCTCTTATTTCCTATTGATTATCCAACAACTTTTGATACAAAATTCACAACTTCAAAAAGTGAATCTTTTACGAATTCCTTTGCTAAAACTCCGACCGGTCTGTTTTCGATACAGTCAAAAACGTAATATATCGGATCTTGTGAATTATTAAATCTCATTCTTTTATCTTTATTAGCTAAATAACAAAAATCTTCAACAGATTTATTTCTTTTTCTTGAAGCTCTATTTGTCATTGTGCCAAATGCTTGACCTGATGTTGCTAACATAACTTTTTTCTCTCTCTTATTTATATCTTACATATATATAAAGTAAATACATTTAAAAAAATTGCCTTTTTAAAAAGAGTTATATTAACAAAAGTTAACAATTCTAATTAATAAGTTCGACAACTTCATCATCTGTTAAAAGGTTTTTACCGATAGCTTTTTCAAGCTGTGCACGCGCAGAATTGTATTCGTATAATGCTGTATAATAAGTAAGCTGAGCTTGCTCATATGTGTTTTCAGAATCTTTAAGTTCAGTTGGAGAACCTTCACCCACTCTGTAACGACCGAAAGATAATTCATAATTTTCTTTTGCCTGTTTTACCTGTAAAATAGCTACAGGAAGCTGATTACGCTTTTCTTCTACCTTGAGGTAAGCAGTTTGGATTTCTAAATATATATTATTTTGCATATCACGGGCGTTTGCAAGCTCTCTATCGTACAAATATCGTGCCTCTTTAATTTCGTTTCTCAAAAGCATAATATTTACGGCAGGAAAAGTTAAATATCCTCCAAGGTTAAAACCGTAATTTGAAGTCCATGATTTACCGCCTCGTTGGTATTGACCTTCAACTGAGATTGTTGGAAGAAATGATTTCTTTGTTAGTTTTATTGTTTGATTTACGCCTTCAACTCTAATTTCTGCGTGCTTTAATTCGGGACGGGCATCGCGTGCAATATCAATTGCTTCTTCAAATGTAATTTTTACCGGTTTGTATTGTAATCTGTCTACAATTTTATATTTTTCAATATAAGGTACTCCCATTACATTATTTAGATTTGCTATTGCTAAATTTATAGCATTATCAGCTTCAATAAGCTTAAGTTTCGCGTTACTTAAATTAGTTTCAGCGATAGTAACATCTACTTTTGGATTCATACCGCTTGAATAATAGGCTTTTGCCTGATTGTAAAATAACTGATACTTAGCTACGGTATCACGTGCTATACGCTTATTTTCATACGCATACAAAACATTATAATAAGCATTTTTAGTTTGATAAATAACATCATTTACTGTAGCTTCAAAAGTTTTTTTATAGCCTTCATAATCAAGTTTTCGAATGGTTGCCTGATTCTGGGTAACTCCAAAATCGTATAACATTTGCTGTAAAGATGCTTGTCCTAACAAATAATAATTGAATTCAAGATTTTCACCCAACGCATCAGATAATTGAAGTTGTCTTAAGCGAGTATAGCCGGTTTGCCATGATAAAGTCGGGAAATAGTTAGACCAAACCTGTTTTACACGCGCATCTGCGGCTAAAATATCCTGAAATGCCGCGTTAATTTTAGGATTATTTCCCAGTGCTAATCTTATACAATTATCAAGAGACATATCAATATTTTTCTCAACAGAACCGGAGATTATAAAATCAGAATTTTTCTCAAATTCAGGCAAAACATCCTCTCCAATAGGGAATTCGTCCGGATTAATCTTGTTTCCAAGCTCCTTTGAAAAACAACAAGGCATAAATAATATCAAAATTAAAACTATGATTATTTTTTTAAGCATTTTTCTTACTTTCTGTGTATTTTTTAATTTTTTCCGAAATATTTATTTTAAATTCTTCAATCATCACATAAAATGCGGGTACTAAAAATGTACCGATAAATGCTACAGCAGCCATTCCGCCAAGTACAGTTAACCCAACAGAATGACGGGAAGCTGCACCTGCACCTGATGCAAATACAAGCGGCAATAACCCTAAAATAAATGCGATATTTGTCATCATAACTGCTCTAAATCTTAATTTAGCTGCCTGAATTGCCGCATCTTTAATTGACATACCATTTTCGTGAGCATCTTTTGCAAATTCAATAATTAAAATTGCCTGTTTAGTACTTAAACCGATTAACATAACAAGTCCGATTTGGGAATAAATATCAAGCGAATACCCTGATACATATTGAAAAATCAACGCTCCGGCAATTGCAACAGGTGTAACCAATAATACGCTGATTGGCAAAAACCAGCTTTCATATAAACCTACAAGAAATAAGAAAATAAATACAAGTGACATAAATAAAATAGGCACAATTTGTCCGCTTGATTCTTTTTCCTGCAAAGAAGAACCCGACCAGGCAAACCCCATATCCGGCGGTAAAACTTTATTAGAAATTTCCTCCATCATATTCATAGCCTTACCGGAACTTACACCTGAGCGTGCACTTCCGTTTATAGTAATTGCAGGATACATGTTAAAACGTGTTCTGCTATACGGCCCAACAATGTTTTTTGTTTTTATTACTGAAATTAGCGGGACCATTTTTCCCTGATTATTTTTTACATAAATTTTGCTTAAATCAGATACTTTTGCCCTGTATTGTGAATCTGCCTGCAAATAAACACGATAAACCCTGCCATATTTATTAAAATCGTTTATATAAGATTTTGCAAAATAAGCAGCAATTGCGTTATAGATTTCAGTAACAGGAACGCCCTGCGCCATTGCTTTATCAACATCAACATCTATAAGCAGTTGTGGTAAATTAGCACTATATGATGTATAAATCATCGCAAAATCAGGATTTTGCATAGCTTCAGCAATAAGTTTTTGAGCTTGTTTATAAATCTCACCGGCATCTCTATCACCTTTATCCAAAAGTTGATACTCAAACCCGCCAAACATGCCAAGTCCTGAAATTGCAGGCGGAGAAAATGTCGCAACTGTTGCTGAAGGATAATGAGAAAATTGCTTATTTATATTTTGCAGAATACCGTTAAGAGATTCTTCTTTTTTCTTACGTTTTGACCATGGCAAGAAATCTGACACAATAAATGCTGTATTTTCACCATTCATACCGACAAGTGAAATAACATCTTTCACCCCCGGTACTTTAATAAGCTTATTTTCAACATCTTGTGCTACTTCATCTGTTCTTGATGCAGATGAGCCGTCAGGCAGCTGAACCTGAGTATAAACAGCACCTCTGTCTTCTACCGGTAAAAATCCGCTTGGAATTATCATAAACATTCCAAGAGTAAAAAGCAAAATTAAACCTAATACACCTAATGTTAAAGCGCTTGAATTTATAAAAGATTTTGTATGCTCAAGATATTTATCACGAATATTATTAAACCAATCATCAAATTTTTGAATAAATTTAAAATCAGCTTTTTCTTCTCCTTGTTTAAGAATTATTGAACATAATGCCGGAGCAAGAGTAAGAGCGACAAGTGTTGAAAGTCCGATTGAGGAAGCAATACAAAGTGCAAATTGTCTAAACATTTGCCCTGTTATTCCTCCCATAAAAGAAACCGGTACAAATACAGCCATCAAAACAAGTGATGTGGCAAGAACTGCCCCGAATACTTCTTTCATTGTAACTTCTGTAGCTTCTTTCGGTGATTTACCTTCCTGAATATGCCTTTGCGTATTTTCCAGAACAACAATTGCATCATCAACAACAAGCCCTACCGCAAGTACAAGTCCAAACAGAATAAGCAGGTTTATTGAAAATCCAAAAAACTTCATAAATATAAATACACCGATAAGTGATACCGGAATCGCCGCAAAAGGAATAAAAGCAGCCCTTGCAGTTCCTAAAAATAAATACGTTACAACAGAAACAAGTAATACAGCCAAAATAACCGCATCTACAACTTCATGAATTGATTCGCGTACAAATTCTGTTTCATCGTGTTGGATTTTGTATGCAATATCTTTTGGAAAATTTTTACTTAACTCTTCCATTTTTTTACGAATTTTATTAGAAAGCTCAATTGCATTAGCTTCCGGAAGCTGACTTACAGGGATAATTGCGGCGTTTTGTCCACTGATTCTGGAAAAGTTAGAATAGCTTTCAGCACCCAGTTCAACACGCGCTACATCTTTTAACCTTACCTGAGCACCTGTCGGTAATGATTTAACAATAATATCTTCAAACTCTGAAGCATCTTTAAGCCTTCCTTTTGTACGCATGGTAAGTTTTATCATCTGCTTATCTTTCATAGGCTCTACTCCCAAATCACCAGCCGGAGATTGAATGTTTTGGGATTGAATCGCAGTTGTTATGTCAGATGTTGATAATCCGTAACTTGCCATTTTATCTGCATTTAACCAAATACGCATTGAGTAATTCGATGAACCGAAAACTGATACCGTACCAACCCCCTTAATACGTGCTAATTCGTCTTTTATAAAAATATCCGCATAATTAGAAATAAATAAATTATCATAAGTATTATGAGGTGAATTGACAGATATCATTAACAATCCCGGTCCGCCTGTTGATTTTTTTACAGATAAACCGTAGCGTCTGACTTCTTCAGGCAGCCGCGGGGTAACAAGCTGTAATTCATTCTGAACATTAATTACTGCCATATCAGGATCTGAACCGACTGCAAAATATAATGTTAATTTATAAGTTCCGTTTGATGAGGTTGAGCTCATATATATCATACCGTCAACACCGTTTAATTGAGCTTCAATCGGAGCTGCCACGGTTGATTCAATAACATCGGAACTTGCACCGGCATAAGTTGCACTTACAACGACCTGAGGCGGTGTAATTGAAGGGTATTCTTCCAATGGAAGTGTTTTTAACATTAGTATTCCTGCTAGTAATATCGCAAGCGAAATTACAATCGCAAGTTTTGGTCGTTTAATAAATAAATTACCATCTGACATTGCTATTTATATCCTGTTTTATCTGTTATTATTTTTTATTTTCAGTTTCTGCAGGGGCAGAATTTAATTTTCCCATTTCTTCTTTGGATACAATTTTAACCGGAACTCCCGGGGTAACTTTTAATATGCCGTCAACAATAACTTTATCACCGGCTTTTAAACCGCTTCTGACAATCCAATTATCGCCGGATTGACCTTGAACTTTTATATATGTAAGTTTTGGAAGCCCTTCATTATCAATGATATAAACATATTTTCCTTCCTGATTTTCCTGAACAGCAACAACAGGGACAACAGGAACTTTAACAGGATGATTTGCATAAAGTTTTATGTTAACAAATTCTCCGTGCAATAATTTATTATCAGGGTTTTGGAAAGTTGCCCTCATTGTAACAGTACCTGTTGATTGGTCAACTTTGTTATCCAAAAAGTCTTGAACACCTTCAAAATTATATTTCGTACCGTTTTGGAAAAACAATTCAACACGGCGTTTTTCATCAGCTTTTTTATCAATAGATGACAGAGCGGCATAATCTTCAGATGACAAAGGGAATGTAACATAAATCGGGTTTGTACTGTTTATTGTTGTAAGCGAACCTGAAGAAGGAGTAACGTAGTTTCCAACGGTTACATCAATAATACCAATTCTGCCGTTAACAGGGGCTTTTACCTGAGTGTAACTTAAATTTCTGTTTGTATCTTCAAAATTGGATTGAGCGGCATTTAATTGTGCCTGAAGTGCATCTCTGTTTGCCAGAATTTCATCATATCTGGATTTTGCAATATAATCCTGTTTAACAAGTTCATCTGCTCTTGCTAACTGTTTATTTGCATAAGCAAGTTGAGCTTTGATATTTTGAATATTTGCACCTGCAACACTGGATGCATTTTGATATTCAACCGGTTCAATAAGAAACAAAGTATCACCGGCTTTTACATAATCTCCTTCTTTAAAGAAACTTTTTTGAAGATATCCTGAAATTCTTGCCATAATACTAACTTGATATTTAGAAACAACACGTCCCGGAGCTTCAAAATTTTGGATAACATTTTCATCTTTAACTGTTTCAACAACAACTTCAGGTGCAGGACGTTTTTTCACCATTTGCATTTTCATATATGTTCCAAACAGCGAATAAAGATACCTGCCAATTATCGCAAGCAAGACAATTATAACTATTATAAGTATCTTTTTTTTCATTAAACTCTTTCTACATTAATTCTGAGTGAATATAAGAAATGATTTTTTCTAAGGCTTTACTGCGATGAGAAATTTTATTTTTCAAGTCTTCACTCATATCTGCCATAGTTACACCATATCCGTCAACCACAAACACAGGATCATAGCCAAAACCGTTGATTCCTGACTGTGATTTTGCGATTTCACCGTAACATTCTCCGATTTCTTCATCTAAAATATTACCGTTTTCATCAACTAAAGTCATAGCACAAACGAATTTTGCCTTTCTATTAGACGCGTGGGTAAGATTTGCTAAAAGCTTATCAATTCTTTCCTGAACAGTAGGCGCATAACGGGCTGTGTGAATTCCCGGTCCGCCGTCTAAAGCCTCTACACATAACCCTGAATCATCTGCTAAAGATATATTTTTAGATAAAATTGCAGCTTCTTTTGCTTTTATATAAGAATTTTCTTCAAAAGTTGTTCCTGTTTCATCTGGGTCAAAATTATCAGGCGGTAAAATAAATTCAATTCCCGAACCTTTTGAAATCTCATTAATCTCCTGTAATTTATGAGGATTTCCTGTTGCAAATACAATTTTTATTGTTTTATTTTCCATAACGTCTTTGCCTTTTTCCAAATTCTTTAATACATTCAGCAAGCAGATTTTTGTCAAACTCCGGCCAGAATTCATTGCGGATAATAATTTCCGAGTATGCAATCTGCCACAACAAATAATTTGAAATTCTCTGTTCTCCGCCTGTTCGAACTAAAATATCCGGATCAGGTACGTTTGAAGTGTATAAATTATCAGAAATAATCTTTTCAGAGATGTCATCTGCATTGATACCGGAGGATACAATCTTTTTAACTGCATTTACAATTTCATCGCGAGAACCGTAATTTAGTGCAATCTGTAAAACTACACCTGTATTATTTTTTGTAGTTTCAACGGCATTGACAAGAATTTTTTGTAAACTATCTGACAATTTTGTTAAATCTCCAATAAAATGAATTTGAACATTTTCTTTGTGCATTTCTTCAAGTTCGTTAGTAAGCGTAACCGCAACAAGATTCATCAAAAAGTCAACTTCTTCTTTTTTGCGATTCCAGTTTTCGGTTGAAAAAGCATAAACAGTAAGATATTTTACTCCAAAATCATTACAGGCACGAAGAGTCGTCTTTAAAGCTTCAACGCCTTTTTTGTGACCAAGAGCAGATGGAAGATTTCTTTCTTTTGCCCAGCGCCTGTTACCGTCCATTATTATTGCAATATGTTTTAAATCAGTATCATTTATTATATTTTTAATTTCAGTTTCCATAATTTACTCCACAATAGCCCCGTGAGATGCATCTTGAACATTTTTTGCATACTTTGCAAGGTAACCTGACTTACATTTCAGTTCAAACGGCTTTAATTCTTTACGGCGCAGTTCAAGTTCCTCATCTGAAACAAGAAGATTAATGCGTCTTGTATTTATATCAATTTTTATTTTATCCCCGTCCTTAATAAGTGCTATAGTTCCGCCATTAGCAGCTTCAGGGCAAACGTGACCGATACAAACCCCGCGTGTACCGCCTGAGAATCTTCCATCTGTTATAAGCGCACAGGATGTTCCAAGTCCTTTACCGACAAGAAGTGAAGTTGGAGCAAGCATTTCGCGCATACCCGGTCCGCCTTTAGGACCTTCATAACGGATGATTACAATATCGCCGGCTTTTATTTTATCATCTTCCAAAGCCTTCATCGCATCTTCTTCAGAATCAAAACACCTTGCAATCCCTTCAAATTCGTAACAAGATTCATCAATACCTGAAATTTTAGTTACACAGCCGTCAGGTGCAAGATTCCCGTATAAAATACCAAGTCCCGGTTTTGTTGTAAACGGTTCATTGTAAGGATGAATTAAATTCGTATCAACATAAGCCTCATTTGCAATTTGTGAGATATTTAAACCGCTTGTTGTAAGCTTATCTTTAATCCCGACATTTGCATCAATTAAGGTTTTTAATAATGCAGGAACACCGCCTGCTTTATGAAAATCACTCATTGTAGGAACAGCAGCAGGATCAAGTTTTACAACCTGATGAATTTTATGACTTAATTCTTCAAAATCCTTTAAAGTAACATCAATTCCACCTGCACTTGCAAGAGCTAAGATATGGAGGAATGAATTTGTCGAACCGCCCATTGCCAAATCACAAATAATAGCATTGCGCAAAGTATTTTTATCTATAATATCTTGCGGGCAGATATTATTTTTGACTAAATCAACAATTTGCATACCTGATTCAAATGCTATTCTTCGTTTTTTAGAAGAAACAGCAGAAGCTGTCGCACAATATGGTAAACTCATTCCCATACATTCTGCAAGACAAGCCATAGTATTAGCAGTATACATTCCCTGACAAGAGCCTGCAGTAGGACAGGATTCTTCTTCCAGCTCCAGAAGTCTTTTTTCATCAATTTCACCGCTTCTGAATCTTCCGACAGCTTCAAAAGAACCTTTTATCATCGTAAGTTTTTCACATCTGCTTTCACCATCAAGCATTGGACCGGCTGTTACAATAATTGTAGGAATATTTATTCTAAGAGCTGCAATAAGCATTCCCGGAGTAATTTTATCGCAATTTGACAGCAATACAAGTCCATCTAACTGATGAGCCTCTGCAACTGTTTCAACACAGTCTGCAATCAAATCACGTGAAGGAAGCGAATATCTCATTCCGCAATGTCCCATTGAAATCCCGTCACACACAGCGGGAACTCCAAAAATAAAAGCCTGACCGCCTGCAGAGTGAATTCCTTTTTCAATTTGACGTTCTAAATCCCTCATCCCGATATGTCCCGGAACTAAATCTGAAAAAGAACTTGCAATCCCTATAAAAGGAGCTTTCATATTATTTTTGCTGACACCTGTTGCCATTAAAAGGCCTCTGTGCGGAGTTCTTGCTATCCCTTGTTTAATATTTTCACTTCTCATTAATATTTTACCTTTATTATATTATACTCATCATCCCATTCAATTTCACCACTTGGAATTAAACCATGATATGTGTATGAATTAGAAATATATTGTCTATTAAGCAAATCTTTTTTACCAAGAATTTTTATAATGTCTGGTAAAAGCATTGTACTTCCAGCAAGAGTACCATCAGCTGATGTAGCTTTAACTCCGTCAAAATAGATTTTAGATCCTGCAAAATCAAACTCTCTAACATCACTATGAGTGCAAGGCAGACAATCAGAAATAAGCAATATTTGTGTCATTTGTTTTATTTTAAAAAGTAATTTCAAAGCATCATCAGATACATGAACTCCATCTGCAATTACTTCAGTAAATAAATTATCTTTTATTAAAGCAGTTAATGCAGTTGATTCACCGCGATGAGTAACCCCACTCATAGCATTAAACATATGCGTAACAGCGTCACAACCCGATAAATCTGCGCCGGTACAATGTCCTGCCTGCACTTTTATTCCTTTTGAATGTAAATATGATAAAAGTCCTTTGTCAGCTAATTCAGGTGCAAGTGTCACAATTTTTATAAAATCATCTTCTAGCAATTTATAATTTTCAACAGTTGGCGGCATGAAATATTTTTCATCATGAATCCCTTTTTTCGCGGGATTAAGAAAAATACCTTCCAAATGGACACCGCAAATTTTTGCCATATCGGGAGTTTGCTTACCGGCAGCATTTTTTATAACCTGAATCTGACGCTTAATATTTTCCACAGAATCAGTAACAAGTGTCGGAAAAATATATCCGACACCTTCTTTTAATATAGAATGTGATAGATCTAAAATATCATTTACCCATGCGGTATTAAAATCAATACCGTAGCATCCGTGAAAATGCTGTTCTATAAAAAGTGGTGTTTTCATTCGCCCCCTCACCCTATCCCTCTCCCACAAGGGGCGAGGGTATAAATAAATTATATTACGCTTCCTGCAAAAACTTTTCTTGCCTGTTCTCTATCGTCAAAATGAATTGTTTTATCTTTCAGAATCTGATAATCTTCGTGTCCTTTACCGGCAATAACAACAACATCATTGTTATCAGCAATTGTTTTTAAAAGAGCAATAGCTTCACCTCTATCAGGTTCTACAGTAACAATTTCAGGATTTACTGACTGCAAACCTGCAATAATATCTGTAATAATTTGTTGTGGATCTTCTGAGCGCGGATTATCGCTTGTTATTACAATTTTATCAGAAAGTTTTTGTGCTATAGCACCCATTTTTGGACGCTTTGTAGCATCTCTGTCACCGCCGCAGCCAAACAGACAGATAAGTTTACCATCTGCCGGTGTAATTTCTCTTGCCGATTTTAAAACATTTTCCAAACCGTCAGGAGTATGTGCGTAATCAACAATTACAAGCGGTTTTTTATTAACAACTTCAAATCTTCCCGCAACACCGTGAACATTTTGAAGCGCTTTTAGAGCAATTTTAATATCAATATTAAGAGCAAGAGCAGCAGTTAACGCAGCAAGCACGTTATAAACACTAAACATACCGTTCATATGCAGATTTACGCTATATTCTTCTCCGTTTACACAAAGCTTAAATTCAGCCCCGTTTAGTGAAAAATGAATATCACGTGCCATAATATCAGCATTATTTTTTACACCATAAGTATATTTTCTTACGTCTTCAGGAACACATGCCAAAAACTTAGCGCCGTACTCATCATCGTTATTGATAACAGCAAAATCATTTTCTTCTAAACGACTGAATAATAATGCTTTTGCCTCAAAATAATTATCCATTGTAATATGGTAATCCAAATGATCCTGCGTAAGATTGGTATGTACAGCCCCATTAAAACGGCATCCGCCGACACGGTTTTGTTCAAGAGCATGTGAGCTTACTTCCATTACTACATTATCAATTTTTTCAACATCTTTAATCATACGCAAAGTTGCCTGAAGTTCAGGTGCTTGCGGTGTTGTATGTTTTGCATCACGATATTCTCCGTTCGAGGATAATTTATAACCTAAAGTACCGATAAGTGCACATTTTTCGTTATTTTCTTCAAAAATCTTTTGAATAAGGTGAGTAACTGTTGTTTTGCCGTTAGTTCCTGTTATACCTATTAAATTAATACCTTTAGAAGGGCTTGAATAAAACCTGTCGGCGATATCTGCAATTTTGTGTCTTGTTGAATCTACCTGAACCTGCGGAACTTTAACACCTTCAACTTTATGTTCTACAAGCAGAGCAGCTGCACCGTTTTCAATTGCCATTTGTGCATACTCATGCCCATCTGCATGTTCGCCTGTTAAACAAATAAAAATATCACCGTTTTTAGTTGTTTTTGAGTTATATGATATGCCTGATATTTCAACATTTTTAAAGTTAATTAGGTCTTCGTATTTTAAATATTCAATTAATTCATCTAATTTCATAATATATTATCTCCTGTACTAATTTTTTTGTTTAGCCGAAATTTTATCTGGTTTTAAGTCTAAAATTCTTGCTGTTTGTTCTGCAACTTCGTGGAACACAGGTCCTGCAACCGTATTACCCCAGACAGGTCCTTTTTTAGCGCTATCTACGACTACATAGATTAACACTTGCGGATCTGATGCCGGTAAGTAACCGATAGTAGAAGTATACATTGCACCGGAATATCCTCTTCCGTTTTCTAAAGGTTTACGCGATGTTCCTGTTTTTGCCGCAACATTATATTTATCCATTTTTATGCATGATTTTCCGTTATTCACACTCATAGCAAGAAGTTTTGTAATTGTTCTTGCAGTTTCAGGATTAATTGTCGGAATATGTTTAACTTTTTCTACTTCTTCCTCCGGTGAATATTTTATAACATGCGGAGTAACCCTTACACCGTTATTTGCAAGAGCTGAAACAGCTGACACCATCTGCATAATAGAAACCGATGTTCCATACCCGTAGGACATTGTCATATGTAAACCTCTGTCCCAGAATTTAGGTGAAGCCAAAAGCCCTGAAGATTCACCCGGTAAATCAATTCCTGATTTTTCTCCGAATCCGAATTTACGCAGCATGTCGTAAAACTCTTTATGACTCATCAAAAATCCAACATTTACCGAGCCGATATTACTTGAGTGTTCAAACAAATATACCAGATTAATTCTACCCGGAGCGCCTTTTTCACGGTAATCATAATTTTCGATAGTGTATCCGCCAAATTTCATACGTCCGGAATCTTCAATTATAGAATTTTCATTGATTTTTCCAAGTTCCATTGCACTTGTAACGGTGATCGTTTTAAATGTAGACCCCGGCGGGTAAACATCAGTAAGCGTCCAGTTTTTAATCTGGGTATTTGTTGCTTTTTGGAACTGATTAGGATCATAAGTCGGATAAACCGCGTATGCTAAAATCTCACCGTTTTTAGGGTTCATAACAATTACAGCACCGCGTAAGGCTTCCTTCTCCTGAATCATTTTTTGAAGTTCTTTTTCACAAACATGCTGGATTGCCGCATCAATGGTAAGTGTTATATCCTGGCCTTTCGGATTTTTAGTCGGTAAAACAGGATCTGTCGGAATTCTATATATAATTTTTCCATCGCGTGTTTTTTCATAAGTTGCGCGCACCGCATGTTCTAGTTTATCTTTTGCAGTTAATTCTACACCGTTTGAAACTCCGGCATCAAAGTTATAAAAACCAAGAACATGAGAGGCAAAGACACCTTGCGGATATTCTCTTGTATTTTTCTTATCAAGACTTATCGAGCGGAAACTGTTTTCGCTGATAATTTTCATGATTTTCTTAGCTGTATCTCTATCAACATCTTTTTTTACAGCAATAACCTGCAATTTAGAATTAGATAGAGTTTGATATAATTTAGCCTCCGGAATACCCAAAACAGGTGCAAAAAGATGTGCTATTTTCCTCGGAGTCTCTGTTTTTGAGTAATCAACAGGTCTTGCATAGATATTATAATAAATTCTATCTGTTGCAAGTTTTATACCGTGCCTGTCATAAATATCACCGCGCACAGCAAAATCATGACTTGAACGCTGCATTTTCCCACGTTCTCTGTATTTTCTGGGGTCAAATATCTGTAAAACAAAAAGATGGATAACAAGAATTACTATAATTGCAATGTATGCAATATCCAAAACATTCGCCACTTTATTACAATATTTACCGTTAGAAAGTTTATTATTTTTTCCGGATTTTTCTCTACTCATCTTCTATCCCTTAACAATCCAATTTTAGCACAACGTGATGAGATTTTCATAATTATTAAATAAATTTACGAAATTTTATAGTATATTGTTAATATGAAAATAAAACTTACAATACTTTTACTTACTTTAGTTTTAGGGCTATCTGCGAACTCTGCAGAAATAATTTATCCTAAATATGACAATGTAACTATAAATTCGCCAGTAACATTTTTTGTCGGTAATGAAAATCCGAACAAAGAACTTTTTATAAACTCGGAAAAAGTTAATATTCATTCGTCAGGCGGATTTTTTCAGCCTGTTGATTTAAATATCGGAGAAAATATTTTCAACATCTCAAATGGCACTGATACAAAAACATACAAGATTACAAGAAAAGTTATTCAAAATCATCCGGTTGTAAATACAACTCAAATTTCTTATGAACAGCCAAATACTTATATAACAAAAGAAAACAATGTTCCTCTAAGAGCAACACCATATGATGGCGGAATAAACCGCTTACAGCACTTAGAAAAAGATATTCCGCTAAGTATCATTGGTGAATTCGGAAGTTTTTACAAAGTTCAGTTAGCACGTGATGATTATGCATGGATTAGTAAAAGTCATGTAATTAAGACAAAAGAAAATATAACGCCGGCAGAAATTGCAAGCTATACTTATGATGAAACCCCTGAAAAACGTATATATACGCTTAAACTTAATAAAAAAGCACCATATATTCTAAGTGAAACCCGCTCATTTCTTCAAAAAGATAACTTTACCAAACTTGAACCAATCGTGAACGGTTTAGATTTAGTTGTATACAATGTTAACGGTTTCCCGGAAGATAAGTTTGAATTTCACATTAACCGTACAGGAAAAGCGTTTGGATACAAAACTTACTATAAAAATGAATCAGAACTTGTTATTGAGGTCAAAAATTTCCCGCAAATTAATAATCCAAAGCCACTAGAAGGTTTGAAAATTACAATCGATCCCGGTCATGGCGGAAACGAGTTCGGAGCTATTGGCTGTTTGGGAGACAAAGAAAAAGACGTTAACCTTTCAATTTCGCAAAAACTAAAAGAAAAATTAGAAAATGCAGGTGCGAAAGTTGCTACGACAAGAATTGATGACACAGCAATTTCTTTAACTAAGCGCGTAGAAATTTCACAAAACAATAAAGCTGATGTTTTTATAAGTATTCACAACAATGCTCTGCCTGATTTTGCCGCAAAATCTAACAGAAGCGGTTCAAGCGTATATTATTTTTATCCACAGTCAAAGGAACTTGCGAACAGGATTCTGGATGCCTTAACTGGCGAATTATGTATGAATAACGATAAAGTTAGACAAGAAAGCTTTGCAGTTATCAGAAATACCGAATCTCCGGCTGTTTTAATTGAGCTTGGATATATGATTAACCCTGAAGATAATGCAAAACTAATTGATTGTGATTTTCAGGAAAAAGCAGCTGACGCTATATTACACGGATTGGAGAATTATTTTAATGAAGTTCAATAATAAAAAGACAGGAGCATTTATTGTACCGACAGGAATAGGCGCCTCAATCGGCGGCTACGCAGGAGATGCGGGAAGTTATGCAAGAAAATTTGCTAAAGAAACAAACCTTATTGTAAACCCAAATGTCGTAAACGCCGGCGGATTTTCTGCAATAACAGAATCTATGCTTTACACTGAAGGCTACACCTTAGATTCATTTTTTAAAGGTGAAATCAATCTAATCCCATCAACACAAAATAAAATCGGGATTATATACGATAAGGCAATACCGGAAGATGTTTTAAATATTCATATAAACACTCATAATGCCGTAAAATGTGTCTATGGTATAGATGTGGCAGAATATATTATCACAGACGAAGAAGCCGGCGTTGAATTTTACATGACAGAAGATAATATTTCTGTCGGTACTGTTAAAAACATGGAAACAATCGGGAAAGCCTGCCAGGAGCTTCTAAACCGCGGTTGTGAAGCTATTGCAATAGTGTGCCTGTTTGAAGAACCGGAAGATGACAATCCTGATTACGCAAACGGAGAAGGTGCAGATCCTGTAGGAGGAGTCGAAGCAATAATATCACATTATATTTCCAAATATTTTGAAGTTCCATGTGCTCATTCTCCGGCATTTAAAGATTACAAGATATATCCGGATTTAGTTAGTGAAAAATCAGCTTCTGAATATATCACACCAACATTTTTACCTTGTATTCTTTTAGGACTTTCACAAGCACCAAAAATTACAAAAGATTTAAATACGGGGTTAAATATTTCAGATTTGGATTTCCTTATAATGCCATACAATTCTCTTGGCTCAACACCTGTTTTTGAAGCAATTAAACAAAATATTCCTATATATGCAATAAAAGAAAATTCAACAGAACTTGAGGTTACAAAAAATAAACTTTTCAAAAACTCTAATATTATTGAGATCGAAACTTATGAAAAAGCTCTTAAAACTATATTAAAAAGTTAAAAGTTCAGGCATGTTTTCTACATCATAAAACATTTTTGAAGATGATTTGAAAAGCTCAGGAGATGAACTTACATAAAATTCCTCAAATCGGTTAGCCGCTTGCGTTATCAAATTATTTTCAGTTAAATCATTTTTAATATATTCAGCGAAATATAAAGCCGGATCTATAAACATGTCTTTTGGTGCAAATTGAGACAACACATCGAGTAAAAACGGATAATGAGTACATCCTAAAACTATTCTTTCCGGTTCATTTGCAAGCATTTTATCCAAGTCCGCTTTGATTATTTTAATATTTTCGGGCTTATCCATACTGTTTTCTTCTACAAAATGCACCCAGTCAGGACAAAATTGCCCAAAAACCTCAATATTTTGGTTATAACGTGCAATATTTTTACTATAAGCCTTAGATTCAATAGTTGCACGAGTAGCAAAAATACCAAGTCTTTTGATATTAAGTCCTGATAAAACTTCAGCTACAGACTGTACAATCGGATACAGCTTAAAATTATATTTACCCGCTACATCATTATATATAACGGATGAAGTCGTATTACAAGCCATTACAACAGCCTTACACCCCTTTTCCTCAAAAAAGCGGAATATATTATCAGAATATTCTAAAAGCTGCTCTTTTGTTTTTTCCCCATAAGGCATATGAACAGTATCACCGTAATAAATAAAACTTTCATCCGGTAAAACTTTTTTAACCTTATTTAAAACAGTAAGCCCGCCGATTCCCGAATCAAAAAACGCGATAGGTGAATCGCTGTTTAATTTATTTGAAGTAATCATTTATACCCTCAGCTATAGCCTTAGCAGTTGCCTGCTTACGGCTTTCAGTGACAAGCTGCGCCCGCTCGGACGGATTTGACAAAAATCCGATTTCCACAAGTATTGCAGGAGCTGTCGTATGATTTATAACATAAAATTTAGATTTAAACAACCCGCGGTTATTTGCATTGATATGATTTAAAAGCGAAGCGTGTACTGTTTTTGCAAGCCGTAAACTGTTAGCTTTATAATAATGAGTTTCTAAACCGTTTGGAGACTCACTGTTACTAGAATTTACGTGAATACTTACAAATATATCAGGACTAATATTTTCACTGATTTCAACTCTTTCCTGAAGTGAAACGGTTTCATCCGTATCGCGCGTCATATAAACTTCATAACCTTTCTTTTCAAGAAGTTTTTGAACACGTTTTGAAATATCAAGAGTAATATTTTTCTCTGAAATATTATTACGTATCGCACCATGATCAGAACCGCCATGACCCGGATCAATTACAATATATTTTTTATTTGTATTTCTGGCAGGAACTACAGGAGAAACCACCGGTTCATCATTTTTTACCGGCAATTGTAATTTATCAGATTTAATCTTTATTCTTAAAGTTTTGGCATCATTTCCGGCATGAATATCTAAATTATCACCCTCAGATAGCGGTATAGATAATTTTAATCCGCCGGATTTTAAAGCAGTTATTGTACTGCCCGGTAATATTGTATGCATATTTAAACTTTGAGATTTTTCAGCATTATACAAAAGTAAATCCAAAGAATTTGAAGTTCTGTCAAGCGCATAAATAACAGGTTTGTTAAATACAAGTTTGACAGAATGAGAACTTGCATCGTTAACTTCATCATATAAAGATGTTAAAACAGCTTTTGTAGAAAATAATGAATTTTGAGTATTTGCAGACTTGTTAATAAATGCAACTCTTTGCGCATCTCCATAAATTACCGGAATATATTTATCAGCATTCGGAGTAGTTATAACAATCCTGGCTGTATCACGGTTAAATTGTCCGACTTTAATAGACTCTTCCTGATTTATAGTAATGTCTTTATTTCGCAAAACAGAATTAACAAATGCGTTAGGTAAGTCATAAACAATCCTTGAAGGATTAGATAATATAAATGGTTTTGAAAGTGTAACAGAGCCGTTTCCTGTAATATGTACAGACCCGTTTTTAACACTTACATTATCAAGATAGTATTTTGTAGGTAAAATAATATCTTTTTTGGTCAAAACATATTCCGGTTCAGTATTTGAAGCAATATTAAATGCTGAATTTATTTGATTCATAATATTATTTTGATTAGCAATTACAGGAATCTGAATTGATATAGATTCATAAAATCTTGAAATCCCTGACAGTACATCACCGTAAATTTGCTGAAAATAATAATTCTGCACCTGCGGCTGCCTAAACCACACAAACAACGTATTATTAAGTTTTCGCAACTGAATATTTTTCGGATTATAACCTTCATTATAACGAATTAAAACCCTTACTACATCAGGATTTAGTGAAAACTGTTTTACAGCTATTTGACTTATTCCGAGAGAATTTACAACTAAATCCTGTGCAGGACACTTTAATATTGCTGAATTTATATCGAAATAAGCTTTTTGTTCATCCGGTACAATATATAACTTTGAAGGCGAAAGATTTACATCCTCATTATCAAGTGTATTTATAGAAAAAAGAGCAGAAGAATTATCATATGTAACAGACGTTATATTAAAGTCAGCAGAGAACACACTGCCGGCAAAGCATAGGATAAATGCAAATATACATAACAATTTTGTACAAATATTCTTCATAACCTTTTCCTATCAAGATTATATATCGATTATTTGAAATAGCAAAAATGTTAAATCTTTATAATATTTTCTTTACCCAGAATATATGCAACCTGAGTTCTGTTAACAGCTCCTAAATTAGCAATAATATCACTGACATGTGATTTTATTGTGTGTTCACTCAAATACAAAATTTTAGCAATTTCGATATTTTTTTTGCCCTCTGCTAGATACTTACAAATCTCCATTTCTCGTTGTGATAATCTCATATTATTCTCCTTAACAATACAAATTAATTATATTGTATTATATATAGCACCAAATTAATAATATTTCCAGTTTAGATTAATTTTATTAAGAAGCTTGAAATTTTATTATGTTTCTAATATGATGAACAGGTAAACAGATATGCGCCTGTGGCTCAGCTGGATAGAGCGTTCGGCTACGAACCGGAAGGTCGGGGGTTCGAATCCCTCCAGGCGTAAATAAAAAGAGACGGTTACAAGCCGTCTTTTTTTATGGAATGAGAACCCACAAAGCGGAAGCTTTGTTTAGGTTTGAGCGGGAGCGAGCTAAGGGCGGAGGAGTTTTCTTTGGAATGAGCAGAGGTTATGAAAAGAAAATCCGAAGGCTCATTAACGCAAGCGAACAAGACAACCACTCCAAGCATAAATAACAGGGACTCCTAAAGGGATCTTTTTTATTTACTATTAATAATAGTTTCATTATCATTAGTAATTAGTTTGCGTATATTCCACTATAATTTAGTTCACCTATTATATCATCCTATATCATTTACATAACTTCATAAACATTTGACAAAATTCAAATAAAAGTATATTCTACTACATATGTAATATATAACTCTTTATCTTCTTCTTTAGTATAACTACTATGACATACTAAAAAACCCTTCTCTCACCGGAAGGGTTTTCTATTTATCCAAATACACGTTTTTGAACTTCTAGCGCTGTTTTTGTTGTTGCAAGCCCTGCCTGAGAACTTTCTTTTAAAGTTGGCGACATTAAAGCACCTGTTTGTTCCATCGCATCAATAACTTCATCAATAGGAATCTTGGATTCTACACCTGATAGAGCAAGCTCAACTGCTGTAATAGAATGAATAGCCAAAAACGGATTACGCTTTACACACGGGACTTCAACAAGCCCAGCTACAGGGTCACAGGTTAAACCTAAAAGATTTTTTAATGCAAGCGCTGAAGCGTTAAGGATTTGAGAAACATTTCCGCCTCTAAGCTGGCAAATTGCCGCCGCACTCATAGCTGATGCTGTACCGCATTCTGCCTGGCATCCTGCAACAGCTCCGGCTAAAGCAACTTTAACAGAAATTATTCTGCCAATTTCTCCTGCCGTAATTAAAGCATTAATTTGTTCGCGTTCAGAATAATTAAAGTCTTCGCTAACCGCAGTTAAAGTTGCTGGTAAAATACCGCAAGAACCCGCAGTAGGGCATGCTACAATTTTACCCATTCTTATATTTTCTTCACTTGTTGCAAGTGCGTATTCAATAATTTTTTCAAACGTTTTTCCAAAAATTGCCGGCACTGTTTCAAATCTTCTTTGAACTCTATGACAATCCTGACCGCACATTCCGCTCATTGAAAGCTCCCTGCTTGCCATACCTGTTTGTATTGCTTCTTTCATTGCAAACAAACTTCTATTTGTAAAAGCTCTCACTTCATCCACAGAAATATCAGCTGAAGATGCCATATTCTCCTGTGCAATCTCATAAATTGCTTTATTTCTTGAAATACACTCATTGTGAAGCTGTTCAAATGTATTAATATTCATTTCCATAATTAATGTTCCAATTTCTCTATATAACTAACAAAATAAACTTCAGGAATTTCTTCAATAATATCAACAATATCAGGGCTAATATTACCGTCAACACTTATAACCATTGAAGCTTCTTTTCCTTTTGCATTTCTGTCACAAAACAAAGATGCAATATTTATATTGTGATACTGCAAAACAGATGAAACCTGTGAAATCATACCAGGCATGTCCTTATAAACAATTAAAACTGTATTATATTTTCCGGTAAGCTTAACAGTAAAATCATTGATTTTTCTAACAGCGATTTCGCCTGCCCCGACAGATTCTCCTGAAATGAACATATTGTTTTTACCGATAAATGTCATATCAACAGCATTTGGATGATATTTGAAATTGTCACAGTACTCAAATTCATACTCAATTTCTTTTGCAATATCAGAGTTAAAAATATCTTTTATCCGTCTATCATCTACACGAAGCCCCAGAACTCCGGCAAGAAGTCCTTTTTCTGTACCGTGCCCTTTTCCTGTATGCGCATAGGAATTATAAAGTTTAAAAATAACTTTCTCAGGCTTATTTTTATAAATATTTCTAGCCAAAAGTCCTAATCTTACAGCTCCTGCAGTATGAGAACTCGATGGTCCGACCATCACAGGCGAAATTATATCAAATAATGTTGATTTTTTCATTTAGTATCCCTTATTTAAATTTTCTTCAATTCTTTTACGCAAAGCTTTTGTATCTTCAATTTGTTGTATTTTATCATCTATTACTTCTTGCTGTGAATTTATCTTTGCATTATCATCAAACGGATTTGAGCGTCCGTAATTAGAGTGAAAACAAGTAAAATACAAAATTGTAATCACAACTATTACTAACAAAAGTTCAACAGCGCCAAAAGCTTTTCTCATCACAACCTCTTTACTTCAAACGATTTTTTGTAATAAACATCATAACTGCTTCATCCTTATCAGACGGGGTCCTGAGTGAATCCTTACTAAGCTTAAAATCCTTAATCTGAGAAGATACAAAAAATTTGTTATAAACAGCAAGTCCTACATAAATAAGAATAGTAAAAAACGCAACTCCAAACATAGCAAGAGAATACTTTGTAATAAGAGTTTTTACAACAGCTTTGGCTGAAGGTGCAGAATACGCAAAGTCAGCAGTGAATAAAATCACTACTGAAATTGCATACATAAGTTTATGAATAAATTTATTCTTCACTTGTTTCCTCTGTTTTTTTAGATTTTCTTGTTGTTTTAGTTTTTGAAGATCCGCGATTAGGACGTCTTGTTTTCTTTTTCGGTTCTTCAGCAACCGGAGGTTCAACAGGTTGTTCTGCCGGAACTTCTGCGACTTGAACTTGAGGAGCTTCCTCTGCTGTAGGTTCTGCTGTCTTTTTAGCTGTAGTTTTTCTTTTTCTTGATTTACCTTTAATTTTCGGTTCTTCAACCGGAGTAACTTCTTCTACAGCCTCAACTGCAACAGGTACTTCAACTACAGGTGTAATTTCTTCTACCGGTGAAGTAGAATCATTATCCTTATTTACTCCTTTATTTGCCCCTCTGCGATTGTTTTTACGTCTGTTGTTTTCTTTTTTAACAACTTCTTCTGCTACAACTGCTGACGGTTCTGTTTCAATTGCAATTTTTTGCGGTTGTTCTTGTACCGGTTCGGCTTGAACCTGTTGATTATTGTTTTTGTTATTAAACTTATTATTTTTCTTAAAGTTACCTGCCGGCATTTTTACTTTTGCTGCTTTTGCACGATATTCACCTTCTGCAGTTGGTGTTGCAAAGTTAAATTCGTTCATAAAATAGCCGCTGCCCTGACAATGCGGACATTTTTTAGTAAAGATTTCAGATAAAGACTGTCCCTGACGGTGACGGGTAAGTTCAACAAGTCCTAAATCTGACAATTGACCAACCTGAGGTTTTGCTTTATCTGGTTCAAGCGCGATTTCAAGTTCTTCCATCATAGCAAGCTTGTCAGCTCTGGACATCATATCAATAAAGTCGACAATAATCATACCACCGATATTGCGAAGTCTTAATTGGCGTGCGATTTCATGAACTGCTTCAATATTTGTTTTTAAAATTGTTTCATCCTGAGTTGCAGAACTTATAAATTTACCGCTGTTTACATCAATTACGGTTAAAGCTTCTGTTTGTTGGATAAATAAATATCCGCCTGATGGCATATTAACCTTAACATTAAGTGCGGCTTTTATTTCTTTATGAATATCCATAGCAATTAATAATGGTTCAGTGCCTTTGTATAAAGTTACCTGAATACCTTTTGCCATATGCCAGTTTTGTAATATATTCTGAACTCTGTTAAGCGCAAACGGAGTATCAACAATAATTTCTTTAACATCATCAGTACAAGCTTCACGGATAACTCTATAAAGCAGGTCTTGATCTCTGTAAATTAGATTCGGAGGAGTTAGAGATTCAGCAGAAGTTATAATATTGTTCCATTTTTCCAACAATATTTCCAAATCCTCCTGAATATCAGATTCTGATTGTCCTTCAGCTTCTGTTCTGATAATAACACCGACTCCTACAGGCTTGATTAAATTCACAATTGATTTTAATCTTGCGCGTTCTTTAGAATTTTCGATTTTTTTACTTACACTAACACCCGGTTCATTTGGCATCAAGACAAGAAAACGTCCCGGAAGACTAATTTCTGTAGTAACACGCGGGCCTTTGTGTCCTGTCGGTTCTTTTACTACCTGAACTACAAGTTTTTGTTTTGGTGAAAGTTTTTCTTTTAAAGTACCTTTACCCATAACATCCTGTGCGTGTAAAAAGCCCATTTTATCAGTTCCGACATTGACAAATGCAGCATCAATACTTGGTAAAATATTATCAACTGTTGCAAGGTAAACATCACCTAACAAAACTTCTCCGCGGTGAATAAAAAAGTCTGTTACTTTTTTATTTTCAAGAACAGCCGCGATATTATCACGTTCTGCAATAACAATTTTTTTCTCAATAGTTTGATTTGAATTTCGATTTCTTTCGTTCATACAAATTCCTTTTCTATAACTCATGCAAAGACTCGGTTAGAAACTTCACGCGTGAAATATCAAACACTACACCGGGCGCAATTACATCCATAAGGACATCAGCTCTTAACGGCGGAACATCTGTTCCCTGACCGGTCTTTAATACTATGAACAGATAACCATCTTCAAAGCGGTATGCTCCTATAGATTTTTTAATATCTGTTTTTTTTACTAAACCTTTTTTGTTTTTCTTCTCAATAACAATTTCATCAGAAGATAAAACTTTTTCTGTATTATATACTAAATCATCAAATGAGTAAAGAGGTAAACCATCCCCAGGTCCACAAGTTTTAGAGGTAAATACTTTAATCTTATATTCAGCCCAGCAGACGGTTTGATCAATTGACGGATCAGATTTTGCAATTTGCTTAACCTCAAGAACCTGCGATTCTTTTGGCAGCACTCTTGAAAGTTCTGTTTTTACAAATTCAGTATCATAATTTTCCAGAAATTCAATATCTACAAGCTCTGTCATACTTTCACAGAATAATGGCAAAGCTATCCCCATTGAAATTTTCATCGTAGGATTATAACCATATGAAAATGCAACTTTAAGTTCAGAGCGCGAAATTGATTTAAAGAAAGTATTTTGCCAATCTAAATGTGAAAAATACTTTAAAGTACCTGTTTTTGTAAGTTTTACACGATATCTGAAAGTTTCTTTAACATTTTTAGGAGATAAAGAAGGATCTACAGGTTCTTGAATTTCAACAGATTTAATCTGTGCAGCTTCACTTGCCTTAAATGGTCTATCCATAATCTTTTTAACTCCAAAGTTTTGACAGACACCGCATCCTACACAGTGCTGCTGACAGGTCTGTACAACGTGAGGAGAGTTTTCATCAACCGCAAAAGCTTTATTGTATTCACTTTTAAACCAGTCTTTATTTATTCCGATATCAATAAATTCCCATGGCAAAATTTCCTCGAGTGAATACTGTTTTTGTGCTAAAGCATCTAAATCGATTCCCAGTTCTTTTGCTGTTTCAAACCAGACATTCTTATCAAAGTATTCACCCCATGCATCAAGATAACAGCCTTTTTTATACAAAGCTTCAATATATCTGCATAAAGAAGCGTCTCCGCGGGTTAAAACAGCCTCCAGAATTGATACAAACTTCTCATGATAATTAATTTTAACACCTTTGATATGTTTAACCTGTTCCATTAAATAATGAATATGTTCTGTAACCTTATCTAAATCCATCTGAGGACACCATTGGAACGGGGTAAAAGGTTTCGGTACAAAAATAGACAATGTACAAGTCAAATCAAGCGAATGTTTCAAACCTTTTTCTTTTTTCAAAAGTCTTGAGCGGTAACGAATTCTTCTAAATAATTCTGCCATTTCCTCCATATCTTGAGTAGTTTCTGTAGGAAGTCCGCAGATAAAGTAAAATTTAACCCGTGACCAGCCGTTTTCATAAAGAGTTAAAACAGCATTCAAAATCTGCTCTTCTGTGATATTTTTCTTAATTACATCACGCAAACGCTGACTGCCTGCTTCAGGCGCAAGCGTCATTGTTGATTTGCGAACACTTTGAACCAAATTCGCAAGCTCTAAATTAAAACCGTCAATTCTTTGGCTAGGAAGAGATACAGATATTTTTCTATCATTAAAATCAACCGCAAGTTCTTTGATAACTTCATTGATATTAGCATAATCGTTTGAAGATAAAGAAAGTAATGAATACTCGTCATATCCGGTATTGTTAACAAGCTCTTTTGATATTTTTATAATATCTTCAGCATTTCGTTCGCGGATAGGTAATGTAACATGACCCGGCTGGCAAAATCTGCACATTCTTCCGCAGCCGCGGCGAATTTCAACAACTGCCCTATCCTGAATCGATGAAGAAAACGGTATTGGATAAGATTTTGGTGCAGTTTCATACTTTAACTCAGCAATACGTTTTTTTACACTGCCGCCGGTACTTATCCCCCAGCGTCCGGAATTTTCTCCTTCGCAAAGCGCTTTTATACGTTCAGCACGAGGCAACCCTTTAGTTTTTTCTAATATTTGACAAACCTCAATAATAGAATCTTCCCCGTCACCTATCATAAAAACATCAATAAATTCAGATAAAGGCAAAGGATTATATGCACAAGGTCCGCCTGCAATAATTATCGGGTCATTATCAGAACGATCAGTATTTTTATAAGGAATTCCTGACATTTCAAGCATTTTTAAAACTGTAGGATATGCCATTTCATATTGAAGCGAAAATCCGACTGCATCAAAATCTTTTAACGCTCTCTTAGATTCAACACCATACAAAGTTTCAGGTTTAAAATCAGGTTCTGGAGCATAAACTCTGTCACACATAAAACCGTCTTCACGATTAATAAGTTCATACAAAACACGAACACCTAAATTAGAAATCCCGATTTCATACTTATCCGGAAACGCAAGTGCAAACTTTACCCGTGCACTGTCAAAATCTTTATTGTGGGATAAATACTCTCCGCCTACATACTGATAAGGCTTTGTACATTTAAATAAACTTTCGTGATATTTTTCAAAAAAACACATTTTTCTTTTCTCTTTTAAGCTAAATCATCAGGAAAATATTTGTCAATTTCAATAATTGTACCATCCAGCGTATTTTCTTCAAACGATTTCATAAACTTAAACAAATCAGAATTCGGAACATCATAGCTGTATAAAATTACTTCTCCATCGAGTTCTCTCATTACAGTAACCATATAATGGCATTTCGATGAATAATTTAACAAATTTTCCTTATTAAATCTATTACCGTTTGTATCTTTCTTAAGTTTAACATAATTAAATCCTGCATAGAACTTCACCCGTTCCTGAACTTCGGGTGTTATACAGTTGTTATTATGATTTGAAAACAGGTTGATAACCTTTTTACATCTATCCTCAGACACAATATCTCTCCATACAATAATTAAACTACAGAATAAATAAAATGTCTAAATGTTAAGACTATTTTTTTGACAATTCTTTAAGAAAATCCAAAACCTTTAATGCAGTTTCGCGCCTAACGTCTTTTGGAGATAATCTCAAATATTCAATAGCATGAGATACTTTAACATTTTTATCGTACCATCTGCGCATAATGTAATTGTACTGATCCTCAAGGCTTAACTTTTCCAGTTCAACATCTTTAAGTAAATCAATAATAAAATCCGCACATCTTACCTGAACTTCTTCACTTGACTGTTCAAGTTCTTTAATTGCACGGCTTACAGCGGCATCTGCATCATACCATCTTTTAAACATGTTCATATCTTAACCCTCTTTTTGTTAAGAATATTAAACCAAATTTTAACAAAAAAGTAAATTATTTTACAAAAAAATACTTTATATAGATGTAGGTAAGGTTATAGGTTAGTTATTATGTTTGACAGTTCTCAATATAATTTAAGCCATCCGGCATTAACTGAAGATATCGGTTATGCCAATCTTAACAGAATGCTCCCGATGGCACCTTCAACTTTTGGCGGAAGTATGGGGTTCATCCCGGGTGTAACAGGTTCTATGGACGGAGTTACAATGAGAGGAAGCCTTCTTGGAGATAAAGTAGAAATCGAATCTCAAAAAGAAAAAGATAAAAAGACCTGGAAAACTGTATTAAAAATTGCAGCAGTTGCTGTAGGCGGAGTTCTCTGCTGGAAATACGGCAAAACAGGTTTAACAAAACTTTGGAACGGTATTAAAACATTACCTCAAAAAATTAAAAACTTATTCAAAAAACCATAATAAGATATCCCCGTAATAGAAAAGAAATAGTGTGTGTAGGCAGGATTAGTAAATCCTGCTTTTTTATGTTATATTGAAAAAATAAAAAAGAAAAGGAGTGTATGTTATGGCAAAAGACTGCAGTTTTGATATCGTATCTGAATACGACAAACAAGAACTTGTTAACGCAATCGATCAGGTTAAAAGAGAATTAACTTCAAGATTTGATCTTAAAAATTCTAACTCAGATGTAAACTTAGAAGCTGATAAATCTGTTACAATTACTACAAATGATGAAATGAAATTAAAAAATATTATTGATATTCTTCAATCAAAACTTGTAAAAAGAAATCTAAGCATCAAAATCTTAGATCCGAAACCAATCGAAAATGCTCTTGGCGGCAACGTAAGACAGGTTTTTGAGCTTAAAAAAGGCTTAACTCAGGAACTTGCTAAAACCATTGTAGCTGATATTAAAGCAACTAAATTAAAAGTTCAGGCTTCAATTCAAGGCGAACAAGTAAGAGTATCAGGAAAAGATAAAGATGACCTGCAAGCGGTAATCCAAACCCTTCGACAAAACGAAGACAAATACAATTATCCGCTTCAATTCACAAACTACAGATAAAAAAATCCCGCGTTATGCGGGATTTTTTATTAACTGTTTCTATCTATTCTCAAAACTTCATATATGTTCATCTTCTTAGCTTTTCCGCGAATCTGAACCTCATTAATTTTTATAACATCAGCAATATCTGTTATGTGCTCATATGTTGATGAACTTACTAAAAGATTAGTCTTATAAACTTTATTATAGCTTTCAATACGGGATGCAAGGTTTACCGTATCACCTATAACAGTATATTCCATACGGGTTTCGGTACCTATATTGCCGATAAAAACCTCACCTGTATTTATACCCACACCGATTTCAATTTTCGGCTTGCCTTCATAAATCCATTTATCTCGAAGATATTCAACTTTTTTAAGCATTTCGTAAGCACATTTTACAGCATTTTTCGGATGGTTTATATCTTGAATCGGTTCACCAAATATTGCCATTACAGCATCTCCGATAAATTTATTAATCACCCCGTTGTATTTTGTAATTATCGGTTCCATCTCCGCAAAATACTCGTTCAAAATCATTGAAACTTCTTCTGCTGTCATTTTTTCGCTAAGACTTGTAAAACCTCTTATATCAGAAAATAAAACCGTTACAACCGCACGCTTACCACCAAGTTTTAAGTCATCAATGTTACTTACAACATTTTTCATAATATCTTGCGACAGGTATTTACCCATTGCCTGCTTAATTTTTTCTTTGTTACGGTTTTCAGTTATAAATTTAAACGAATAACCGAAAATTACAGTAACAAACTGACAGGTTAAAGGAACTGAGTAATTCATTATATTTCCGTTAAATGCAGAAACACAAACAATTGTAAAATAAATTAAATCCAGCAGTGCTATTGCAAGCAATCCGTTTATAAAATGGTTTCGCATAATAAAAATAAACGCTAGCAGTGATAAAACTATAAATGATAAAAACAGAGTTCCTATACCGCTTTGTTTAAGGAAATAAGAATTTTGAAGGTTATCAAAACAGGTTGCCTGAATATCAGTTCCCGGATGACGTTTTGCCATAGGTGTAACATGCACATCGGCAGACGGGCCTGAAACATTAGCACCTATAAGTACAACTTTATCTTTAAACATTTCAGGATTTAACAATTTCCCACCCTTTGACATATCAAATAAGTCAGGATTATTTTCAGGTGTAATACCTGATTTCAAAGCTGAATAGGTTTCCAATATTGAATAAGCCGAATACGCAGAATGCGAATAATCTGAATTTGGAATATTTTGGTAAAATCTTATATTTGTCCTGAATAATCCGTTATATCTGTTTAAATAATACGGAACTTTAACCCCGGCAGACGGTATATACATAAATTCATCATGGAATTCAACTTTATTAGTATTATTGCTCAATAAAAACATTTTTAATGCCAGCGAAGGATAATATGAATCATCAATTTTTACAACACTCAATGCAGACGAAATCGAACCTGACTCTGATGAATTTATCAAAACAGAACCGTAGTTTTTAGTCGCTTTTGAAAGTTTTTCAGAAGAATTTATAATTCCGTTATAATATGAATTCACATCATAACCGAGATTAGATTTTACTTCCAGCGCCTGATTATTTTTAAAATATTTTAACAACTCAACATCAGAATCATCATTAACAACTTCGGGGACAAAGCCAAATACAAGATTATCCATCTTGGAAACAACATTCAAAAACTTTTTGTCATTAGGATTATTTTCATCAAATGCTGTAACATTCATATCCATTCCGACAACTTTCGGAGAGGCATATGTCCTAAAATAATCTAAAATATCTGCATATTTATCTTTTGCCCATGGCCATTTATAATCTGCCTGCTGGGTCGATGTATCATCAACTATAATCTCAATAATATCAGCAGAACCTGATTTATTTGCCGCAAACACAGATATTATAAAATTATACGCCGGCTGTTCCAAAAACATTAAAGTTATTATAGAAAAAACTACAATCAAAACAAAATACAATATAAATGAATTGAAATAAAACCAACGAAATTTAAACTTTTTCATAAAATGCTCCCATTATTAATGTTATGATATAATAAATTAGGAAAAAAGGACAAATTATGAACATAAACTTAATAGAAAAATTAAAAGAAAATAAGGTGCTTCCAATTATCAGAAGTACAGATCCGCAGGATGTAATCAATAAAGTCAAAGCATTGCTTGACGGCGGACTTGATGTAATGGAAGTTAACGTTGAAACTCCTAATATTTTTAATGCAATAAAAGCTGTTTCAAATGATGCGATAATCTGCGCCGGCGGTATTATAACATCAATTCAGGCACAAGCTGCAATTGATTCCGGTGCAAAAATTATTTCTTCACCGATTTTTCAATCAAATTTATTAAAGATTTCAAAGGATAAAAGATTACCGTTCATTGCAGGAACATCAACCGCAAATGAAGCTTACAATGCCTGGAAATCAAGAATTCCTGTTGTAAAAATTTATCCGATTACCGCAATGGGAGGAGTTGAATATATCGAAAACCTTCTAAGACCAATGCCTTTTTTGAATGTAATTCCTCAGGGAAATGTCCAGCTAAATGAGGTAAAATCTTATATTGAAGCAGGAGCAATCGCAGTAGGTGTCGGAAGACATTTAACAGGCGGAAACTCTTACAAAGATATAACAGAACGTACAAAAGATTTATTGGAGCAATTAAAATAATCCATGACAAAAACATTTGATATTATAACCATTGGCGAAAGCTTAATTGAATTTTCAACAAACCAAAAACTTAAAGATGCAGAATGCCTGCATAAGTATTACGGCGGAGATTCTCTTGTTGTTGCTGTAGCAGCCAAAAGATTAGGTTCTTCGGTTGGCTTTGTAACATGCCTTGGAAACGATGCGTTCAAAGACTACATGCTTTCAAGCTGGGAAAAAGAAGGACTTGATTTAACGCATGTAAAAATTGTTGATGAGAAAAACGGGCTTTATATGGTTTCACGCGCTCCAGAAGAAGAAAAAGAATTTATTTACTACCGTAAAAAAATCGCGCCGGCAAAACTTTCAATTGATGATATTGATGAAGAATACATAAAAAGTTCAAAAATAGTTTACGCATCAGGGATTACACAATCACTTTCAATTGCCTCACGTGAAGCAGTAAAAAAAGCCTTCACAATTGCAAAAGAAAACGGGGTATTAACAGCATATGATCCGAACTTTTCAACAATGATTTCTACAAGAGAAGATGCCAAAGAGTATTTTGATGAAATATTGCCGCTTACGGATATTCTTTTTATGAGTTCAAAATACGATACAAAAAGTATCTACGAAATTGAATCACTTGAAAATATTATAAAAATAATTTCAGATACCGGTGTCCAAACAATTGTAATTAAATCAAGCCATGACAAAGGTTACTTTTTAAATGACGGAAGAAGTACCTCATTTATACCTTTTTATACAGATAATGTAATTGATACAACCTCATCCGGTGATGCATTTAACGGTGCATTTTTGCATGCACTTGCTAATTCATACACACCGCTTGAAGCCGCAAAAATCGCTTCAATTGATGCAGGACTTCAAGCTCAGGGAATAGGTGCAATAAAATCAACTCCTTACCGCGATGAAGTTTATAATATCTTTAAATCTGAGGAATAATATGAAAAAAAGAGTTGTTTTATCAGGGTATTTCGGATTTAAGAACTTCGGTGACGAAGCGATTTTATCTGTTCTTGTGCAAAAACTAAAACAGCTTGATAAGCGAATTACAGTAATATCTTCAGATCCGCAATATACTACAGGAAAATTTAAACATATCAGAAGTGTTTATACGTTTAAGATTCCGGATATTATCGGAGCAATTTCAAAATCTGATTTTTTAATTTCTGGCGGCGGAAGCCTTTTGCAAGACACAACAAGCTTAAAAAGTCTTATTTATTACCTATTTGTAATTTTTACAGCACTTGTTATGAAGAAAAAAGTTGTAATTTTTGCACAGGGTATTGGTCCGATTTCTAATCCTATCGGAATCTTTTTGACAAAAAACATCTTAAAACACTGTTCATACATCAGTGTTAGAGATTCAAAAAGTCATGAACTTCTAAAAAGCTGGGGAATAGATTCGGATTTATTATGTGATCCTATTTTTTCAACAGAAATTCCACCTGTAGAAAAGAATAATACAGTTGCTGTTCAATTACGCAGTTGTAAATTATTAACAGAGGATTTTATAGACAGACTGGCGCAAAAAATAGCACGGGAATTTGCGGATAAACAGATTCAAATATATTCATTTCAGGATACATTAGACCTTGAAGTCTGCAAAAGATTTGAAAAAGCACTAAACATGCTCAATCCGGATATAAAAACCAAAATATTTTCAAATATGACAGACGAACAGATAGTACAAAGTATTGCCGGATGTGAATACTTAATTGCTATGAGGTTCCATGCCATAATTATCGGATTGCTTGCACAAGTTAAAACACTTGGAATTAATTACGATATCAAAATCGAAAAAATAACATCAGAATTTAATCTTCCGCTTTTAAGTATGCAAAAAGCGTTTAAAAATCAGTTTTCACGGCTTAAACAACAAGATTTAAACGAAATAAAGTCAAAAATAGAGTTAAAAACATTCGACTGGAGCGGTTTTGAAAAGGTTTTAAACAGTGATGTGTAAATATATATTACAGAAATATTAGCCATTCGGGCTAAATTTAATCATAGCAAGGACTTATTCGAAATTTACCATATTAAAATTAACTTTAGAGAATTCATATTTGGGAAAGTTAATGAGTATTAAGGGTAAATTTGGGAATATTGATTTTGTAAAAAACTATAAAAGAATGTGGCCGTATATTAAGCCATACAGTTTTCGGGCACTCGCGGCTTTATTGATTTGTATTCCGATAGGTTCACTGGATGCTGTTATAGCATTATCCCTAAAACCTTATATGGATATTGTCATGGTTGAAAAATCAATTCAATCACCGTGGTATATTCCTTTAGGAATTGTTCTATTTACCTGCCTGCAAGGATTCTTAAACTACATGGCAGTATATCTTAATACCTGGGTTGGCGGTAAAATCACAAACGCATTAAAACATGACTTATATAAAAAATTATTAACATTTGAAACAGGTTTCTTTGATTGCAGAAACTCCGGAGATATTGTTTTTAGATTTAACAATGATGCGGATTGTGCATGTGCTGGGTTATTAAATAATCTTAAAAGCTTTACTTCACGCCTGTTTTCATCAATTTCTTTAATTGGTGTATTAATTTATAACTCCTGGCAGCTTGCAATTATTGCAATCACAATACTTATTTGTGCATTTTTACCGCTTGCAAAACTAAGAGAACGTATTAAAGATGTTATGAATAAATCAGTAGCCGCCGGAGCTCATATTATTACTATTTTTAATGAAACATTTTCAGGTAACAAAACAATTTTTGCCTATAATCTTGAAAATATCCAAATGAAAAAATTTGATGATATTTTAAATAATATTTTTAATCTCAGCATAAAAATTACTCAGCGTACATCCTGGTTATCTCCAATGATGCACGTTATAGTTTCAATCGGGATAGGTGCTGCAATAGGTTATGGAAGCCACCTTATAATAACTAAAGAAATCACAAGCGGTAATTTTGTATCATTTATTACAGCATTGATTATGCTTTATACACCGATTAAAAACCTTGGGAACAACTTAAATCAGGTTCAGTTCTCATTTATGGCTATTGATAGAATATTTGAATTATTTGATCAGGATACACTTATAAAAGACAACAATAATGCAGCAGCACTTTCTGACATTACGGATTACATTGAATACAACAATGTCTCATTTTCTTATGGCGAAAGATTACCGCAAGTTTTAAATAATATAACGTTCAAAGCCTATGCGGGTACAACAACAGCATTTGTCGGGAATTCCGGCGGCGGAAAAACAACAATAGTAAATTTATTACCCAGATTTTACAATATTACAGGCGGAGAAATTATTATAGATGGTAAAAATATTAATCAATACTCTGTTAAATCTCTTAGAGAAAATATTGCAGTGGTTTTTCAGGATAATTTTCTATTTTCTGGCACTATAAGAGAAAATATTATTCTTGGAAACCCGTCTGCAACAGAAGAAGACATCAGAGTTGCTGTTAAAATGGCGTGTCTTGAGGAATTCATAAACAGTCTTGAATTTGGTTTGGAAACAGAAATCGGAGAACGTGGAATAAGACTTTCCGGCGGTCAGAAACAAAGAATTGCAATTGCTCGTGCATTTATCAAAAATGCGCCGGTAATAATCTTAGATGAAGCTACAAGCGCACTTGATAACAAGGCGGAAGTTATTGTTCAAAAAGCTATAGACAACCTTATGAAAGATAAAACAGTATTTGTCATAGCGCACAGGCTTTCAACTATTAAAAACGCTGATAATATCATTGTTATTAATGACGGTCATATAGTTGAATCGGGAAAACACGATGAGCTTTTAAGCATTTCAAACGGAGCATATAAAAGCTTATACAATGCACAGTTTAGAAATCAGGAAGAATTGGCAGGGGTTAGATGAAATTTATAACAGACAGAAAATTTAAATTTAAAGTTCTTGGGATTCCTATATATTCTGCACTTCTTGATCACAGAATCAAATATGAAAACTTTTTCAATACTTTCTTTAAAGTTAGAAAATTTACAAATTCTGCTGAAACTAAAAGGTTCAAGATTTTTAATTATACATTCTTTGAGCAAACTGAAACTAATGATTTTATCTATTCAAAAAGCGAATTTCATAAAAAATACACTAATAAATTATCAGCTTTGAAAAAATATTTAAACACACAAATAGATTCAAAATATACCAAAATTTTTATACTCAAATCAAATCTTGGCGAAGCATATATTTTTCTAAAATATATTATAAATAATCTTACAGAAAATGAAGATAAGATACTTATTGCCTGCACTAAAAAGTCACATGTAAGTATTGCTAATATGCTGCTGCCTAATGTTGAAACAAAATTGCTTTCAAATACTTTACCCGAAATTGAATATAATACGTTTAAAATAGGGAATCAACAATACTATATTGCATTTCCAATGAAATTTTATATTAATACAGAATCAGCGATAAACAATAATAACGCAGTTTATTTAGATGAAATATATAAATATTTCAATATATCCGCTAAGCACTCTACTGAAAATACTTTACATATATCTAAAGCGGCAACTCAAAAGATTGATAATTATCTTGCAAAAAATAATATTAAAAAATTCATTTTCATTGTTAAAAACGCCAAAACTTGTACTACAATACCTGACAAATTTTGGAATGAATTAGAAAAATCATTAAGCATAAAAGTCATTTATAACGACGAAACAATGCCTTTAGATGAAACATATTATCTTGCAGCTAAATCAGAAGCAATAATAAGCTTAAGATGCGGTTTGTCCGAGATATTATCAGAATCCGGCAAACCTCATATAATTTTATACACAGATTTTATAAATAGATTTAGATTTAAACCAATCACAAAAGATAAAATTATTAACGGATATTCGATAAAAACAATTACCCCCGCAGCTAACAAAATCATTGAAATTGAGTATTCTGATAACTCAAAAACTAAAATAATAAAAAGCATTACTGAAACATTATTGCATAAGAAGGAAAAAACGAAATGAAAATCATTATCCAAGCCGGGGGAAAAGGTACAAGATTAGGTGATTTAACCCTCAACCGTCCAAAATGTATTGTACCTGTTAACAATTTACCAATTATATTCCACATGTTTAAAAAATATCCGCAAGCGGAATTTATAATCATTGGTGATTACAAATTTGAAGTTCTTGAAAAATATCTTGAAACATTCAGCAATGCTAAATTTGTACTAATAAAAGCACATGGTGAAGGCAATATCTGCGGAATAAAAGAAGCCTTAAATTTTGTCAACAAAAACGAACAGTTTATGCTTATCTGGTCTGACTTGATACTTGGTGATAAATTTAACATTTATAATCTTGATAAATCGAAATGTTATATAGGTTTGACAGATAAATTCCAATGCAGCTGGAGTTTTTCAAATGGAAGATTAAAAAAGACACCGTCAACAGACAACGGAGTTTCAGGGTGCTATATTTTTAATAATAAAAATGAGCTTCAAAATATACCGCAAACCGGTTCTTTCACAAGCTGGCTTGCAAATTCGGGTATAAAATTAACACCGTTTTCAATAGAAGATTCCGTTGAAACAGGAACAATTGATGCAATAAATAAAATTTCTTCTACAGAAAACCGCTGCAGACCTTATAATAAAATGGAATTTACGGAAAATAAAGTTATTAAAACAGGCTTAACAGAAGAAGGACAAAAACTTATTGATAGAGAAATCGTTTGGTACAAAAAAATGACAGATTACGGTTTCGATTCAATACCGAAAATTCACTCATTAAATCCGCTTACAATGGAAAAAATCAACGGTACAAATATTTTTAATGCGAAATTATCTACAGATGATAAGAAAAAAGTAATAGATAATCTTATTGATTCTGTTAATAAAATGCACTCATATGAGACTAAAAACAGTAACAGATTAGATATAGAGCAGGAATACTATACAAAAACTATAAAGCGAATCCGCAGTATCGCACCATCGATTCCGTTTGCAAATAATGAATATATTACAATCAACGGTAAAAAATGCAGAAATATTTTAACAGACACTTATGCATTAAAAAAAATAGTAGAAGAAAATCTTATGGATACAATTTACTGTCCAATTCACGGCGATTGTACACTTACTAATACAATGATTGATAAAGATAATAATATTTATTTCATTGATGCCAGAGGTTATTTTGGTTCAGAAAAAGTCCTTGGAGATATCCGATATGATTGGGCTAAACTTTACTATTCTATTGCTGGTAATTTTGATCAGTTCAATATTAAAAACTTCAAATTAAAAATTTCCGAATACGATGTTAAATATGAAATAAATTCAGGCGGCTGGGATGAATTAACTGATTATTTCCTTGCTAAAATTCCTGATGTTCAAATTGAACAATTAAAACTTATCCACGCAATAATTTGGATATCACTGGCAAGCCACTGCTGGGAAGATTATGACTCAATGTGTCTTGCTTTCTATAACGGAATTTATCTGCTGTATGAATGTATAGAAGGAGAAAAGAATGCTTTTAAAAGAGAATACTTTGAAACTATCAACGCTTAATAAAACATGGATTTTTGACTTTGACGGCACACTTGTTGTTCATAACGGTTACAAAACCGGAGAAGATAGATTTCTTGACGGAGCGAAAGAATTTCTTCAATCAATTCCGGAAGACGATTTTGTAATAATTATGACAGCAAGAGAAACCGCAGCAAAAGATAAAACTGAAAAATTTCTAAAAGAAAATAACATAAGATACGACAGAATTCTTTTTGAAATGCCGATGGGCGAAAGAATTTTGATAAATGATAACAAACCCTCAGGACTAAAATGTGCATATGCCTTATGCCCAAATCGTAACGAAGGTTTTAATAATATCAATATTGAATTAGATGAAAATTTATAGGAGTAAATATGTTAATACTTGAACCCGTATCACATGAAACAATCTGGGGCGGAGAAAAATTACTTCCTTTCGCTCCAGAAAAACATTCAAAACTAGGTCACCTGTATTCTCTTGTTTCTAACGGAGAATTTGAAAGCCGTATTTTAAACGGCGAATATAAGGGTAAAACCTTCAAAGAATATTTTGATAACACCAAATCTAAATTTGGCATGGATAAATTTAATCAATTTCCGTTTGTAATAGCGCTTGTAGACCCGAAAGAAGATTTAAGTATTCAGGTGCATCCTGATGATAAATGTGCACTTAATATCGAAAACAGAGAATTCGGGAAAAACGAATCCTGGTATTTCATTGAACCACCAACAAATAGATGGCTGTACAACGGTTGTAAAGTAGATTCAACAAAAGAAATTGAAGAAAAAATTAAAGAGAAACGAATAGAAGAAGATGTTATTGACCACCTTCAAGTCGAAAAAGGTGATTATGTTTTTGTTGAACAAGGTACAATGCATGCCGCAACCCACGGGGCACTATTCTATGAAATCGAAGAAAACTGTAATCTTACATACAGATTTTATGATTTTGACAGAAAAGATAAAAACGGCAATACAAGAGAACTGCACATTGAAAAAGCATTAAAAGCAATAAATCCTAAATTAAAATCAAAAGTTCGCAAATACAATAATGAAGAAATAAAAGAAAGACTTTATTCTACAAGGTTATTTGAGAATTCAACAACATATAAAAACAATTCAAATACAATTGAATGCATAACAATACTTATGGGCGAAAGTCTGCTTGAAGGTTTACCTGTAAAAACGGGTACAACTATAATACTAGAACCTGATGAAGAAACTAATTTCAATAATAGAATGACATTTATTACAGCAAGACCAATTACAGGAGAAAATAACGAATGAATATAGAATTATCTGCATCAATGATGTGTGCGAATTATGCAAACTTAGAAAAAGAAGTAACAGAGCTTGAAAATGCCGGAATAGATTCTTTTCATATAGATATTATGGACGGAAGTTTTGTTGATAATTTCGGCATGGGATATCAGGATATGGCATTTATTAAACAACTTACAAACAAAACCGTCGATGCTCATCTTATGGTAAGAAAACCTTACAATTATCTTGATATCCTTTTCAGGCTTGGAATTGATATTATTTATATCCACCCTGAAGTTGATCCTGATCCTGCTACAACAATTGAAAAAATACATAATGCAGGAGCAATCGCAGGAATTGCAATAAATCCCGGAACATCTCTTTCAAGCATAGAAGAGCTGTTAAATACAGTAGACAGGGTACTGGTTTTAGGAGTCAACCCCGGCCATGCGGGCAGGAAATATCTTCCCTATGTGGATGATAAAATCCAAAGATTATTAATGCTAAAAAATAGGTATAATTTTGAAATATTTTTAGATGGAGCTGTAACCAAAGAAAGAATTCAATTTTGGAATCCGCGCGGAGTCAAAGGATTTATCCTTGGAACAGCAACTCTGTTTAGAAAAGATACAACATTCAAAGACGCAATAAAATCAATCAATTATGTATATGAGGGTGTTTAGGTGGAAAACTATCAAATACTTTTACTTGCAAATAAAATTATAAAAAAAACAATAGCGGCACTAATTCCATATAGACCGGCAAGATCATGGGTAAAACATTTTCTTGATGATATTTTTATTCCGCCGGCTATTGAAAATTTCAAGCAAATAATTGAAGAAGAATACCAAGATTATTGGATTTTTGTACCTTTTTGGCCGTGGGGCGATTTTATGATGGCATGTGCAATGCTTGAACAATTCAAAAGAGAAAAAGGCGGAAATATTTTAATTTTTTACGCAAATAAAAGCCAGCTTGAATTTCTCAAAGCATTTGATTTTGCAGATGAGATTTTGCCAATTCCTTTAGATATTTACTACAGTCTTTGCACAACAGACAGACCATACTGCAAACACAATAAAGCCGGTCTTAAAAAAGGTCATATTTATGAATTATCACACCACGTATTTAAAGAAGCTGAAAACGATAAATCAAGAAACTTCTATGAAGTATACATAAAAATGCTTCAACTTGCAGTACCACAATTTTCAAAATTAAATTTAACCAGAAAAATAAAAAGCAAAGTTGAAGATATTTTTGATGAAGTTTCAGAAGGCAAAGAAGTAATAATGATTACACCTCATGCTCATTCATTTGACGAAAGAGAAATAAGTTATCAATTCTGGATTACAATAGCAAAACAGCTCGAACAAGAAGGCTATAAAGTAGTTTTTAACAGTAAAAGTCCTGATTATAAGGATTTTGAATCTGTATTTTTGCCATTGATAGAACAATGTTATTTTGCGACATTATGTCATTCAAATATAACACTTCGTTCAGGATTTACAGATGTTATAACAATCATGGGTGCCGGGAATCAGGTTGTAATTTATCCGGAATCAATGAGATTCATAACTATTACAGAAGAAGAACAGGTTGAAGAGATTTCAAGATGTGCAAACATGAATCCGAATAAAACATTTGAAGAAAATATGTTTGATTTCACATCCATTAATAATATGTTTAATAAGAATTTCACGGAAATAATTGTCGAAAATAAGCAGTACGTAAACCGTGTTATGAGTAACTTTCGCACAAACTACAATGAATTGAGAAAAAAGTACGCAGGAATTTATTATAAATAAATATTTTCTGATTGAATCTATTGCCAGTAGATAATAACACTAAAAAAAAGACCCACTTACGTGGGTCTTTTTAAATATGCTCCAGGCCAGACTTTACAAAACGAACAGGCGAATTTATGAGCCTTGTGAGCTTGTATGCGCAGGCGCGAAGCGACCAGCTGAACTGGAAGGAAAGGATGGCCGTAAAAAAAAAAGACCCACTTGCGTGGGTCTTTTTAAATATGCTCCAGGCCAGACTTGAACTGGCACTGGGTTATACGCCCAATTGGATTTTAAGTCCAACGCGTCTACCGATTCCGCCACTGGAGCAAGTGTTCGGCTACCTTTTTATAGTATAACAAACATTTCTTATTGTCAAACAGAAAATTTGGTTATATATTTTTCAATTTCTGTTACCCTCAGTTGAACATCTGCTGTTATTGCTTTGAGAGAATTTCTTACAGTATCTGAATTTGTACAGGATGAACGTCCCAGTAATCCTGATTTAACATTTGCATAAACCAGCTTTTGAAACAGATAAATTGCTTCAAATAAATCAGAATCAATCACATCTTTTACAGTTGAAAGATAGATAAAAAGGTCTGCTATAGAGGTTTTTACAGCTAAATATTTTTTTCTTAGCAAAAAACCTTGAATCTGTTTTAATTTATCAAGAATTTGCGAATAAATTTCAAAGATATCATGTTTTTTGGACAGAATTTTTTCTTTAAAATACGATAAAGTCTGCTTGTACCCGTCATCAATAATAGCCTGACGTTTTTCACCGGGGTAATTAAAATCAACAACAACGACATCTCCTGTATCAATTATAAGATAATCATATCGGTCACGCTTTCCGTAGAGTTTACTGATAAATGACGTTTCAGATGAAGTCATACAAGTGTACATGCCATTTACATATTCAATCGGACTTTGATCAGAACCAGCAAAAGAACCTTCCAAACGCACTTCAAGAATCCTGTCAGGGCAATTTTGAATATTTTTAGAAAGCGACCACATAGGTTTACCTTTCATTAAATCACCGTCAACAAGCAATTCATCTTCAAGTGTCACTGCACGCATCAAGCCAGGCATGCAGCAAGAAATCCTAACCGCCATCGCGACTTCAAAATCAGGAGTTTCAAAATTTGAAAATTCTTTACAGGAAAAATCCTTCATATTAGTTGTGATTATAATTAAATTCTTATTTAAATCTTTGAAAGTAACAGGCTCACACTGCCCTTTGGTATAATTTTCGCCGTAAAACTTACGTTCAATAAGCTCTCTAAGCCATTCCAAAAAGATTTCCCCCTTACTTAAAGCGAATTTTTGATTAAATCCCAGTGAAATATCTCTAAAAAGCTCAAAATTCACAGACAAAAATACTTCCGATAATTCGTCCGGAGAATATCCAACCGCATACAAAGCCGCAACCATAGCACCGACCGAAGAACCTGCAAGGGTTGTTAACTCTATATTTAAATCTTTTAGTGCATTCAGCACCCCGACATGCGCCGCACCACGTATTGCTCCGCCGCCAAATAAACATGTATATTTAAAATTGCTGTGCTCTCTCATAAAACCTATTCTATCAAAAAAAAGAAAGGATTGATATTACCTTAATCAACCCTTCCTTTTATTTTAAAAATTTATAACTTATGCTGCTAATCCTTTGATTTCTCTGATAAGATATTGTGCAACCCATTCAAAATCTTTATTATCTTGAGCTGCTTGTTTTAAGTACTTAACAGAAACATCGCCAAGGCGGATAAGAGTCATTGCAACAACACCTCTTTTTACACCTCTTACAACTTGTAATTGATCAACTAATTGAGGAACAACAGAATCACCGATACTTACAAGTTCGTTTTCTAATTTATTTTTTGTATTATTATCAGCATTTTCAAGTTCTGAAAGAATTTCATTTAATGATTGCATATTTCTTTTCTCCATTTAAATCTTATTTACATTATTATTATAATTTAAAAAATATGCAAAATTAGATTTCCTTACATAATCTTTATATCCTGAACATAATATTAATATCTTCTTTACATCATTCTATTGTTCAATAACATGAAAATCATCGCCGAGCTCGGCTTCAACATCTTTTATCAACTCTGACAGCGGAATACCAAGAGCTTCAGCAACTCTTAAAAGCATTGTAATTTTAGGTTCAATTTCTCCGTTTTCAATTCTGCGTAAATTTGTTGAATCCAGTTCATAAGAGTTACAAAAATTATAACGGGATTTTTCGCTAAATTTCAAGCGTTTTTCATGAATTATTTTCCCCAAAGTTTTTATATATATCAAAGTCTTTTCGTTCTTATATTGCATACTTTAATTATGAGTGATATAATTTTAGTTGTTAGGCATGTATACCTAAAATATAAAAAAGGAGAATGTATGAAAAAACCAGGTTTTACCTTAGCAGAAGTATTAATCACCCTAGGCATTATCGGAGTAGTTGCAGCAATTACAATACCGGGGCTTATTAATAACTATAAAGCGCAAAGACTTCATTCTAAATTTTTAAAAACATATTCGGTTCTTCAACAGGTATTTAAACAAATGGAAGCGGATGATGTTTCATTAGACCCGAATTCATATCCTTATGCTCAACCTTTTTATAAAACATTTATGAAATACCTGACAAATACAACTAATTGCGGCAGAGTCGGCGGAAACTACGGAGACCCGGATATCAGAACCGCGCCTTGTTATAATGCAAGAGCATACAAATATAGAGATTACAGCGGGAAATCAACTATCAGTGAGAGCTTATTGGATGATGGTCAAATAGTATTACCGGATGGCACTATTGTATTTTTTGAAAACAATACAAATGGAGTTTGGCTATCAGCAGATTTAAATGGTTTGGATGTACCAAACAGATGGGGAGTCGATTTATTCACTTTCCAATTTATAGATGGGGAACTCAGAACAATGGGCAGCCCCGGAACAATATATACCGACTTGAACCAATATTGTAACAGCAAAGTTTCAAATAATATCAATGGTATATCTTGTGCTATCAAAGCTAAATCAAACAGTGATTACTTTAAACAGGCTATAAAATTAAAATAATACTAGCTTACAGTAACTTCTTTTAGGGCTTCAATGTATTTTACAGCATAAACAGCACCTACAGCACCATCAGATGCGGCTGTGACAACTTGCCTTAAAGGAGTTACTCTTACGTCACCAATTGCAAAAACACCGTCAATTGATGTTTTCATGGTTTCATCTGTTATGATAAAACCTCGTGAATCCTGCGCAATTTGTCCGCTAAATCCTTCAACATTTGGAGTTATACCAATATATGGGAAAATTCCGTTAACAGAAAGTTCAGATTTCTCATTTGATTTAACATTTTCCAAAACAATAGTATTTACCAAATCTGAGCCTTTAATTTCTTTAACAACAGAATCCCATACAAATTCTAATTTTTCACACTTAAATGCTCGTTCTTGAACAATTTTATCTGCACGAAGTTCATTTCTTCTATGAATTAAATAAACTTTAGAAGCAAATTTTGTCAGATACATAGCTTCTTCAACTGCAGAATTACCGCCGCCGACAACTGCTACAACTTTATCTTTATAAAAAGCGCCGTCACATACTGCGCAATAACTTACCCCGCGTCCGACAAATTCTGCTTCTCCCGGCACTCCAAGCTTCATTGGTTTTGCGCCTGTTGCAATTATCACTGTTTTTGCATTAAATTGAAATTCTTTTGTTTTAATAACTTTCGGACTTGATACTAAATCAATTGATTCTATTTCCTGCATCGGGAACTTTTCTATTCCAAATTTATCAGCATGTTCTTCGAACTTTTCCATAAGTTCAAATCCGCCGATACAAGAAAATCCGGGATAGTTTTCCAACTCAAGATAATTTGAAGGCTGTCCGCCAAGCATACTTATATCTACAATAGCTGTTGAAACCGCTCCTCGTGATGCATACATTCCTGCTGCAAACCCCGCAGGGCCTCCGCCTAAAATCACTGTATCAAATTCTTTTATCTGCATTTATCCTCAATCTCCTATTACACTATCACCTGCG
>CASLVD010000004.1 GCA_949398305.1 uncultured Candidatus Melainabacteria bacterium | reverse complement strand
GCTGAATAATATTGCTTACTTTAGGTTATAATTGGTGGCAATGGTGCCCCGTCCGACTCTGAACTATCGAGATGACTTGGAAATAGTTGGTAACAACATTTACCCCTGCGGAGCTGAATAATATTGCTTACTTTAGGTTATAATTGGTGGCAATGGTGCCCCGTCCGGCCGAGGACTAGAAGATTTTGTATGGGTTTAAAATATTTTTCGGGTCAAAGATTTTTTTCATCTGTCGCATATAATCAAGCGCTCCGCCTTCAACAACTTTAGATAAATAAGCTTTCTTTTCTAAACCGATTCCGTGCTCGCCTGAAATCGTTCCGCCAAGTTTTACGGTAAGTTGATAAATTTCAGATTTAGCAATTTTATAATGCTTATATTCTTCTTTGTCATTATAATCAATAGGAATCTGCGGGTGGATACTTCCATCACCTACGTGACCAACCATACAAATATTTAAATTATGACGGGAACAGATTTCTTGAATTCCTGAAACTAATTTGGAAAGATTTTCACGCGGGACAATGACATCATCTGTTGTGACATTTGGACGAAGCTTTGTGCATGCTGCCATTGATGAACGACGTGCAGCCCAAATTCGGTTTGCTTCTGCTTGATTTTTTGAATAATGGATATTTGAAGCTCTGTTTGCTTCAAGAACTCTGCAAATGGTTGTTCTTTGTTCATCTAAAGTAGATTTAAAACCGTCAATTTCAATAATTAGTGCAGCTTCTTTTTCTGTTTGCAACCCTGTCGGATAGAACATTTCAACTGTTTGAAGTGCATTTTTGTCCATAAAATCTATGGTTGAAGGGCAGATGTGTTGTTTTATTATTTGATTGACGGCAGAAATTGAAGATTCAACATCATCAAAATATGCCATAATTACTTGTGAAGCTTCCGGTTTAACGATAAGTTTTACGGTTGCTTCAACAACTATCCCCAATGTACCTTCTGAACCTATAAATAGGCTTCCTAAGTTGTATCCGGCGGCATTTTTAATCGTATTAGAACCGGTTCTTATCAATTTACCGTCAGCGGTTACAACCAGCATATCTATAACGTAATCTTTTGTTGCTCCGTATTTGAAACATCTTGCGCCTGCTGAATTCTGGGCGATACTTCCGCTAATTGTTGAAATTCTAAGATTTGAAGGATCAGGAGGGTAAAATAATCCCAGTTTTTCAACTTCGTCTTGTAAATCTCCGACAATTACACCCGGTTGAACCCGTGCTGTCATGTTTTCAGAATTGATTTCTAAAATTTTATTCATTTTAGAAAAATTCAGCACAATTCCACCAGCGGTTGGAATACAAGCTCCAACAGTATTTGTTCCAGCGCCGCGGCAAATAATTGGTGTCATATGTTTGTTTGCTATTTTTACAACCTGCTGAACCTGTTCTATGCTTTCCACAAAAACGACAGCATCCGGTAATGTGTGTTTGGTATACGGGTCATTTGAAGCATCAACTGAATACACGTACCTTTCTTCTGTTTCGGTTAGTACGTTTTCTTTTTTTAGGGTAGTATTCAGTTCTTTTATAAGATTTTTAGTCAACATATGATGTTAGTTTTTCAATATTTGTACTTAATTTTGCAAGTTGTTTGTCGATTTTATCAATTTTTCTTGTTACTTTAGAATCATCAATATCTTCAACTGCTGAAAGAATTTTTTCTAATGACATTTCAAGTCTGTCGATTCTTTCTTGCTGAGCTTCAAATTTGTCCTCAAGTCCGCCCAGTTTTGAAATTTGTTTTTCAAAATATGCAAGACGTTCTTGCTGTTCATCAAATTTTTCTTCAATTGAGTTTAGAATATCAGTTTGCTCCGGTACGGAATGTTTCAAACCTTCTATAGCAGACTTAATATCGATGATTTCTTCTGAATTTGATGAAATTTTATTCATACTTTCGCTTGCGGAATCAATCCATTCACCCATATAAATCAAAGCCTGACGCATAACTTTATCTGATGCGTGTGAAGTTTCCAGTAATTTGGTAACTTTATCAACTTTTGATGACAGCTGGGTAGTAATTACTTTGCCGAAGTCTTCAAAATTACTGTTTAATTCAGCGTAAGATTTATCAGATGCTGCGATTAACTGATGTGTTAGAGCATTTAAGCTTTTTATATCTGTATTAACTTTGTCAAATTTAACTTTTATATCAAAGAATTCTTCTTTGGTGAGCGAATTTTGTAAATCTTCAACTGTTGAACCTATATTATTAATATTTTCAAGAATTGAAGACAGACGTTCTGTTTGAATTTCTTGTTCACTTGTTTGAAGTTCGTTTAATGCAAGGCGAAGTTTTGCAAGATCGGATTCAATATCTTGCATTGAATAGATATAATCAGGGTCTTCGTTTGCATTTGTAATTTGTTTTAACTGATTAGTTACAGTCACAAGATTCTGGTTGATTTCGTCTGTTTTTTCTTCAACAAAATCTTTAATATCTTCTGATTCTTCGACAAAAGATACCTGTTCAAAAATGGTTACAACAGCCGCCAGAATAGATTCTTTCATATCGCGGATTGTTTTTTTGATCTGTTTTGTGCTGTCGCTTGTCACTAGATTGTTAACTTCAAGAGTTAATTCTTTCAGACATTTTTTCAATGCATCAGTTTTGTCGTTTCTTTCAAGACTTTCGATATAATCGGTTTGAGCCATGATTAAATCTTTTACATCGCTGATTTCTTGAATGCTTGAGTTTCCGTCTTCTGCAATGGTATCAATTTTATGATTTAGAGCTTCCAGCATCGAAGTGATTTTTGCATCAGATTCAGAAAGTTTTTTAACTGAATCAACTTTTTCATCAACATTTAACAATGTATATTTGATATCATCCAGACTGCTCAAAGCTTCAGATGTTGTATCTTTGTTAAGATTTTCTTCAATTGAAGATAAAGTTGCTTTAATCTCATCAAGATTGTCTAACGTTTCAGCAAAAGTATCTGTATCAAGTTTGTTCTCAATAGCAGTTAAGGCATCTTTGATGTTATTAAAATCGTTAGAAGAATCTTTTGAGTTAAGTTTTTCTTCAATTGCATATAATGAATCTTTTATGTCTTCAAAGTCTTCTGTATTGTCACCGGAAGCCAGAATGTCAACTTTTTCATTAATAACTTTAAGCAGTTTATCAGATTCCGGATTTTTATTAGGACCGGCGGTATTTGCATCAATTCTGTCAATTGTTTCTCTTACTTCTTCAATCAAGTCATAATCGTCAGCCGCAGCAAGAATATCAATTTTTTCATTGATTAAAGCAAGCATAGATTGAATTTGCGGGTCTGCTGTGCCTGTTGGTTCAGAAGAATTATTGTTGATTTGTTCAAGTGCCTGCTTGATTTCATCTACCCATTCCGTATTATCAGAAAGTGTTAATATGTCTATTTTGCCGCTGATTTCTTCAAGCATAGATTGAATTTGATCACCTGCAATATAAGTTTTGATTTCTTCAAGCCAGTCTTTTTGATTCACAGAGTTTGCAAGAAGTTCAATTTTATTATTTAAAGACAATAATAATTTATCATTTCCGAGAGTAGGAATTGTTGTTAAAGTTGAGGCGGCTTGTTTTTGTTCTTCTTTTGATATTATTTTTTCTACATCTTTGTGAAGATTACTGATGTCTTGTTTCAACAAATCAAGAGCTTTAATAAAGTCAAAATTTCCGCTTCCGATAAGAGTTTCTTCAGTCTCTTCGTTTTGAGCATCTTCGTTATCATCTTCAGAAGGTTCTAAATCGGTGTCTTCTTCAACAATTTCAGGAAAATCATCTGTTAGAGGTTTGGCAACTGAAATTGTTTCCATTTTGCTTTTTATAACATTTAAAACCTCATCAATTTCAGGGTTTTTATCTGAAAGTTCACTAATCAGAGCTGCGAATTTATCGAAATCATTTTTGATGTCTTCAATAATTTCTGCATTTTTGTCTGATTCAAAAGCTTCTTCAAATTCATTTGTGCCAAGAATTTCGGAATTTTCATCAGATGAAATATTAAAATCTTTTATTTTAGATTTCAGGCATGCTTTTAGTGAATCAATTGCACTGATGATTTCTTCGTTGTTTAAAGAAACCGTAATCATTGATTTTAATTCTTCGTGTTTTGCGTTTATGTTTTCATTGATTGAATCTTTAATTTCATTGGCAGTTTTTTCAATCATTTCAAGCTGTTCTGATTTAAATGAGTTTATTTGATTAACAAAAGTTTTAAACTCTTTCATATGCTCAGCTTCCGGCGGAGCAATTCTTGTAAGACTTTCTTCTAAATCGCTTCTCAAATTGTCAATTTTTATAATTACAGAATCAATGTCTCCGAGGATGAAATCTCTTAGATTATTTTCTGTAGTTGACAGATTTTTTGAAATCTGTTCATAGGTATCTTCAAGCTTATCGTATGTGCTTTTTGAATATTTTGTACATTCGGCCAAATCGTCTTGAACAGAATCATGTAAGGCTTCAAGATGATTTTTTACATTTTCATTTTGTTGATTGTTCTGATGTCCGGAAAGTTCGGATAACATTTCTTTTATTGGTTCAAGTTCTTGCAAGAGAACATCTGTTTTGGAATTTACATTATTAATAACATCAGTATTAATAAGTTCTAATTCCTGTTTAAAATCCATCAGCTTATTGTCTGTGACTGTCAAACGTTCATAAAGCTCAATATTATCTGAGTTTGCATGTCTTAATTCTTTAATAAAATCAAGCAAAACAAGAGTTTTTTCTTCAATAAGTTCTGCATTATATGCAAAACCGTGTTGAAGTTTTGAATCAAATTCTTCGGTTAACTGTTCAAGATTCATTCCAAGCTCTTGCAGTATTCCTGAAACAAAAACTGAAATATTACTTTCTGTAGAATCTTTTTCATAGTTTAGAGCTTTAAAAGATTCTCCAAGTTCTGTGATTTTATTTTTGATGTCGGAGATTTCTGCAAATGAAGCTTCAATTTCTTTTGCAGGAACAGCTTTCTGAGATGTTATATTATTATGATAATTATCAAGTTTTGTAATAATTTCAGTTAAAGCGTTTTCATTTGAAGATTGATATCCGTACAGAAGCTGTTCTATTTGTGAAAATTTAGCTGTTAAATCAGAATTTAAATTTTTATCAGAAGTATCAAGAATAATTTTGATTTCTTTTAAATAATTTTCAATGGATTCTGCAATTTCTGTATTTGCCTGTTCAATTTCGCAGAAGTTAGATTTTTTGTTTTCCAAAATCTCTTTAATTTCTCCGATTGCTTTTTTGACATCCTCAGAATCCTTTTCTCCAAGGGCGCTTAAGTACTCTGATATTGTAACAAGTTTTTCTTCTACAGGAGAAATTTGTTCTGTTATATATTCTTTAACAGAATGAATTTCAATGTTATTAAGCTTATCAATTATGATGTCCTGATAATTTCTTATATCTTCAAACCTGCTGTCAGCTTCTGAGGCGTTGCTTACAGTTTGTTCTACAAATGTTTTTAAATCACTTGCAAAATCTTCAAAATCTTCTTTTTCCACAACTCTTGAAACTGCTTTTTGAAGTTCTGAAAGTTTTTCAATAATAGTGTTGTTATGAGTGTCAGTTGTGTTTATGAAGTCATTTTTGAGTTCTTCAATAATCTGATAAACTTCAGCAACTGTTCGGTTAACCTTTTTAACATCCATATTTTTAGAAAGTTCTTCTATTTCTGTGACAATTTTTTCAACTGTTTCAAGAATAGCAAGAGTATCTTTTTGTTCTGCTTTTGAACCGATTTTGGCTAATATTTCTGTAGTGTTTTCTTTTACTTGCGATTCTGTAAGCCAATCGTTAATTTCAGTTGTTTTGTTATATAAATTATCAAATTCATCATCAAAATTCAGAGTATCAATCATTTTTTCAATATCGTCTGTTTTGGAAGATAATTTTTCGATTGAATTGCTGTCAGCAACAAATTGAAGCTGGTCAGTAATCCTGCCGGTTCTTTCTTCAAGTTTATTAAGAGATGCTCTGTTTAGCTCAAAAGCTTCTAAAAGTTTATCGATATCTTGCTTGTGTGGAAGTTCTGCAAGCATTTTTGATACATGGCTTTTAATATCAAAACTTTCTTTTTCAAAAGAAATATCGTTAATAATGCCATAGATTTTTGAGGTAATAACTTCATTAAGGTCATTTATTATATTTTTTATTGTTGACATTTCACTGCTGAGAGCTGAAATTTTATTCTCAACATCAGAAAATTTCTCACTTGTTTTCGCATTGTTAATATCAATTGATAATTCGTTAAGGTTTGCAAAAAGTTCTTGCATTGAATTTTTGAGAAGGTTTGTGTCAGGCAGATTTTCCATATTCTGAGTGACTTTTGCAAGAGTTTTCTTGATATCTTCTGTTAAATTTTCAATAGATTCGGTTTTGTTTGAAATTTCTGTAAAAAGCTTAACCTGAGCAGAGTCAGCTTCGTTTTTGAACTCATTAATATCAGCTTTGCTTGCAAGTGATGAAAATTTTTCAGAAATCTCGTTATTTTTTTCAATGATTGAGTCAATCACACCTTGTGTAAGTTTAAGACTTTCACCGGTTGTGATTTCGGATAAAAGTTTTTCAAGGTTAGTGTCACGTTTTTTGTATGAATTCAAATTATTTACGATAGTTTCAATTGTATCGTTTATGACATAAAGCTGTGCTTGAGTTTTTTCATTGATTTCTGTTTTATATATAGCTGTCAGGATATTTTTTATATCAGAACTTAAGGTATCTATAGTGTTTTGATAATTGTTGTTAAGATTTTCAAGGTTATTTTTTAGAATATTTACAGCGTCAGCAGAATTTTTGGCTTCTTTTACTGTTGTAAGGATATTGTTCTGTTTTTTTGCAGGTGATAAATTTTTCATGTTTTTTGAGAAAACATCAATTAGAGCTTTTGTTTCTTTATCTTTGACATGCTTTTTAATTGTTTTAACGGCAGTATCTATTTCAGCAAATTTATTTGCTGTTGTTGAGAATTTTTCATCAATAGCTTTTGCCAGTTCTTCTATATAGACTTTTAATAAGTCTGAAGCGGAAGTGGTTTTATCAGTCGTTTTCATACTGACTTCAATGCTTGCAAGCAGTTTGTCAAAACCTTGCGAGTTAGCTCTGTTTGCTTCTCTCATCTCCCTTAACATATCAACAATTACTTCTAATTCGTGAGCCATTCTTCTATCCTTAAAAAATATATCCCTACATTTTAATTTTAGCAGGCATAAAAATATTAGTAAATTTAATTTCGGATATTTATTACAAATGTTAAGAATTAGTGTTTAAAAAATATTATTGGTGTTATGATACAAGCAGGATAGTTTTGAAAGAGGGATGTAATGAGTCATATTGTTATTGATGAAAACAGGTGCAAGGCTTGTTATTTATGTATAAAAGAGTGTCCGAAAAACTTAATAAAAGTTAGTGATAAAACTAATAATTTAGGGGCAAATATAGTAGAATTTTGTGACCCTGAACATAAATGTATCGGGTGTGCAATGTGTGCAACTCGTTGTCCTGATTTAGCAATTACAGAAGTTTACAGAGGTTAATTATGGTTGCAGAGTGTGTTGAAAATAAAAAAGTTTTAATCAAAGGTAATTTTGCAATAGCTCAAGCGGCAATAAACGCAGGCTGTGAATGCTATTTCGGGTATCCGATTACTCCGCAGAGTGAAATCGGAGAGTTTATGAGCGGAAAAATGCAGGAATTAGGCAGAGCATATGTATCTGCAGAAAGTGAATTAGCTGCAATAAATATGGTTCTTGGGGCATGCTCAACAGGTGTTAAAGCAATGTCATCATCATCTTCTTGTGCGGTTGCGCTTATGCAGGAAGCTTTATCATATGCTACAGCAGATGAATTACCGGTTGTTTTAGTTAGTGTAATGCGCGGCGGTCCGGGGCTTGGTAATATTTATCCTTCTCAGGGTGATTATTTCCAATCTACAAAAGGCGGCGGAAACGGTGATTATAAGCTGATTGTTCTCGCACCTTCAACTGTTCAGGAATGTGCGGATTTAACTTATAAGGCTTTTTATCTTGCTCAAAAATACAAAAATCCGACAGTTCTTTTAGCTGACGGTTTATTAGGTCAGATGATGGAACCGGTTGAATTTAAACCTTATCCGTATCCTGAAATTGATAATTCTTCCTGGGCTTTAACCGGTGCAAAAGGCAGAGATGGCAGAATAATACGTTCTTATGCTCCGCTGGCGGATAATCAATGTGAATTTTTAGAAAAATTGTACGAAAAATACAGAAAAATTGAAGAAAATGAAACAGAATGGGAAGAAATCGGAACGGAAGATGCTGATATTGTTCTTGTAAGTTTCGGTTCGACTTCAAGAAATGTTAAAACAGCGGCTAAATTATGCCGACAAAAAGGTTTAAAAGTCGGAGTTTTCAGACCAATTACTTTATTCCCGTTCCCGAATAAAAGGTTAAATGAATTAGCTGACAGAGTGAAGAAATTTATTACGGTAGAAGTTAATATGGGACAAATGGTTAACGATGTAAAACTAGCTGTTAACGGTAAAGCTCCTGTTGAACTTATTCATAAAGGAGTCGGAGCTCCGCCTTCACCGGAAGATATTATGTCGCAGATTGAGGAGTTAATATAATGGCAACACAAGTTTTTAAAATTGCGGATACATTTAGAAAAGATGCAAAATATACGTTTTGTCCGGGATGTGACCATGGTGTTGCAATAAGACTTGTGGCAGAGGTTTTGGACGAATTAGGATTGCGTGATAATGCAATTGTTGCGGCAGCTATTGGATGTTCCGTTACCATTTACGATTTTTTAAATATAGATGCTTTAGAATCCCCGCACGGCAGAGCAATGGCTGAAGCTACAGGGATAAAAAGGGCAAGGCCGGATAAATTTGTATTTACATATCAAGGGGACGGGGATTTTGCTTCTATTGGTTTAGCTGAAAGTATGCACGCCGCATTGCGCGGAGAAAAATTGTCAGCAATTTGTATTAATAATACAACATACGGTATGACAGGAGGTCAATTAGGACCAACAACTCTTGTAGGTCAGGTTACAACAACTTCTCCGACAGGCAGAAATCTTGAATATTACGGTTACCCTATTAAAATTGCCGAACATATTGCACTTTGTGACGGTACTGCGTTTAGTGCAAGAGTTTCTCTTGATACTGTTGCTAATATCAGGAAAGCAAAACAAGCAATTAAAAAAGCTTTTGAAGTTCAAATGAAGGGTTTAGGATTCGGGTTTGTTGAAATTCTTTCAAGCTGTCCGACAAACTGGAGAATGACACCGGAACAGGCTCACGACAGAGTTCGCAATGAGATGATGGAAGTATTTAAACCGGGAATTTATAAAGATATAACAGAGAATTAAGGATTATATTATGGAAAAAGATTTTATAATTGCAGGATTTGGCGGTCAGGGCGTTTTGTTAGCAGGTGAAGTTCTTGCTAATGGGTTTATGCTTGATGATAAAAAAGTTACCTGGTATCCGAGCTACGGTGCTGAAATGCGCGGCGGCACAGTTAATTGTACTGTTGTTATGTCTGAAGATGAAGTTAGTGCTGTTCAAAAATCTCAGGCTGATTATATAATTGTTCTAAATCAGGCATCATTTGATAAATACGAATTCTGGGTTAGAAAAGGCGGAGCGATTATTGTAAATTCGTCATTAGCAGCAATTTCCAGAAAACGTGAAGATATCAATTATGTTTTTGCTCCTATCACCCAGATGGCGCATGATAAACTGGGAAATATTAAGATGTCTAATATTCTTGCATTAGGTATTTTAGCAAAAATTAGCGGAGTTATTAATTTATCAACTCTTGAAAATGCCCTGAATAACGTAATCCCGGCACATAGAAAGAATTTAATACCGAAAAATGTCGAAGCTTTAAAACTCGGTTATGAGTATGATTTATTGAAGGTTTAGTTTAAAATCACCTAAAAAGTTGATTTTAAATCTTAAAGAACAGTTTATTCTTAGTATGTGATATATAAGAGGTTTATTTAAGGTGAAACGAGAACTAATTTCTTCAATAAAACAGAAAGAATTACAGCTGTCGAAATTAAGAGAACATATTGATAAAAGTGATGTCTGCTCAGATTTATACAATAAAGTTTTAATTGAAAAAGCTATTTTAACTAAACAGTTGGAAGATTTACAAAACAGGTCTCTTGTAAGTCGTATTAAGCATTTACTTCCGCGTCAGGAAAAGCTTATTTGTGATTATTTCCGCGGTAGATAGTCTTTTGTATTGAAAAACCTTTATCCTACTTGTTTTTTTATATGTTTTGTTTTATAATTAGGTGTAACCTATTATTAAACAAGCTATAAAGGTGGTGAAAATATAAATGGCAGAAGTTAAAGTTGGCGAAAACGAAAGTATCGAAAGCGCTTTAAGGCGTTTCAAAAAGAAAATCCAAAAAGCAGGTATTCTTTCTGAAGTTAAAAAACGTGAAAGATATGAAAAGCCAAGCGTAAAAAGAAAACATAAATCTGAAGCTGCTCGCAAAAGAAAAGTTTAAGATTTTGTAATAAATTAAAAAAAGAGAAGTGTCAAATGACCTTCTCTTTTTTGTTGTTTAAACTTCAGATATAATGCTGAAACCTACAATTGAATTTGTGCTGATATTAAACCAGTCATAGGAAACAAAAGCTTCAAGATTGCATTCGCACCCATCGGTTTTGCAGGTGCAAAGGTCTTTTAATCTTGCAATTTGAACATCTTTTAGTGCAACAAGACAATCGTGGCAGTTTTTGCATTTATCGTGGTAATCGTGGATTAAACCAGTTATGTATAAGTGGTTTGTCAGGATTAAAACTCGTCTTGTTGCGTTTTCTTCCATAATATTGTTGATTATTTCGCCTAAATTTTTACTCATAATAGCCTCCTTATCTACAGGAGTAGTTTAAATAAGATGCATAAATTTTTCTATTCTGCAACAGGCAGGATAGGTGTTTAATTATTATTTCTAAAAATATTTCTATCCTTGAGTTTTTCTCTGGGCATAATAAGACCGCAGTATTTGCAGGCGAACAAAGTATTTGAACTATCAAGCGGTAAAAACATGTGATTGCAATTTTCGCTTTCATCAAATTCTTCCGGCTCTTGAGTCAGCGGGTCAAATGAATTTTGTGGTAAATATTTTTTCTTTTTAAATAATTGTGCTACAAGTTCAAAAATGTACATTTTATAATGTAAAACTTTCAGGTAACAGATGAGCAAGGGTGTAAACTTTTAATTCATCACCAATTTTTACGATTACATCAAGTTCAGTATCTGAATCGCAAAATTCGTGTAAAACCTGTCTGCAAGCACCGCACGGAGTACAATTATCTTGCTTTGGAGAATAAATTGCAATAGCTTTAATTTTTCGTTCGCCGTTTAAAATGGCTGTTCCAACGGCATTCCGTTCTGCGCAAATTGTCATTCCTAAGCTGCCGTTTTCAAAATTGCATCCGCAGTAGTGATTTCCGCTTTCTGCTAAAATACAAGCCCCGACAGGGAAATTTGAATACGGAGCATAAGCATTTTGGGATGCTTCAATAGCCTTTTGCATTAATTCTTCATAAGTCATAGTTTACCTCTTGTTCTTACTATTATATACATAATTTCTAAAATTGTATCCCTTAATCAGATGAGGATTTTAATATTTATTAATATTTTTAAAGTTTTTGTGATTGTGTTCCGTAAATATATTTATAAAATAAGGGCGTACTATGGACGTATCAAGAATCGAAGCAATTTCTCCAAAGCAGATTGATTGGCGGAAATTAACAGCAAAAGAAATAATTAAATATGATAATCAGGGAGTCAATGTGCCTCCTGAATATTTGCAGTGGGCAAAAGAGTTTCGTGCAGATTTAACCGCGAATGATAAAGATGAAACAACTTATGAAATGGCTTCAAAAAATGTAAATAATACAAAACAGCCGGCGGCAGAAACTGCTCAAGCGCCTGAAACCGAATCCGGGGATGAAAATTCAACAGAAGAAACCACAGAAGAAGAACCGGTTGAAGAAAAAACTGCCGCACAGCAAAAACGGCAGGATTTACAGGATTCAGGTGTAAGCCTGCGTAAGCAGGCTAAAATATTTACAAAAGACAGTAATGAAGCCTCAAAATCAGCTTTGCTGTCAGCTGCAATAATTTCAAACACCGAAGATATGTCAAATAATGAGATTCAGGCACTTGATAACTATATGAATCAATTATTGTCAAAAGCTGAAGGTACTCAAAATGAATTAAAATCAGAAGTCGCGAAGATAAATGATGGTAAAAATGATGCTTCAACTTTTGGTAAAATAAATAAACTTCAAAAACAGTTAGAAAAACTTGGCAACGAAGGACAGGCAAGCCTTGCCGGTTCGGAAGCTGATTTTAATATGTATGATTCAATTATAAATGGTCAAACTGATGTTATATTTAACGCTCAGGATTTTGGTACAGAAACAATCGGTATAGGTCAAGAACTTCTACAATCAAGGGGGCATTGGTTCTTCCTGTTTGATTATATAATTGGAAAACGCGCTGTAAGATCAGGTGAAAGAGCTGTTGATTTTTCAGAAATGACTGCTCAAATCCAAACAGAAGCACTTTCTGTAAATTCAGAAAATGCATCGGCTGTTGCAGGTCTCAAAAATGATGTTCAGGATAAGACAGGTGTTGCTGCAATCACTCAGCCAAAACAAGGTGATAATGAAGGTGCTAAAGGCGGAGAAGAAAATCCGTCTGATCCGTCAAATAAAGCAGCTGAAACTGATAAAGCCGCAAGCGCAAACTTAGATCAGATATTACAAGCTAAAATTAAAAAAGGCGAAGGGCTTGAAGCCTAGTTTTTTAGTGACAGAATTGCCTGTTTAATATCGTCAGATTTATAAATATAATTTCCGGCAACAAGTGATGTTGCGCCGTATTGGGTGCAAATTTTTGCGGTTTCATTATTTATTCCGCCGTCAACCTGAATAATTAAATTCTCAGGTGCGTGTTTTTTTATTGTTTTAATCTTTTCAGCACAGTCCTGCATAAATTTCTGGCCGCCGAAACCCGGTTCAACTGTCATTACAAGAAGCATATCAAGTTCAGGTAAATATTTTAAGATATCTTCGGGAGATGTTTTTGGCTTAATTGATAATCCGGCTTTAACATCTTTTTCTTTTATTTTGTATATTAAATCTGAAATATTATCGGGTGTTATTGCTTCGTAGTGGAAAGTTATAATATCGGCTCCTGCTTTTATAAAATCATCAATATATTTTTCAGGATTTTCAATCATTAAATGCACATCAAGAATTAAGTCTGTCACAGGACGTAAAGATTTTACAACCGGTGCGCCAATTGTAATATTTGGTACAAAATGCCCGTCCATAACATCAACATGAATCCAATCAGCTCCTGCGTTTTCTACTTTTTTAATGTCTCTTTCAAGATTGGCAAAATCTGCTGATAAAATTGACGGTGAAACAATAATCTTTGACATATTAAATTATTCCTAACTTTTCACAAGCTGCATAAGCGCATTTTTGTTCGGCTTCTTTTTTACTTGTGCCTTTTTCTATCGCTAAAATTTCATTATTATAGCGTACTTCTACTTCAAAAATCTTTTTATGAGCAGGGCCGGTTTCACTGATAATAGTATAAACAGGAGTTGTTTTAGTTTGCCCTTGGGTGTACTCCTGCAAGATTGCTTTTGCGTTAAATCTTTCAAAATGTTGAGAAACTTCTTCAATATACGGGTTAAAAGTTTTTTCAATATATTGGATTATTTCATTGAACTTTCCATCAAGATAATAAGCACCGAGTATTGCTTCAAATGCGCAGGCACAAATAGAATTTAAACTGCGGCAGCCAAGTTTTTCCTCGTGCTTGCTCATTATAATAAGTTCTGATAATCCGTTTTTCTTCGCAATTTCTGCCAGGGTGTTATCAGAAACAATAATACTGCGAATTTTTGACAATTCTCCTTCTCTGGAATTTGGATATTTTTTAAATAATACATCTGAAATTGTAAGTTTTAAAACCGCATCTCCTAAAAATTCTAATCTTTCGTAGCATTGAGTTTCAGGAAGATTATGTTCTTTTGTATATGAAGAATGTGTAAGAGCGTATTTGTAGTAATCATCTGTGACAGTTTCAATTCCAAAAATTTCAGCTACAGATTTCATTAAAACAATCCTTTCACATATCCTGTTAAAGTTGAAATCCATTCTGTGTGGAAGATAAAACACTTACAGAAATAATACATCATAGGTATTGTGAGTATAAAACTGTCGGTTCTGTCTAAAAATCCGCCATGACCCGGCAGACTTGTACCGGAATCTTTAACACCTGCATCACGTTTAATTAATGATTCGCAAAGGTCGCCGATTTGCGCAAATACTGTACACATAATACCTGCAAAAAGTGCAATATACCATTGAACATCTAAATATAAACCAATTCCGACAGCGCCTAAAATTGCAAAAAACATTCCGCCAATAGAGCCTTCAATAGTTTTGTTAGGGCTTATAACAGGTGCAAGCTTATGTTTGCCGAATTTTGAGCCTACATAATAACATCCGATATCAGTTAACAGAATTGCAGTAAACATTAAAACGACAAAACCCAAACCGCTGTCATATTTATCGCATGATAAATCTCTTAAAAATAGTAAGTGTAGAGGAAACCATCCGCAGTAAACCATACCCAGTAAAGTTGTTGCAACGTTTGCAATATATGGCTGTCTGCCGCGGAATAAAACCCACATAAATGAAGCCATAGCACAAATTGTTAATGTTATTGCAACTAAATCAAACCGTTTAAAATATACAACAGTTGTAAGAATTGCTTCTGTTAAATAAATGACTTTAAGGCTTGGATAAAAACCTTTATGGTTAAGAATTTTTACATATTCTCGAGAGCCTACAATCAACATAAATATTAATAGAGCAAGCAGCCATAAACCTCCTGCCATAATACAGGACAGAACAACTGTACCCATAATAAACCCGGTTAACATTCTTGTTGCATTTTTATTCAAGCCTAAATCAATCATTATACTGTCATAACCTCTTTTTCTTTTACAGAAACTGCACTGTCAATGTTTGCAGTATATTTATCTGTTAATTTTTGGATTTTATCTTGGTTGTCTTTTACCATATCTTCAGGAAGATTTTCGCTTTTTTCAAGTTTTTTAAGGTTATCAGTCATATCGCGGCGGATATTTCTTACTGCAACTTTAGCATCTTCACCTAATTTTTTAACTTCTTTAGCAATTTCGCGTCTTCTGTCTTCAGTTAGAGGCGGAAAAGTTAATCTGATACAAGTACCATCGCTGTTTGGTGTAATTCCGATTTCAGCTTTAATAATAGCTTTTTCGATTTCTTTCATAATTGTTTTATCATACGGTGTAATAACAAGGGTTGTACCGTCTTGAACAGAAACCTGTGACATTTGTCTTAATGGAGTTAAAGCTCCGTAATATTCTACGATAACTTTATCTAATATACCCGGATTAGCACGTCCTGTACGGATAGAACCGAATTCTTTTTGAAGCTGTGCGATAGCTTTTTCCATTTTTTCTTCGCCGAATAAAAATAATTCTTCTAACGATTCTGTCATTTTTTACCTCTTTCGTATAAATTATTAACTAATATATGTTCCTATTTTTTGACCATTTAAGATATCTTTAATACCGTTTTCTTTTTTGAAATCAAAGACTACAATCGGTATTTTATTTTGTTTACATAAAGCGCAGGCTGAAGTATCCATAACTTTCAAGCCGTCTTTAATAATATCGTCATAAGTAATATTATCAAGTTTTTTAGCTTCAGGGTTTGTGTTCGGATCGTCTGTGTAAACTCCGTCTACACCGTTTTTAGCCATAAGCATAGCTTCTGCATTTATTTCGGATGCTCTTAGAGCTGCTGCTGTGTCTGTTGTAAAGAACGGATTTCCTGTACCGGCTGCAAATATTACAACTCTTCCTTTTTCAAGGTGTCTGATTGCGCGGTGGCGGATATATGGTTCAGCGATTTGATTCATTGCGATTGCAGATTGAACTCTGCATTGAACGTCAATTTGTGTTAAAGCGCTTTGAAGAGCTATTGCATTCATTACTGTTGCAAGCATTCCGACATAATCGCCTGAAGCTTGATCCATACCAAGTTTTGCACTGTTTTTCATTCCGCGGAAAATGTTTCCGCCGCCTACTACAACTGCAACTTGGGCACCTGCTTCAGTTACTTTTTTAATTTCGTTAGCAATCATTTTTACAGGATTTTGGTCAATCCCGAATTGCTGTTCGCCTAAAAGAGCTTCTCCGCTAATCTTTAATAAAATTCTGTTATATTTCAAAATTGTTATCTCCCTTATTCTTTGCTTATAATCCTAGCGTAAAGATAGTTTAAAGTAAAGCTTTACTCCAAAGTTTCCTGTATTGAAATTGAATCAACTCCATCTAAACTTTGGAATGATTTGTATAAATCTTTAATTGGTTTTCTTGAAATTACATCAATTATACAGGTGATTTTGGTACTTGAATTATCTGCGGTTATTGATTTTCTTGAAAGCTGGGAAATGTTTTTATAAGTGTCAATTATGTAATCCTGAATTTTATCTGCAAATTCATTAAGACATACAACGGCAATTTTTACACGCGTAGTCCTTTTTGTGCTGCTTGGAAGAACTTTCCTTTCAAATACTCTTATAGAAACAAGTGTTAATATAGAAAGCAGTGTTCCTGCAAATGCAATATCAAACATTCCCGCACCGCATGCCATACCTATACTTGCAGCTATCCACAGGGTCGCAGCTGTAGTTAAGCCAAGAACTATAGGACCGTTTCTAAGAACCGTACCTGCACCGATAAAACCGATACCGGTTACGATTTGAGCGGCAACACGTGAAGTATCTCTTATACCTGTAGCCTGATCTATTAGAACATTATCTCCCGGTGCAAATGTCGGAAAGCCGTATATAGAAATAAGAGTAAATACGCAAGCACCCAAACACACAAGAATATGTGTTCTTAATCCTGCATATTTGTTAGTAAGTTCTCGCTCTAAACCGATGCTGAAACCGAAAATTACGGCTACCGCTATTCTGATAAAATAATCCAGATTTATAATATTTTGTAAATGCTCAATTGTTGTTTCCATATTTTCCTCTTATCTGTAATTTCTTTTGTATTCTATTTCTTTTACTCTTTTTGAATATTTTTTATATTCAGCCGTCTTGCCGAGTTGTTTTGAAATTTCAACTTTATCTTTTAATACATCAAGATTGTTCGGAGCAAATCTCAACACCTTATTAATTGAAATTTCAGCTTCTTTCCATTTATTTTCGCCCATTTGAACTTCTGCAAGATATCTGTAATTCATTGTTTTTTCAGGATTTTCCTTTAAAAGTTCATTTACCAAAACTTTTGCGGTATCAATATCTCCGATTTTTATATAGATTTGCGCTAAAAAAGTTTTGTCGTTTAATTCTTTTGCAATTTCAAGAGCATCTGCATATCTTTCTGTGTGCAGATAAGCGTATCCTGCAAGACGGGTTATTGCATTTTTTATAATACTGTCAGTATTTGTTTTTTTATATTCTTCATAATATTTTATGGCATCTTCAAAATTTCCGCTTAAAATTAATGATGGCATAATTGATTCAATTGTGTAAGCTTTTTGAACAGGGAATATCGAATATTTAACAGCTTTTTTCAGGTAATCAGTTTGACAATTTTCTTCATCTCCGTATGCTATCCAGACAAATATAAACGGTAATACCCAGACAAATAATAAAACTGCACATAATATCATTATTGAAGATATTACAATCGCAATTTTAGAATCTTTTTTCATACATTTCTCCCTATCTTGTTTTTGATTGCGGATCTAAGATATCTCTTATAGTATCACCTATTACATTAAATGCCAAAACTGATACAAAAATTAAAAATCCCGGAGTAAGAAGCCATGGTCGGTATAAAATATTTGTAAACTCCTGTGCTTCTTTGAGCATATTTCCCCAACTTGCATCAGGCTGCTGAATTCCTAAACCTAAAAAGCTTAAGCCGGATTCTGATAATATGTAAGATGGTACGGAAAGTGTCATTGCTACTATTACAAAACTTGTGGTTTGCGGCAGTATATGTTTTGTGATTATACGCATTCTTGAAGCCCCGATTGAACGTGCGGCCTGTACATATTCCTGATTTTTTATTGATAAAACCATTCCGCGTACAACCCTTGCAAACCCTGCCCAGCCAATTAGTGCAAGGATTATTACAATAAGCAAAAATCTTTGTGTACTTGTCATTCCAGATGGTAGAATTGATGCCAGAATAATTAAAAGATAAAAACTTGGAATTGACATAATGGCTTCGGCAAACCTCATCATAATTGAATCAACTTTCCCGCCGAAATAACCTGAGATTCCGCCGTATAAAAGTCCGATAGGAAACAAGACGAGAAGGGCAAGAAATCCTATTGTCATTGAAATTCTTCCGCCAAAAAGTAAACGAGAAAATACATCACGTCCGTTTATGTCCGTCCCAAGAAGAAATATTCTGCCGTCTTTATCTGTTGTAAATAAATGACGTTTCATCGGGATTAAGCCTAAAAATTTGTATGGCTGACCTTGAGAGAAGAATTTTATATAATGTTTTTTAGAACGATCAAGTGTGTATTTTATTTCTAAGTTGTCGTTATCAAATTCTCTGACATAATTATATGTATAAGGCTTTGAAAGTTTTCCGTCTTTATCAATTGTGAAAATCTTTGATGGCGGAACGTATGCCATTGTTCTGTCTGAAAAATCCTTTGTATAAGGCGCGATAAAATCTGCAAAAAACAATACCGCGTAGATTACCGCAAGAACGATAAGTGAAATTCTTGCAAATTTATCTTTCCATAATTGTTGAAAAACTTCTTTTATCATGATGATTTCACCCTTATTCTCGGATCAGTGATGATAAGGAGAATATCCGCAATTAAATTACCTAAAACAAGCATTATCGCACCCATCATCAAAGATGCCATAACAAGATTTATGTCTGATTTTAATACTGCTTCTAAAATAAGTCTGCCAAGTCCCGGGTATTGAAAAACGTATTCAGTCAAAGCCGCGCCGGATAAAAGTCCTGCAAATTCAAACCCTAAAAGTGTAATCATCGGATTTACCGCATTACGAAGAGCGTGTTTATATATTACCATCCATTCTGGTAAACCTTTTGCCCGTGCAAATTTTACATAATCGCTGTCTAAAACATCAAGCATATTTGCTCTCATTTGGCGCTGCAAACCTGCAAGAGAAATTGTAAACAATACAAAAACAGGTAAAATTAAATGATACGCAATGTCTAAGACTTTATTGCCAAAACTCATATCCGCAAAATTCGGGCTGGTTAAGCCGCCAATCGGAAACCATCCTGTCTTAACCGCAAACATTAAAAGTAATACAGCAAAGAAGAATGACGGTATTGCCATCCCTATACTTGTTAAAACCGTTAAAATCCTGTCAAAATTTGTTTTCCAGTGTACTGCCGCGATAATCCCTAACGGAACTCCAACAAGCCAGGTTAAAAAGATTACAATTGTTGTTAAAAGCAGTGTATTTGGTATTCTTTCTTTTAATTTTTGGCTTACTTTTTCACCGTTTGAAGTTACCCCTAAATCACCTTTTACAAAAGATAATGCCCATTTGCCGTATTGTACAATAATAGGTTTATCAAGTCCGAGTCTTTGTCGTTCTTTTTCAACTGTAACAGGTGAAATAGACGGGTTTAGTTTTAGCTCGGCAAGAGGGTCTACCGGAGACAGCCGTATGATAAAAAAGCTTATCAAAGATACCATTATTAGTAATGGTATTGTTTGAAGTATTCTTTTAAATATGTATTTTATTGTTTCCACTATTTACCCCTATAAATTTCTTCGATATTATATATAATTCCGTTTAAGCCGGAAGGATATATGTTTTTGAATTTATCCCTGATTGCGACAATTATTACCGGTGAATAAATGTATATAAAAGGTTTTTGCAAGTATACAATTTCCTGATATTTGTCATAATATTTTTTTCTGTCTTCAAATTTTGTTGCTAAAGCACCTTTAGTAAAGCATTCATCAAGTTCTTTTTCCCAAGGCAAAATTTTATCTTTACCTTCATCTGGTAAACGCATATTGAACATATGTAAACGTCCGTCAGATAACCAGACATTTTTTCCTCCGTTAGGTTCTAGCGGAGAACCGGTAAGCCCCATTATAACCATATCCCAGTCAAATGTGCTGACAAGTTTATTGACAAGTGAATTAAACTCAATCGGTTTAAAGTTTACTTTCATTCCTAAGTCTTCAAGGTCTTGTTTTACCATAACTCCGATTGCTTCGCGCTCAGTGTTACCTGCATTTGTATACAGATCAAATTCTACGCGGTTACCGTCTTTATCGTAAAGTTTACCTTTTTTTGTATAAAATCCTGATTTTTTCAGTAATTCACGGGATTTTTCAAGATTTCTGCTGTATGGCTTTATATTTTTATTCAGGTAAATCGAGTTTAGGCTTTCCGGAGTGAAAAGCGGTTCTCCTATTCCGTTTGCAATGTTAAATACCATGTTTTTCCTGTCAATTGCATAATCTACAGCTTGACGGAAGTTTAAATCCTGAAACCATTTTTGTTTTGTAGGGTTTACGTAAAACTTACCGTTTTTTCCTTTACGGTTATTGAGATTCATAGAAAGATACATTGTACCTGTTGCAGGGCCTAAATTGTATAACTTGAAATCAGAATGAGCTTCCAAGGATTTATACCTTGCAACTTTTGAACCTTGAAGTGAGATTACATCAAGTTCTTTAGCCTCAAATTTCAGAACTTCGTTGTTTAAATCACCTACAATTAAATATATAAATCTATCTAAATATGGAAGTTTTTGTTTTTCTTTATTTATTTCGTAGTAATTCGGGTTTCGTTCAAATACAACTCGCTGTGCGGGTACGTATTCTTTAAGTTTAAAAGCACCTGAAACTACAATATCTTTTGGCGGTGTTGTTGTTCCTAAAAATCTGTCAAATGTTTCTGCTCCGCCTTTTACAGCAGAAAGAAAATAATGTTTTGGCGCAATTGAAGCTGAAAGCATTCTGATAAAAGGCGCATACGGTTTCGGGGTCGTGAATTCGACCGTGTAATCATCTATTTTACGAACTGTCGGAAGCTTGTCATCAATTACAAGAGAATCTCTTGTTGAAGTATCGCCAAGTCCTGCAAAAATTATATCGCGCCAGGTGAAAACAACATCATCAGCTGTAATCGGTTTTCCGTCAGACCATTTGATTCCGCGGCGCAAATGTATTGTATAAGTTTTGCCGTCCGGAGAAATCTCGTATGATTTAGCAAGTTTCGGGGAAGGTTGTCCTGTTACGGGGTTTGTAGTCAAAAGCCCGTCAAACATTACCCCTGCCATAGTTGAAGACGTATTATCTTTACTGTTAAACGGATTAAAAGTTTTCGGACCTTCACCTATGGTTGATGCTATAAGTTCTCCGCCGAAATTTCCCACAGGAGCTTGAGACTCAAGGTAATCAATACCGTCAATAGTTACATTTTCAGGCGCAGGGTAAGAGGTTAATTCAGCCGAACTGCTACCTGAAGAGGTACGGGTTTCTGTTATAATATCAGAATCTTTTACAAGGCACGCTTTGCAAAGCACACCGATAAGTAAAATAACTAATAATACCCTAAAAACTCTCCTAATCATGTCTTTAAGATAACATAAAAAGAGTTAAATGTATTCTCTTTGTGGTTAATGTTAATTATCTTAATCTTTTTATTGCAATTGGTTTATTCACGGTTGTATAATTATCAAAAGGCATGTATGGGGCATGCTTTAGGAAAAGTTTATAATCAGATTACGGAGGTTAATGTGTCAGACGGAAGTGTATGTGTTGAGGAGTCTTTGAACCTTTCGGAAAATGCCGTTAAGGTTTTGGAAAAAAGATATTTAAAAAGAGATAAAGACGGTAATTGTGTTGAAAAACCTGCCGATATGTTCAGAAGGGTTGCTGATACAATCGCAGCAGGTGATTTGCAGTTTGGAAAATCAGAATCAGATGTTAAGACTTTGTCTGACAGATTTTATAAAGCGATTACAAGCCGTTATTTTATGCCAAACTCTCCTACTTTGATGAATGCAGGCCGTGAACTTGGACAATTGGCTGCTTGTTTTGTATTGCCGGTTGAAGATAGTTTGGAAGGTATTTTTGAAACAGTTAAAAATACAGCTCTTATTCATAAATCAGGCGGAGGAACAGGTTTTTCTTTTTCAAGATTAAGACCTAAAAACAGTGTAGTTCGCTCTACTATGGGTGTTTCTTCAGGCCCTGTATCTTTTATGGAAGTCTTTAACGCCGCAACAGAAGCCGTTAAACAGGGCGGCACAAGACGTGGTGCGAATATGGGTATCTTAAGAGTTGATCACCCTGATATTATTGATTTTATTAACTGTAAATCTGATAATAATAAATTAAATAACTTTAATATATCTGTAGCAATTACCGATAAATTTATGGATGCGTATTTAGCAGGTGAAGATTATGATCTGGTAAGTCCGCAAAATAATGAAGTTGTCGGCAGAATGAATGCTAAAGAAGTTTTTGATCTTATTGTTGATGGTGCATGGAGAAACGGAGAGCCGGGAATTGTATTTATTGACAAGATGAATTCTGATAACCCTACACCATTGGTTGGTGCTATTGAATCAACAAACCCTTGCGGAGAAGTCCCTCTGCTTCCTTATGAAGCTTGTAACCTTGGCTCAATCAATCTTGGTTTAATGCTTAAAAAAGAATCTGAAAATTGGGTTGTTGACTGGGATTTACTTGAGCAAACAACAAGAACTGCAATGAGATTTTTGGATAACGTTATTGCTGTAAATAATTATCCGTTGCCGCAGATATCTGAAATGGTTCAAAATAACAGAAAAATCGGACTTGGTGTAATGGGCTGGGCTGATATGTTAATGAAAATGGGCTTATCTTATAATTCAGAAGAGGGTACAAAACTTGCCGGTCAGGTTATGGAATTCATTGATTATGTATCAAAAACAGAATCAATTGAGCTAGCCAAAGAACGCGGAAGCTTTAATAACTTTAAAGGTAGTATTTACGATTCTGAAAATTATTTGTTTAACAAATATAAAGGAAAATCAGCAGGTAAAATTTCTGATGAAAAATGGGCGCAAATTGATGCTGATATAAAAAAATACGGTTTGCGTAATGCTACAACAACATGTATTGCTCCAACCGGTACAATTTCAATGATAGCTTCTGCTTCAGGTGGTGTTGAACCGTTGTTTGGACTTGTTTTTTCTAGGCTGATTATGGACGGCACTGAAATGCTTGAAGTTAACCCTATTTTTAAGGATTATATGGTGTCTCACGGCTTGTATTCTCAAGAGATTATGTCACAGATTGCAACAGATGGTACTATTGCTCATGTCGAAGGCGTTTCGGATGAAGTAAAACAGATTTTTGCAACAGCTCACGATGTTTCACCATACTGGCATGTTAAAATGCAGGCTGCATTCCAGCTTCACACAGATAATGCTGTATCAAAAACAGTTAACTTTGTAGAATCAGCAACCCGTGAAGACATCAAAGAAGCCTATATTCTGGCTTATAAAAATAATTTAAAAGGTATAACAGTTTATCGGAACAATTCACGTCAATTCCAACCGATGAATCTGGATGACAAAAAGAAAGAAAAAACAATTGAAATGAAGGCAGTTGATTCAAAGCCGTCCGTTGAAGAAAAGAAAGAGAACGTAGAAGAGTACAATCCGACAGGTGAAGTTAAGACTGTTAAATGTCCTGAATGCGGTACTGAAATTCAGATGGCAGAAGGATGCTTTATCTGCTTGAATTGCGGATATTCAGGCTGTTCATAAGCTTTGTATGAATTAATAAAAGCCTCTCATTTATTTGAGAGGCTTTTTATTATACTAATTCTATTTGTTTATGTAATGGAATATCTTTTAAAATGTTTTCTATGTTAGGTGTTGAAACTTTAAATTTTAACTTTTTATTTCGCAGTTTACTGTTTGAGGAAATCATTATAATCGCTTTTGTTGTTTCAAACAGATTTAAATTTCTTAAATCAATGATTTCATTTGCTGAATTATAAAATTTATGTTTAAAATCTTTAGTCATATTTATAAAATCGGTAAAATTTTTAAAAATAATGATAAGAATTTGTAAAGATACTGTATTTGTATGATATTTGTTGTATAATTATTTTGAGTTAAGTGAGGTGGATATGGTAGCTATGACTTTAAGCAGAATTAATGAATTGGCAAAAGAAGTGTTAGAAATTGAAGCAAATTCGATTTTGAGATTAAAATCAAATATCGGAGAGGCTTTTGATAAGGCAATTGATATTTTATACAATTGCAAAGGTCGTGTAATTGTTACCGGTATGGGTAAATCAGGTTTGATAGGTAAAAAAATTGCGGCAACAATGTCGTCTACCGGCACTCCTTCATATTTTCTTCATCCGGCAGAAAGTACTCACGGGGATTCCGGTGTAATTACAAGAGATGATGTAATTATTGCTATTTCAAACAGCGGCGAAACTCAAGAATTGATGAACCTGTTACCGCTTATTAAACGTTTTGGTTGTCCGATGATAGGTATGACCGGAAATTTAAACTCTACTTTAGCTAAAACAAGCGAAGTTGTTTTGGATATCTCTGTTGAACGTGAAGCCTGTCCTTTAGGAAAAGCTCCAACAGCGAGTACTACAGCAACTTTAGCAATGGGTGATACTCTGGCTGTTTGTTTAATGGAGAAAAAAGGTTTTACAAAGGAAGACTTTTTAATGTTCCATCCGTCAGGAAAACTCGGTAAAGGTTTGACCTACAAGGTTAGTGATTTGATGATTACAGGAGAACGTATGCCGGTTGTATCTGATTCTGAATCGTTTACATCAGTAATTAACACAATTTCTGAGTATAAACTTGGTATGGCAATGATTGTTGATAATTCCGGTAAGTTAAGCGGAGTCTTAACTGATGGTGATATAAGAAGAACAATTATTAAGTTCACCGATTCATCTAACCTTCAGGTGAAAGACGTTATGACTGTTAATCCAAAACGTATTACAGTTGATGCGTATGCGGCTTCTGCATTAAATCTTATGGAAAAATTCTCAATCACAGCTTTAGCAGTTGTAGATGAAAATAATGTTCCTGTCGGGGTAATCCATGTTCACGATCTTTTAAGAGCAGGTGTTGCATAATGGATTTAATGAAAGAAAAAGCAAGTAAAATAAAATTATTGGCTTTTGATGTTGACGGGGTTATGACTGACGGCAGTATAACTTACGATGAAAACGGCGTTGAATATAAAACATTTAATGCTAAAGACGGTCACGGGCTTGCCAAAATGGCAAAAAACGGGTTTATTACAGCGATTATTACAGGCAGAAATAACGGAACTGTTGACAGAAGGGCTTGTGATTTACGTGTAACCGAAGTCTATCAGGGAGTTAAAAATAAGCTTCCGATTTTAGAAGCTATTATGCAAAAATATGAACTTGATTTTTCTCAAGTTGCATATATGGGAGATGATGAACCTGATATTTGCATATTGGAAAAAGTTGCAATTGCGGCTTGTCCATCTGATGCAGTATCAAAGGTTCAGGATGTTTGTAATTTTATTGCAAGACGAGATGGCGGAAGAGGTGCGGTTCGCGAACTTTGCGATTTCGTTTTTGATAATCAGAAGATATAAGGGGATATAATATGTATGAAATTAAAACGCAGGCATTTTTTGCAGCTGCACATCATTTATTAAACTACGATGGAGAATGCGAAAATCAACACGGTCATAACTGGATGGTTGAAGCTTTTGTACAAGGAGAAAGTCTGAATAAAAGCAATATCCTGATTGATTATAAAGTATTAAAAAGAGAGCTAAATGCAGTATTAGAAACTTTAGATCATAAGGATTTGAATGAACTTCCGGAATTCAAAGGTGAAAGTCCTTCAAGTGAAATGATTTCAGCATATATATATTCAAAACTAAAAGAAAGAATTGTACAGTTGAGCAAGGTTACGGTTTGGGAAACTCAGACCTCATGCTGTTCATATTTTGAGGCTGAATAAATAGTATATTTGGGAAAGAGAGATTTTTAATGAATTTAATACAATCAGTGTTGATGGGGATAGTCCAGGGTTTGAGTGAATTTTTACCTGTATCAAGTTCTGCTCATCTTGTTTTTACATCAAATTTTTATAAAGTGTTTAAAAATATACCGATAGCAGAACAGTCTACAGAAGAAGTATTTTTTGATATTATGCTTCACTTAGGAACATTGATTGCTGTTTTAATATTTTTTAGAAAAGATGTAATTGAAATTACAAAAGCTCTTTTTGAAGCTATAAAGAAATGGAATTTTTCATCACATCTTGCAAAACTCGGGTTGTACATTATAGCAGGTACAGTTGTGACAATAATCTTAGCCTTACCGTTTAATGAAGCAGCTAACCATCTTGTCTTTCATCCTGCTCTTGTGGGCGGTTTGTTAATAATAACTGGCGGAGTATTATTTTTAAGTGAATATCTTTCTAAAAAGAAACCGACTACAAATGAAGTAGGTTTAAAACAAGCATTATTGATTGGCTTGGCGCAAGGACTTGCTGTATTACCGGGTTTTTCACGCTCAGGCTGGACTATTGCGACAGGTTTATTCACCGGACTTGACAGACAAACAGCTGCCAGATATTCGTTTTTATTAAGTATACCAATTATTCTGGGCGCTTCTATGGTTTATCCACTTGTGAAAATTGATGTTCATGAAGCTGTTACATATAACTGGTATTCAATTATTTTAGGAACAATAGTCTCAGGAATTGTAGGGTACTTATGCATAAAATATTTTATGAAATTTATATCAAAATTTTCGTTAAATATTTTCGGCTGGTATTGTATTGTGATGGGAGTTTTCACCCTGATATTTTTCAATATTTATAAATAAAAATTTTGTTAATATTTGTAAATATAAATAATACAGGATAACAAAAAATAATCTTGACATGTATTCTAATATTGTAAATTGCGGAGTTATCATGATATTACCAATAAGTAATTATAATCTAACATTTAGGTCTAATAAAGAGGAGAAAAATAACGATCCTTATGAACATGATACGTTATTAAAAAATAACTTTGCAACAAGAACACGAATAGGCCTTGAACAATTTACAAAAGCCTTTACTGTGTATCCGGCAAGAGGTTTGAAGGGAAGTAAAAACTCCAATTTTTACGAATTTTTGACAATGGGTACTGTGCCGTATGTAATTGGCAGTATAACATTAATGTCTATTTTTAACTCTGCGGCAAAACATTTTGCAGCTTTTGACAAAACAAAATCACTAAAACTCGGCAATAAAATGGCACTGGGTGTAATTTTTTACGCATTGATGAAAAGTATATCAAAATCTTTTGTTAATGTACCTGTAAAAATGGCAACCGGTATTGATACAGAACTTCCGTATGCAAAAGTTAATTACTTACTGCCGGAAAGCGAGGATGATAAAGATTTAACAAGTACAGAATATCATAAAGTCGGAGAAAGTGTCGACTTTACCCGCTGGGATTTGCTGTATAAAACCGGAAAAGGTGAAATCCTGAATGAACGATATGACAAAATCGCAAAGAAAAACGGACTTGGAAGCAATTTGAACGATTCGGATCAGGATGTTAAACCTATTTACAAGGAAGTTCTTGTAAAATCAAAACTCGCAAAAAGTATTTCATCATATTTATGGGCAGCCACAGGTGTTGCTTTAGCATTCCAGAAACCTTGGGAAAATTATTTCCGTGTTGCAACATTGAAGTTCTGGAAAGGTAAAGAATTTACGCATTCATTAAAAGTGTTCGGTCAAAGTTTTGTTGATAGTGCAAAAGAATTATATCGCGGAACTCCCGGATCATTTTCTGTATTTGAAAGACATTCCGGTAAATTAATGATAGGTGCAGCCTTGGCTTCAACTGTGATAGGAGTATTAAATACTGTTCACCTGACTAAAAAACCTGCAAAAGCTACAGCAGATAATGTTTTTGATAAATCAAAAGAAAGTGTGGTGGGTTAGATGAGAACAACAAATTTAATTCAATCATATGTAAATAATTCACCTGCAACAAGACAGTATAACTCTGATAAGGCTGTTAAAGATTTTGACGTAAAAAAAGAATTATCAAATCGCACATTTATAAAACCTTTGCCAAGTAACGGAAAACTTGTGAAAGTCGGACCGTTTGAAGTTATGTCAGAGTTTCGTAAAGATATAAAATATGATATGAAGGCTCTTGCACATGCTGCAAAAGGCGAAGCAAATGATCACGAATTGGGAAGACTAAACGATGTAGGTATGAAAGTAGGCGGACTTGCTATTGCTGCTTATCTTGCAACTAAAAAAGCAACTCCAATGACAAAAGCTTTTGAATTTATCGGTTTGGCATCATTTTTTGCGGCAATGGATTTGTGGCCGAAGTTATTTATACAGCTTCCTGCAAAACTCGTTCACGGAGTTGATGTAAGACAGCAATACGAAGACAATTACGGCAGAAAGAAAATGTTCTATCAGGATCACCAGTTTATTCCTTGGGATTTGTATTCTGATAAAGAAATTGATAAAATTGGTGACAGATTGAATGTCCCGAAAAATATTCCAAACAGGCGAGAATTCATTCAGGAAAAAATGCGCAAAATCGCACTTCAAAATAATACTTTATGGATGTTAACAGCCGGTTTTGCAACACCTGTTATGAGTGCGTTGATTTGTAACGGTTTGGAAGGCCCTGTGAAAAAATTTCTTGCTTATAGAACAGATAAAAAAGCTGATGCGTTGATGACTAATTTTGCACAGGAAATTAAAAAATATGATTTTTCTAAAAATACCAGAGAGCTTGAAAAAATCTTAGCAGATAATGCCGGAAAACCTATGACGCCTGAAATATTAGATGCAATACGTGCTAATATTACAGATGGTTTGGATCATATGGTTTCTGTAGGTATCGAAAAAGATTTACACAGGATGTTTTCTGTCGGAGAACGTTTTAATTTCTCAAGTTCAAATATAGAAGGAGTTCAGGAAACGTTAAAGAAAACTCTTGCTCCATCAGGTTTATCAGAAGAACAGCTTACAAAATTGATTCCGGATGCTGATACGATTTCAAAAGCATTAGAACAAAAAGGTTTGTTAAATGGTAACTTTAAAGAATTTTCAGAACATTCAAAAGTTGTTCAGAATATTTTAGCAGGTAATATTCAGCAGTTTATTGCGGAAAATCCGACAGCTCCAGAAGTTAAAAAATTAAACTTCCTGATGAAAAAACTTGTTCACTCTACAGAATACGGTGCTGATTCGGTGCTTGCAGGCGCATTTAAATCAACATCATCTTCAGTATTAACTGATGATACTATTCGTTTATTGAAGGATGTTTCAGCAGAGTTAAATGACTTGAAAGCAAAAACTGTTGTTCTTCATAAGTTTGCTTTCATGAAGGCTGCACAGGCGCCTGAAACAAGCCTTGCAGATTCCTGGGGAGAAATAACAGAAACTATAATGAAATCATTAAATTTCTCTCCGGAAGAAATTCAGAAAGCAAGATTAGACAGAGAATTTGCAGGTACAGTACTTAGAAATAAATTAGAAGCAATCACACTTAATCAGGAAACTTACGGTAAGTTCCTAGAAGATGTTGAAAAAGTTCTTTCATCACTTCAGAGCAGAATTGAACCGCTTGATATGACTCAGGATGCAAGTAAAAATAAATATAAAGCCGCAGTTATTACAACATTTGATGATAGTGCAGCAAACTTGAGAAAATTCGGACTTAAGAGCACATCAGAAGCTCTTGTCGGTTTCCCGCAAACTGCTCATACGTCAACTAAAGAATTGTATTTTAACTTCTTGACAAACAGAGTTAAAGGGGTAACAAGTTCTATTTACAGATTTATAGATTTAGCGGATGTGTATTATAAGGTTGCAAATGTTTCAGGGCTTGATCATGTATTACACGGCGGAGTTCCTCGTGAAGTTAAAGAAGAAATGGTTGAACTTGCAAAACAAATGCTTTTGGAAGGTCATACATCTGATTTCTCTGTGAAATTCTGGCAAAAACGTAATCCGGCACCTGATAGGTCTGACACTTCCCAAATCGAAACTGCAATGGGTAAAGTCGTAAATAAATACTTTGGAAAACGTGAAACAACCGAACTGGCTGAACTTGTTCATGACAGAGAATATTTTGACGGCGTTATGAAACTTATGTTTGGCGGAGATGTACATCCGGTTACTCATTCTAAACTCAAAGATGCGATTTTCTTTAAAGATTTTATGAATTACAGAGAACAGGCGCTAAAAATTCTTGGCGGAGATTATTGCTTTACACGTCCAAATTGTCTTGTTAACGGCAAGCGCGTAGATTCAACTTCTCAGTTTAGATTCCTTCTAATGGGGGCTGCACCTGATGAAATAATTTTAAAAATGGCTAACCAGAAATTTAACAGCGGTAAATGGTTTAGTTTGTTTGGTAAACTCGGAGCAGGACTTGTAGGTGTTACTCTTCTTGCTCAACTGTTCTTCGGCAGAATGAAAACTCCAAAACCGGCAAAGGAGACTAAATAGTATGATAAATGTTTCTACAAACTTAATAGCTCAAAAAGTTAATATGACAAATACTGTGCCGGTAAAATCTCAAACTGTTCAACCGTCTGAAATAAAACCGCAGTCAGCTTCAAATTTAATTGCACAGTACTTGAATAATGCGGCAATGATAAATTCTGTTGCTGTCGTAAAACCTGCTCAGCCGATTGTTCCGTATAAAAATGATTTAAAAACATTGTTTTTGACAAATAGTGCGAAAATTTTAGCGATTGTACCAAGAACATTTAACGCTCAGGATACAAACGGAAATGAATATATTGACGGTTCAGAAAAGAACGGAACATTTTTAAATGCGATTGAACGTCTTGATGAAGTAAAAAATCACGGATTTAATACTTTGCACGTATTGCCGATTAATCCTCCGGGATATAACAATGCAAAAGGAACAGCAGGTTCAGTGTACGCACCGGATGATTTACTTAAAATAGATCCTATGCTGATTGATAAAAACGATCCGCGTTCTGATATGGAACAGTTTAAGGCTTTTGTTGATGCTTGTCACCAGCGCGGAATCAGGGTTATGATTGATATGCCAAGCTGTGCTTCTTTTGATTTGTATGAAGCAAAACCGGAACTTATGGCACATGAAAGAAACGGTATTGCAAAAACTCCTCAAGGATGGCAGGATATCAGAATGTTCCAGCCTTGGGAAGATGAAGGAAAAAGAACACTTAATCCTGAACTTTTAGAATACCACAGAAAATTTGTCGATATGCTAATTGATGCAGGTGTTGATGGTATTAGAGCTGACGTTGCAAGGGCAAAACCGGTAGAATTCTGGGATATTATCATACCATATTCAAGGAAACGAGATCCTGAGTTTGCGTGGCTTGCCGAAACTTATACTTATGAAGATGCTTCCCCTCAGGCAAATATGCCTTACGATAGGCCGGAGGACTCTTTGCGTGCAGGGTTTGATGCTTATTACGGACAATATCACATTTTCCACGAGTGGAATACTGCAAAAGAACTTCACGACTATGTGATTGATAATCTTAATATGTCATACAGAGTAGAACGCGGAAAATCTTTAATCGGGTCTTTTGCAACTCACGATGATATCTCGCCAATGTTTCATGGCGGCGAAGTCTACTGTAACCTGACATCAGGACTTCAGGCAACTTTACCTATGATGAATCCGTATTTTGTTGACGGTTTTCAATCAGGAGATACATATGATTACAGCTACCGAGATAAGTATTCAACAGAAACGCTGACTGATTGTAATGATATGGAAGCTCATTGGGGCAAGCTTGATATCTTTAACCTGTCAAGAAAACCTGGTGGAAAACAGCCTGAAATTGGTGATTTTATGAAGGCATCGTTGGAATTTCGTGATAAATATGAAAATGTATTAAAACGTGGTTCTTATATTGTACTTGATAAACATTTTGATAAACAGGATCAGGTAATAGCATTCGCCCGTCACAGAAAAGGTAAAACTTTATTAGTTGTTGCTAATAAAAACGTAAACAGGCGTCTGGCATGTAAGATTGATGTCCCGACCCTGAAAGAAAACCAAAAACTCGAAAACTTGCTTCCGTCATACGGTGAAGAAAGTAAATTTCAGGTATCACAGGGGCAATTGGCAGTGGATTTAGGTCCGGGCAGAATTCATGTTTTTGAAATCGATACTCCATATATTGAAACTTATACTAAAAAGGTATATAAACAGCACTAGTGGTAAATATTGACAAAAACTTACCCGGAAAAATAACTGGAAAATTCCTTCAAATTATCCTGTGAAAATTTACTTTTACCGGATGGGGTGAACTTTATTTACAGCTTATGTAACCGTTTAGTGCAGTGTATGCGGCAACATATGGTGATGCAAGATAGATGTATCCTTTTGTGTTGCCAAGTCTGCCTTGGAAGTTTCTGTTTTGTGTAGTTAAACAAACTTCATCATCAGCCAATATACCTGCATGAATGCCAACACAAGGTCCGCAGCCCGGCGGTAATATTGTTGCGTTTGAATCAATAAAGGTTTCCAACAAACCTTCTTGAAGTGCTTGTTTATATACATCACGTGATGCTGGACAAATTAACATTCTAACATCAGGGTGGACTTTTTTACCTTTTAAGATATTTGCAACTGTTCGCATATCTTCAATTCTGCCGTTTGTACAAGTTCCTACATAAACCTGCTGGACTTTAATATCATTTAAGTCTTTTGCAAGTTTGGTGTTATCGACTGTATGCGGGCAAGAAACAGTATGTTCAATTGTTGAAGCATCGATTTCAATAACTCTTTCATAAACAGCATCAGAATCAGGATAAATTTCTACGTATTTATCTCCTCTGCCGCGAGATTCTAAATATTCTTTAGTTTTAGCATCCGGTACAAAAAGTCCGCATTTAGCACCGGCTTCTACTGCCATATTAGCTAAAGTAAATCGTTCAGCCATACACATATTATCAATTGTGTCACCTGTAAATTCCAGAGCTTTATATGTCGCGCCGTCTGCGCCTATCATTCCGATAAGGTGAAGCATTAAATCTTTTGAACAAATCCCTTCTCTGAATTTGCCGTTAACAACGATTTTGAAAGTTTGAGGAACTTTTAACCAGGTTTTGCCTAACGCCATTGCAACCGCAACATCGGTTGAACCCATTCCTGTTGCAAAAGCCCCTAAAGCTCCTGATGTGCAGGTGTGAGAATCCGCACCGACCAGAATTTCTGCTGGGTTAACAAAGGTTTCAACCAAACGCTGATGGCAAACCCCTGAACCTACCTCTGATAAAACAGCGCCGTATTCGCGTGAAAAATCACGTAAAGTCGTGTGCATATTGGATAATTCTTTTTTAGGACTCGGAGACGCATGGTCAATAAACAAAATCGTACGTTCAGGGTTATTTAGTTTTTCTTTTCCAAGTTTTTTGAATTCTTGAACCGTCAAAGGCCCTGTACCATCTTGAACTGCGCAAACATCAACGTTTGCAATTACAAGTTCTCCGGCTTTAACTGATTTTCCTGCGTGGTTTGATATAATTTTTTCTACTAAAGTTTGTCCCATACTCATGTCCCTCTTTTTATTTTTATTTTATCACAAAGAGAGAAAATAAAATTTATATTTTACGTTTCCAAACAGAATCCGGAATTACCCAGCCGTTGTCTTTTATATATTTCATACACCAATAGCCGTTACCCTGCTCACAATTTTGTTTGATTTCATTAGGTGTTCTGTCATTTCCGGCCGGAACGAGGCCTTTATCATATTCATAAACCATAATGAATATATCTTTCCCAATGATATTTGGCTTTCTATCACCGTTTACATCAACATAAAATTGTAACGTGTTCTGGCTTGTGTCAATACCAAATAATCCTTGCGAAGCTGCGCTTCCGCTTATGTCTAAATCAAAATATGCACCTTTTGCTGTTCTAAAAGTAACGGAAATTGCTCCGATAACAGATTCTCCGTTTCCTACATTTGTTTCGTAATTCGGGGTTGTATTATTTAAGGTTTTTACGACTCCGCTTTTATGCCAGCATCCGGGTTTATGATAACAAACAACTTCTGTTTTTAGGCTTTTGGACATAAATTCTTCAAACCAGGCTTGAACTTTTTGCTGATTTACTACCAATTGTGGAGAAATCGCTCCTTCTTCTTCGGATAATTTCATAGCTTGCGCGATGACCGAATAATTTTCTTTTAATTGAGCTTCTATTTGTTGCTTCTGAATTTTTGAAATTAATGTCGGAATTGTCATTGCTGCGACAACACCTATTATGCCTAATGTTATAAGAACCTCTGCTAAAGTAAAACCAGCTTTAGAAAATACTGGTAGCATATTACCCCGTCCGGCGAGGACCTCTGCTAAAGTAAAACCATCCTCGGCCGGAGTGGGCAATATGCTACATATTTTAGCACTTATTACATCTGTGCACGACCTGCAGTGCTCATTAGTTAATTTAACTACGTGCTCAGCACCTGATAAAGTAATATTTTTTATCATAATTTCTCCTCTAATTTAAACTACAGTTTATGTCGATTAAATTATAGATTATAGGAAATTTAAAGTCAAGATTATAAAATTAAACTATGGATAAATTATTAAAGACATTCGGGTTAAATATAAAGCTTGAAAGAATTCGACTAGGGCTTACTCAGGAAGAAGTCGCAGAAAAACTGGATTTTAGTTCTGTATATATTTCTAATGTTGAAAGCGGGAAGCATAAAATTTCATTAACGAATGCATATACATTTGCATCTTTTTATGGTAAAACTCTGGATTATTTGTTGATGGAAAAGTCGTAGAACATCTTTACATAGTACTTGACACTGTGCTTTATTCATGTTACATTTACCCTTGTCAGAAGTTAAAAATTAAATACGAATTCCAAATGGCTGTAATGGCTTGTTGTTTGGCGTATTTTTACATGTCGGGTAACCCAAAACCTGAAAATAATTAATTACTAAACTTAAGAAGTAAAATTACAAGAAAGGTAAAATCAATGGAAAACAATGAAGAATTAAATGTAACTGAAGCTGTAGAAACAGTATCTGAAGAAGTTAAAGCTGAAGAAACTGTTGAAACTGCTGCAGAAGAAAAACCATCCAGAGCTAGAAAAGGCCGCGGTAGAAAACAAAAAATCGAAACTACAGAAGAAAAACCTCAATCAGAATGGACTGAAAGAGTTGTTCAAATCAGCCGTGTAACAAAAGTTGTTAAAGGTGGTAAAAAATTAAGCTTCCGTGCAATCGTAATCGTTGGTAACCAAAAAGGTCAAGTTGGTATCGGTTGTGCTAAAGCATCTGAAGTTATTATTGCTATCCAAAAAGCTATTGCTGATGGTAGAAAAAATGTTATTACAGTACCTATTTTCAAAACAACTATTCCTCACCCAATCACAGGAAGATCAGGTGCAGGTGCTGTTATGTTAAGACCTGCTTCAGCCGGTACAGGTATTATCGCAGGTGGTGCTGTTCGTTCAGTATTAGAACTTGCCGGTATTGAAAATATTCTTTCAAAATCTTTAGGTTCTAAATCTCCGCTAAACGCAGCTAATGCTACTATCGAAGCTTTAAAATCATTGACTCCGTTCAATGAAGTTGCTAAAAAACGCGGCTTAACAATGGCTGAACTTTTAAACTAGTATGAGTAAGAATTTAAAATTATAAGGAAATTAAATCATGGCAGATAAAAAAACTAATACAATTAAAATTAAACTTGTTAGAAGTTTAATCGGCTCTTCTGATAAACAACGTAAAGTTGTTGCAGGTTTGGGCTTATCTAAAAAAGATCAAATCGTAGAACATTCAGAATCAGCTACAATTATGGGTATGGTTAACAAAGTTTCTCACCTTGTAGAAATTGTTAAATAGTTGCCCGTATAGTGTATAAAAATATATTATAAAGTACAAAGAAAGAAGGAAAATAATATGTCAAATATAACATTAGAAGATTTAAGACCTGCTGCAGGTTCTACATCTAAATCAAAAAGAGTAGGACGCGGACGTTCATCAGGACACGGTAAAACTTCTTGCCGCGGTCATAACGGTGAAGGTCAAAGATCAGGTAACTCTAGTAAAAGAGGTTTTGAGGGCGGTCAAATGCCGGCTTATAGAAGATTGCCAAAATTGAAAGGCTTCCAAGTTTATTCTAAACTTAACTATGCTCAAATCAATGTTGGCAGACTTGATGATTTAGGTATGAAAGAAATTTCATTAGAATCATTAAGAGAAAAATTAACAATCCACCCTACTTGCGTTGGTTTAAGAGTTTTAGGAAACGGCGAAATTAAATCTGCTGTTACTGTTAAAGCTGCTTATGTAACTCCATCAGCAAAAGAAAAAATTGAAGCTGCCGGCGGAAAGGTTGAGTTAGTATAATGGCACAACAAGGTGTAAAAATGCCTACAACTGAAGATTTGATGTCAATGTGGAATGCTTCCGGACTTAAACAGAAGATTATTTTCACATTCTTAATGATTGCAGTTTGGAGATTCGGTGTGCAAATGCCTTTATTTGGTATTAATAACCAGGTGTTTGCAAATATTGCTCAAGGTAATAATATTGTCGGATTTTTGGACTTGTTTTCAGGCGGTGCTTTAGGTAAGGTTTCTATCCTTGCTTTAGGAATTGGACCGTTTATCACATCTTCAATTATTGTTCAGCTTGTTTCTGTAGTTATTCCGGCTTTGGAAAAACTGCAAAAAGAAGAAGGAGAAGCAGGCAGAAGAAAATTGTCTCAGTATACAAGAGTATTTACTGTTGTACTTGCAATTTTCCAATCATTTATTTTCATGTTGTACTTGCATCATTTACCGGGCGCTATAATTTCTACGGTTAATCCGATTGCGTTCTATGTAAGTTCAATATGTGTTTTGACAGCAGGTGCTGTTCTTGTAATGTGGATTTCAGAATTGATTACAGAAAACGGTATCGGTAACGGAGGTTCGCTTGTAATCTTCTGCGGTATCTTATCTGGTATTCCGATTTATGCGTCAAGAACAATGCAGTTAGTAAAAGCAAGCTCTCAAATGCAAATGGGATTATTGGTTTTATTAACTATATTCTTTGCTGCTATGATTCTAATCGTAATTATGCAGGAAGCTGTCAGAAAAGTAGTTATTGTAAATCCAAAAAGACAAATTGGTAATAAAGTTTATGGCGGTATGAATTCATTTATTCCGTTCAAGCTTAATCCGGGCGGGGTTATGCCGATTATCTTTGCGATAGCTATTTTATTGTTCCCGTCAACAATTTTGGCACTTGTCGGACAAGCTAATTTTAAATCAATGGCTGTTAAAAACTTTGTTATGTCATTGAATCATTGGTTAAGTCCGGATGGTGTTGTGTATTATCTTTTGTATGTAGGTTTAATTATTGCGTTAACATTCTTCTACGCTTCAATTATGCCGAATATGCAGCCAAAAGATATTGCAGATAACCTGAAAAAGTACGGTTCATCAATTCCTGGTATTAAACCGGGTAAACCGACAGCCGAAGCTCTTGATAAAATCTTATCTAAAACTACATTTATCGGTGCAATCGGTTTAGGTATTATTGCTCTTGTTCCGTCTATGGCAAGCGGTCTTACACATATTGAAACCTTGCAAGGTATCGGGGCAACATCGTTAATCATTATGGTTGGGGTTGCACTTGATTTAATCAATCAGGTTAAAACTCACTTACTGGCAAGAAATTACGAATCTTTCCTGAAAGATATGTAATTTAATAACGAGATATAAAAAAGCTCTCCTTTTTGGAGGGCTTTTTTATTAACTTATGTTATTTGATGTTTTTAAGTAATTTTTTAAAGTAATCAGGATCGTCTTTTGCTTTAACAGTACAGGCTATTCCATTCACCATGGAATAACTGTTATAGTTACATTCTTTTGTTAAATTCGGATATGCTGAACGAGGTTCTCCCATTGGTACAATCTCTTCTTTACCATCTAATAATTGAAATGTAAATACGTCATATCCAAGTCTGTTTGGTTTTCCTTTTGCGCCATTAATATCTATAAACATATAGCATTTATTGTCCGGATGATTGGGTGGATTTTCAAAATTTATTGTCATTCCGTTTTGCAGTATAAGTGTTCCATCGTCTGACCATGCATCTCCTAAATAATATTTTCCGTTAAGGGTTTTATAAAACGATGCCGCTTGTAATATAGCTTTGCATTTATCTCCATATCTTATACTTCCGCAATCTGTTGCGCCAACCATATATTTTGAAAAAACTTTATATAAACCTCCAATACCTTGCCCATAACTTGCGCAATCAATGGATATTTCATCAGCTATCATTTGTCTTGTTGATTGATTTAGAATAGAATATGCTTCAAGAAATTGAGAACGAAGTTGTGAAGCCTTGTAACCATTTATTAGAGTTGGAATAGTCATTGCAGCAACTATTCCTATAATACCTAATGTAATCAGTGTTTCTGCAAGCGTAAACCCGTTTTTGTTCTTCATTTATGTCACCTTTATTTAAAAATATAAATATTATTTATCACTATTATGTATTATTTATCACCTTTTGTCAATATATTCTATATGTATGTAGTTATATATAGCTGGTCGCTTGGTTAGTATATTTATATTGGTGAAAGTTATGAAAAAAAATAAAAAGGAACTTTTAGGTTTAAGGCTAAAAGAGTATCGCGAAAATAGAAAACTTACACAAGATAAGCTTGCCGAGATGGTAGGTATTGATCCAAAACATCTTAGTCGTATTGAAAACGGCAGAAATTACCCATCCTTAGAAACACTTGAAAAGATTTTGGATAGTTTAGATGTTTCTTATGAAGAAATTTTTAATTTTAAACTTCTTGTTTCAAAAGATGAATTAATTAAAAAAATCAATAGTAGGCTTGAAGTATTAGATGAATCTAAGTTAAAACTTATATATAATATCGTAAATGAATTTTAGTATTATATTATTTTGCAGTATTTAAAACGTATCTGGCAGCAGCAGAGCCAGGAGCAACAGTTCCATCGTAAAATATAACAGGAAATACATCAGCCATATAATTAGGACTATTAGGCACTATGCAGTCAGCGGAGATATCTTTTGTATGCGATTTACCATCTTTACAACGAACTTCTCTATTAGGTAGACTTACACCGTTTACATCTATCCATCCAAGGCAGTATCTATGGAAATTTTCATCTTGCATAAGCTCTTCAATGGTTTTCTTACCCAGAGTACAGCTTGTGGTAGGTGAATGAAATGCAAAAAATGAACCGTCTTTTAGTTGATAGTAGTATAAATTTACACCATAGTTTTTTATTGCAGAATCCGAAGTTGTACCTTTATTGTATAAATCTTGATAATAAAGAGTCTTTTTAGGTGTTTTTAGCTGGGTATAATCAAAAATAGTAACACCGGATAGTGAACCGTTAAATATTGCACAAACAGATAATATAGAATCCGGATTATCTGTTCGGTTACAGGCTTGTCCTGCTGAATTGAAGTTAAAATCATAATTTGCTTCGTTCATTTTTACAGCCTGGTTAAGTGTTGATAGTGTCTTTTTGTATTGGTTTCGGTATTTTGAACTTTGAGTATTTGCAATAAGGGTAGGAATTGTCATTGCTGCAACAACACCAATAATTCCTAATGTAATTAGTACTTCTGACAGCGTAAACGCAAATTCTTTCATATCATATCCCCTCTTTTTGTAATGAAATCACTATTATAATAAATATATAGCTATTATTATATATAGATAGCAAAAAGTCAATATAATATTATATAAAGTATGGATAAAGAAACATTTAAAAAAGAAATCGGCTTTAAAATAAAAGTTGAAAGAATGCGTAAGAAAATTTCGCAGGAGAAACTGGCAGAAATGGCTGATTGCAGTCTTTCTTACATAGGTTTTGTTGAACGCGGGGAAATGTCTTTATCTTTGTATAATTTCATAAAAATAGCGTCAGTACTTGGATTAAGTATCGATGAGTTTTTAAAAGAGTTAAGTTAAATAACATATATTATGTAATTAAAACAAAAAATATTTACGGGAACTTAACGAAACAATAACAAAAGCGTGTATTGTTTGAACGGACAAATTATAATAGACTCTGAATCAGTCTTGGATTATTGGCGGCTCGACCGGCTCAACGCAGCTCTCGCCAGGACGAGTTACGCTGCCGCTGCACTCTTACCAAAATCCGCAGTTCAGGGTGACAGTTTAGTGAGTTTACACGCTATGGGTTGAGTTTAGTTCCCGTATTTAATAAGCGTGTTTCTTTTTCTTGTCCAGAATTCTTTTTCTTGCCTCGCAAATAAGAAAAAGAATTCTTGGTGCTGGGTTTGGGACTGCAAAAGTCCCAATAGTATTTAGCCTCCGGCGGGTCTTTCAGACGGAGGCGCTTTTGGTGGTAAAAGCGCCGCAAAAGCCAACACAGGAACTTCGCTCGTTAATCAATTGTTATTGCTCAACTTAAACGGAGATAACTCGCTTTGCTCAAACAAATCTCCGTTTGCTAATGTTTCGCAAACATTGATTACTCGCTACGTTATTGTGTACAAAAATTTTACGTTAATTACATAATATATGTTATTTATTAAATAATTTCTCCATAGATTATGTTGTTTTCATATTTTGTTATTTTTATGTTTTGAAGGGTGTTAAATAAATCTTCTCGGTCACATTTGATTTGTACAGTCAAGTAATTTCTTGTAACACCTTTTAAATTACCGGAGTGTTTATCTCTGTGTTTTTCAATTATAACATCTGTTGTGGTATTGATATTTTTAGAGATAAATTCCTCATATTTTTGTTTTGATATTTGTTTTATGATTGATGCTCTTTTATTTTTAACTTCATCTGAGTTTTGATCAGGAAGAGATTCGCCAATTGTACCTTTACGTTTTGAGTACGGGAAGGTATGAATTTGTGTAAGTTCGGATTTTTCAAGGTTTTGACGCGTGATTTCAAAATCTTCTTCTGTTTCGCCAGCAAATCCTACAATAATATCGCTTCCCAGAAATGGTAAATTAAATGTTTGATTAATTTTTTCAATTTGAGTAAGATAATCTTCTGTTTTATAGAATCTGTTCATTGAACGAAGAGTTTTATCATTAGCTGATTGTAATGATAGGTGAAAATGCGGACAGAATTTTTTAGAGTGACTTAAAAATTCAAGCATTTCTTCTGTTATTTCTGTTGGGTTAAGTGAACCCAGACGATAGCGTTCAATTGTTGTTTTTTCTTCTATTTCTTTTAACAGGTCTAATAGAGTAAGTCCGAAATCTTTACCCCATTGCCCGATGTGGATTCCTGTTAACATAACTTCTTTGAATCCGTTTTGGGAAAAATTATTTATCTGTTTAATTATAAAATCTGCATCAGCGCTTCGGCTTTTGCCGCGGGCTTTCCAGATAATACAATATGTGCATCTGTTGTCGCAGCCGTCTTGAATCTTTAAACTTGCACGGGTTTTAGATGTATCTATAAGCTCAATTTTGTTAAATTCAGCCAAATTCATAATATCTTTAGCGCAGAATTTTATATCAGAATTGATAAAATCATAAAGTTTAAGTTTTTCATCGTTACCAATTACAAAATCAATAAAATCGTATTCCAGTAAATTTTCTTTTTCAATTTGAGCAAAACATCCGGTTAAAATGGTAATAATTTGCGGGTTTTTATGTTTTGCCGCACGTAAAAGATACATTGCTTCATTATCGCTTTTGTGTGTAACTGAGCAGGAATTTAATATATAATAATCGGCTTCTTTTATATCTTTTGTCGGTTGTAATCCGTTTTTTTGCAGATTTTCTTCAATGATTGCGCTTTCAAACTGGTTAGATTTACAACCCATTGTGTGGATGTTATACTTTTTCATTTCATAATAATATAAAAAATATGAATTATTGTAAATATTTATCGGAAAAATCTCAAAATTTAGCAAAAAATTTTACATTCCGGTTTAACATGTGTATAATCAAAGTGTGAAAGTAGAGGTATTTATGCAAGTAAATTCAGTTTCAGTAAATAATGCATCTTTTGGTCATCGTCAAGAAGTAACCAGAGAAATGGCAGAACAATTTGCCAAAATGGATGATAAAACCTTAAGAACTGCAGCTTATCAACAAGCAACAATTGATGTTAATACTAAAAAACACAGAAGAATCGGGAAAGCAATTTTCTGGTCAATTCCTCTTGCTGCAGGCTTAGCTGCTGTTATTAAAAATCCTGCCAAAACTGCAACAAAAATCTTAAAAACAAATACTTCAAGATTAACTAATTTAGGAAAATTTGCAGGAACAGCTTTAAATTGGGCTGGTACGTTTGCTATTATTGATACTGCATTTGCAGCATCGCGTAAATTAGAAATGTCTAATAAGAAAACCAAAGAATTTTCAAAAGAACATCCTACCTTATCATTTATTGCTAAAATTGGTGTAAGTTTAGGTGCTTTGGCATTAGCCGGTTTAGGATTAACAAAACTTGCAGGAAAAGCTCCTAAAATCTTTGCAAATAAATCAATGTATAAATTCAACAATGCATTAAATAATTCAAAAGTTCTTAACAAAGTTTCTGAAAATTTGGCTAAAGTTCCTTCTGCTATCAAAGGATTTGCACAAGGCATTGCAGAATGGAGTCCAATGCTTCTTGTTTTAACAAGTATATCTCACTCTTTAAATCATTCAAGAGCTTTAGCTGTTAAAACTGGTCAAAATTACGGACAACTAAAAGAATCTCAAGCAATGGTTCGTGAACAATTAGCTAAAGAAGCTGAAACCGTTGAAGATGATGCTGAAGTTTAATTTTTAATGATTTAACTTAATATAAATTTAAAAAGTATATCAAAATTCTAACTTGATATACTTTTTATTTTATAATAATTCTATGAAGGTTGTTATTTTAGGAAAAGGTTTAATGCTTGCAAATCTTGTTCTGGGTGCGCGCGATGCCGGAGCTGAGATTGTTGGTGTTTTTAGATATGAACATACATGTGAAAACCCTGTTAAAATGTTTTTCAAAGATACTTTTAACCCAGAACCTGAAACGACTTTATTAAAACAATTCGGAATTAATCAAATAAGAATGAAAAGCGCAAATTGTGAAAATTTTCGAAAGCTTATGATTAATTTAAATGTGGATTTAATTCTGGTTGGCACTTGGAAAGAGCGTATAAAAAAAGAAACTTTCAGCATCCCGAAGATTGCAACAGTTAATGTTCACCCATCGCTGTTACCCAAATACCGCGGTCCGAATCCTTATATGCAAACGATTTTACATGGTGAAAAGTTCTCCGGAGTGACTTTGCATTTGATGGATGAAAAATATGACGGCGGAGCTATTTTATCACAGCAAAAAGTAGAAATTTTAGAAACGGATACTTCAAAAGAGCTCAGGGAAAAATCTGTTCGCGCGGCAAGAAAACTTGTTGCTGAATTTATAACTGATTTGGATGATAAAATTATTACACCTATTGCACAAAGTGAAAAGAATGCAACATATTTCCCGAATATTTCAGGCGATGAAAAGATGTTGGATTTTAAATTCCAAACTTCGGATGAAATTACAAAAACTGTCAGGGCGCTGCATCCGTTTTTGCCTTGTTATATAACACATAATGATAAATTTTTAGTTGTAAATCCTTATTCTATGCAAGCTTTGCTTGAAGATACAGGAAATGCAAAACCGGGGGACATAATTGCCAAAAACCCTGAAAAATCATCCCTTACTATTGTTTGTAAAGATAGAAAAGCAATCAGATTTAACGGCTTGAAACTTTATAAAAAAGCTTTCTTAACTAAACGCTTTATTGAAAAAGAAGTGGAAATTACTTTTTAGCAATATTTCCGCGATCAAGCATTACCATTAAAATGGAAATATCAGCCGGCTTAACTCCGCCAATTCTTGCTGCTTGAGCTAAGGTTTTTGGTTTTATTTTTGATAGCTTTTCTTTTGTTTCTGTTGAAATATGGTCAATTGCTGAGTAATCAATGTTCTCAGGAATTTTAAATTTTTCCAGTTTTCCTGCTTGATCAACCTGTTCTTCCTGCCGTTTTATATAACCGTCATATTTTATAATAACTTCGACTTGTTCATAAACTTCCTTTGGCATATTTAAAGACGGATCAAGTTCTTGAAGGACTTTATATGTAATATTCGGACGTTTTAAAAGTTCTGAAGCCCTCATACCACGTTCAATATGTTCATTGTATTTTGCTAAAATTTCATTTACCTGTTCGCATGCTGAAATTTTTAGCCCGTCAAGACGTTCTTTTTCTTCTTTAATCAGTCTTTGTTTTTCATTAAATCTTGCAAATTGCGCATCATCGATTAAACCGATTTTATGCCCGATTGGAGTTAAGCGTTCATCTGCATTGTCCTGTCTTAAAAGTAAGCGGTATTCTGAACGTGATGTAAGCATTCTGTATGGATCTTGGATATCTTTTGTTACAAGGTCATCAATTAAAGTACCTGTATAAGATGAACTTCTGGAAAGTTCAAGCATTTCAGAACCATTAATATAATTAAATGCATTTATGCCGGCAATTAATCCTTGTGCAGCAGCTTCTTCATAACCGCTTGTTCCGTTAATTTGTCCGCCAAAGAATAACCCTTTAATTTTTTTAGACATCAAAGAATGGGTCGTTTGAACAGCCGGAACGTAATCATATTCAACAGCATAGGCAGGCTTTATTATGTGCGCTTTTTCTAACCCCGGTAAGCTTCTTATCATTCGAACTTGCACATCAGCAGGAAGACTTGTTGAAAATCCCTGAATATAAATTTCATAAGTCCCAAGTCCTTCCGGCTCAATAAATATGTGGTGAGAAGGATTTGAAGCAAAACGTACGATTTTATCTTCAATTGAAGGACAATAACGAGGCCCGACACCGTGAATCAGCCCCTGATACATTGGTGATTTATCGAGGTTTGAGCGAATAATCTCGTGGGTTTCTTCTGTTGTTCTTGTTAAATAACAAGGATAAGTTTTTCTTATCGGACGATTAGGTTTGAAAGAAAAGAAACTTAATTCCTCATCTCCGGGTTGAATTGTCATTTTTGAATAATCAATTGTTCTTTTGTCAATTCTTGCAGGAGTACCTGTCTTAAGTTTTTTTGTTTCGATTCCAAGTTTGTGCAGAGAGTCTGAAAGTCCTATTGCGGCCTTTTCACCCAATCTTCCTGCGCTATACGAACGTAAGCCTACAAAAATTCTGCCTTCTAATGATGTTCCGGTTGTTAAAACAACAGCTTCTGCCCTGTATTCAATACCAAATTCATCAACTGCACCGACAATTCTATCTTCATTAATCAGAAGTTCTGTTATACAGCATTGTTTTAGGTAGATATTTGCATTACTTTCAATTATATTGCGCATATAACGACTGTATTCAGCTTTATCTGATTGCGCGCGAAGTGCTCTTACTGCAGGTCCTTTTGAAGAATTTAAAACTTTCATTTGAATATAAGTAGCATCGGTAACTTCACCCATAACACCGCCAAGTGCGTCAATTTCACGTACAAGTGTTGACTTTGCAGGGCCGCCTACTGCGGGGTTACAAGGCTGGAGTGCAATGTTTTCAATATTAAGCGTGCATAATAACACTTTTACCCCGAGTCTTGCACACGCAATAGCCGCTTCACAACCGGCATGTCCTGCGCCGACTATAATTATATCAAATGTGTTTTGTAAGTAATTCATACTAATATTATAGTGCAAAAGTGTCATTCTGAACTTGATTCAGAATCTATTTATAAAAATATTTTACATATTGATTAATATGTCATTTTGCCTTCTTTTATTAATCGTGCTCCACAGGTAACTCCAGAGTCACCGCCTGTACCTATTCCAAAACAATTACTGATACCACTTTCAATACCGAAGTTTTTTATTATACATTCTTTGGTAAATCCCCATATATTACCGCAATATTCTTCATACTGCCCCTCAACAAGACAGATTGAAAAAACATCTCTTCCTTCAATATTTGGACCTGAATCCGGTCCGTTAACATCAACAGTACTGCAAGCGCCAGCTCCAACATCTGTGTTTAGTATAAGTAATAATCCGTCTATTGTTATAAATCCACTATATTTATTCCCAAACAAATAATTACTAATCCCGCATTCTTCTTGAGAACCTCCGTAATTTTTATCTCGGTCTTTTGCTTTGTAGTCCTTAACTGGTAATTTATCATATCCTTTACAAATATTTTTAGCGTTGTCATCTGTTATCAGTGTTGCACCTTTGAAATATCTTGAAAATTCTTCAACGACATCTTTCTCCGGGTTGCACAATGGTTCGTTTGTTTGGCAGTCGTGGTCGTTTGCATATAATCTTAATGCGTTTTCGATTACGCTTCTTGCCTTCATAAACTGGGTATAATAAGAATGTTTTTGATAATTTGTAATAAGTGTTGGAATTGTCATTGCAGCAACGACACCAATAATACCTAAAGTAATTAGTACTTCTGCAAGTGTAAACCCGTAATTCCTCATAATGATCTCCTTACCTCTATGACTAATAAGACATGACCATATTATCATATCTTATTAGAATTGTCTATATGAAAAAATACGATAAAAAAGTTCAGGAAGATAAAGCATTATTGCTTGATGTTATCGGGCAAATTGTAAAAGAAAAAAGAAAAGCTTTGAATAAAGGAATATTATTATTGAGTTATGAATATGATATTCCAAGCAGTTCAATAGCACAGCTTGAAAAAGGGAAAAGAGATGTTCAAATCTCTACATTATGGAAGCTTGTTAATGCTTTAGGGATGACATTTCCGGAATTTATCGATGAAGTAAATACCAGATTACCGGAAGGATTTAGATTAACAGAAGAATAATTTAAACACAACAAATTAACCGCTCATTTAATAAGCGTAAACTTAACACTAAAAACTTCTCAAACTCTCTTAATTGGCAAAAACGGAAATTAAATACCCTACGGAACGCGAATTTTAGTTGTATTTCACGATCCTGTGCTGTGTGCACTATGATTCAGTAGTTAATTCTTCCCAGATGCTTGGTACAACGATTAGCGCAGTGTACACAATGAAACCGAATAGAATTAAATTAATAGCCATGATAACCTCCTTTGGTTACATGTATATTAATCCCATTTTTTGAAGTAAAATAACAATAAATAGTATAAATAGTTGAAATGTTTACAAAAATTAATATAAAATATTGATATGAAAAGTTTTACTCAAAAGGATATAAAAACACTATTTTCGGGGCTTTGCTGCTCTCGTTGTAAAAATGAATTTACAAAAAATTCTATAAAAATTTTAGAAAGGGATTGCGATATTTTGCTCTGTAGTTTATCATGCGAAAAATGCGGAAAAGATTTTGGCGAAATCGTGTTTAACTTTAACCGTGAATCTGATAAACATTTACCGCTTGAAATTGTTGAAGGCCCGCCGCCAATTGATTTTGACGATGTTATTGAAGCTCATAGATTTATTAAAGAAAATTTATAAAAAAGCCCGCTTATTAAAGCGGGCTTCTCCTATTTTTTACTGTGGAATTTTTCCGCTTTTGGTTAGATTTGCGTGAGCAATTGTTGTAATTGCCATTTGCGGATCGTATTGGGCGATATCTTCTTTTAAAGCACTTGATGGCAGATAATTTTCAAATGCATATCTGTATTTTTCGTAAGGTGAGCCGTTAACTTTTTCTAAAATATTTCTTGCTGCATTTGTTACTACTCCATCATCATTTGTAGCAGGGATTGTAATACCGTGCTTGTCATGCATAATATCAACCGGAACCCATTGAGATCCTTGTCTTCCAATAAGAGCTTCTCTTGTGTCGTGTACAAATGCGTGTTCTCCGCCGCCAAAAATACCTATTGGATTGTTTTTCCCGACAAGTCTACTGTATACATCTGCGTAATCTTCAATTTGACCGACATTTCTTGTTAAAACTGTAGGGTACGGACAATCTGCAATTATTGCTCCATTTGGAAAATCAGAAAATATATTTGGTATAATATCTTCTGAGGTTCGAAGATATTGTGTATATTCTGTCGGGGTTGTTGCAATACCGCGTAAGTTATGAGCTTCAACAATTTCTCTGGCTGCTTTATCAACACCGCAATCGCTGTGTGCAAATGCAAAGCCCATATCTTCTGATTTTACTCCAAGTTCTTTAAAGTATTTAAAAATCGGAGCAAAGAATTCTTTAATAGATGCTTCGTATTGTGCTGATAATTCTTTTTTTGATAGTGCACAGCCGCCGCGAACCTGTTCCGGTTTTATGTTTGAATTACCAACAGCACCGAAAACAACTCCGGGCTGTTCGCCATAGGCAGCTTCCCATAAACCTTTTGTTGTCAATTCCTGCGGTCTATCTGCCCAGCCCAACCACTTGAATCCACTGACTTTAGGGAATAATATTGGTTTCTCTCAGCCTTTTGCCATGATTGCAAAACTATTATGGAATTCTTTCATTGCGGCTTCATTTGGAAGTAATTCTTTCAAGCCCTCAATTGCTTTTTGAAATTTACCTTGTGATAGAAGCTCTAATGCTGTTTTGAATGCTTCCATCACTTCCGGCCGACTTGTATCCATATTCTCAGCAAGGGTTTTTATCAATATATTTTTTTGTGATAAACCAATATTTTTAATGTTTTGAATTTCCTGACATATTTTTGGACTATTATGGGTAAGATTGTTAAATAATATTGGTTCTGATGTTAGGTTTATTGGTTTTATCATATAAAAATTCTCCTTGTTGTGGTATTAAACAAGGAGAATAAATTTTTTTGCTAGTTTTAATAAAAGTTTACTTTTACTTTCCTAGATTTGCTGTACTTTTAATGTGAAGCTCACGCAATTGTTGCAATGACGCAATTCCCGGAGCATCACTCATTAAACATTTAGCACCTGCGTTTTTAGGGAATGCTATAACATCACGGATTGAATCAGTTCTGGCAAGAAGTGCAACAAGTCTATCTAAACCGATTGCAAGACCAGCATGAGGTGGTGTACCGTATTGTAGAGCATTAACCATAAACCCGAATTTTTCCTGAGCTTCTTCTTCAGTTAAACCTAATGCTTTGAATATCGCAGATTGAACTTCGGATGAGTGAATTCTTACTGAACCACCGCCTAATTCTGTTCCGTTATATACGATATCATATGCAATTGATTTAACATTACCTAAGTCTCCTGATTTAAGTTTATCTAAATCTTCAATGCAAGGAGATGTGAATGGGTGGTGCATTGCTTTGAATCTGCCTTCTTCGTCTGACCATTCAAACATTGGGAAGTCAACTACCCAAAGAAGAGCATGTTTTGATTCATCAATTAAGTTTAGAGATTTACCAAAGTGTAATCTTAATCTACCCATAATGTCGTAAACTAATTTCGGTTTATCAGCTACAAAGAAGATAATATCGCCGGCTTGTGCGCCTGCTCTTTCTTGGATAGCTTTAGCTTGTTCTTCTGTGACGAATTTCAATACAGGAGATTTTGCTGTGCCGTCTTCGTTATAAATGATATTAGCAAGAGCTTTTGCTCCAAATGAAACTGCAAGTTTTGTAATATCGTCAATTTCTTTTCTTGAATATTTAGCTCCGCCCGGGATTCTGATACCGCGGACGATACCGCCGTTTTCAAGAGTGTTTTTAACAATTTGGAATTCTGATTGAAGAATAATATCGCCGATATCAAATAATTCCAAGCCAAATCTTGTATCGGGTTTGTCAGAACCGAATCTGTCCATAGCTTCCTGCCAAGGCATTTGAATGAATGGAGGTTTAACTTCAACTCCTGCCGCTTTAAATGCATCAACAATCAAACCTTCAACAACTTTAATGACATCAGGTTGTTCAACAAAAGACATTTCAATATCAACTTGAGTGAATTCAGGCTGTCTGTCAGCGCGTAAATCTTCATCACGGAAGCATTTAGCAATTTGATAATATTTTTCGATGCCGCCAACCATCAATAATTGTTTGAAAATTTGCGGAGACTGAGGAAGTGCGTAGAATTTACCTTCCTGAACACGTGACGGTACAAGATAATCTCTTGCGCCTTCCGGTGTTGTTTTACAAAGGATTGGAGTTTCTACTTCCAAGAAATCAAGATTGTTCATGTAATTACGGATAGCCTTAACTATATTGTGGCGCATAACCATTTTTGATAACATTTGTTCGCGTCTTAAGTCAAGGTATCTGTATTTTAATCTGATATCTTCTGAGACATTTTCGTCATCTAATACAAATGGTAAAACTTTTGATTCAGATAGAATTTCAACTGATTCAGGATACATTTCAACTTGTCCTGTTGGGTATTTTTCATTATAAGTTTCTTCAGGTCTTTTTGAAACTTTACCTGTAACTTTGATTACATATTCTGATCTTACTCGTTCTAAAACTTTATGAACCTGCGGGTTAATTTGAGGGTTTGCAACGATTTGGAAAAATCCGCTTCTGTCACGTAATTCCACAAACAAAATACCGCCTAAGTCTCTGATAGTTGAAACCCAGCCTGATAAAGTAATTTGCTCATCAATATTTGTCAAATTAAGTTGACCGCAATTGTGGTCTTTAAACCTTGTTTTAATCATCTCTTATTTCCTTCTTAAGTCTATTTATATCGCAACTATAATATTAACAAAAACACAAAAAAAAGACTACAATATGTAACATTTGTAATCTTTTTTATAATAAAATTAATCTTTTATAATTCTACAGGAGTGAACAATATCAAGATTTATATTGTAGCATTTAACGTTTTCCGGTTGATATTCAACGTTGTCCCTGTTTGAAATAATACAATCATATAATTGAATAAATTTATTGCCGCAGTTTAGGGCGTAGAATAATAAATTTTCATTTGTCGGATTTTTTACAACAGACGGAATTGGTAAGTATAGTTTGCCGGTAATTAAATATTCTTCTGTTGTGATTAGTATTTTTACACAGTCATTACTTTGCTCTAATGAGGCTTTTTCTTCTTTTTTCATATTTTTACCTTCTTTCAACAAGGAAATTATAGCATATTTTTTGTACATAGACAATATATGTCGTTTTTAGTAAACTCATTATATGATTACATTCGATGTTTTAACTTTAGGTGCTTTTGTAAAAGAGCAGGAAAATTTTTTTACAGGGGCAAGAATAAATAAAATTCAGCAGCCTACACGCAGGGAGTTTATTTTTAACCTGCGAAATAACAGCGAAACAAGACAGTTTTACGTAAATATCAATCCGCAATTTTATCATTGTTGTTTTATGAGTAAAACAAATGCCGAAAAACGCGTTATTGAAATCCCGCAAAAACCGCCTATGTTTTGCATGCTTCTCAGAAAATATCTTGAGAATTCACGTATTGCAAAAATAAATCAGCCTGAAAATGAGCGTATTTTGGAGTTTTATATAGAAACTTATAATGAAGTCGGTGATAAAATATTTTTATGTCTTGCTTTTGAGTTTATGGGCAAACATTCTAATGTTATTTTATATAATTATGATACAAATTTAATTATTGGATGTGCTCATAATGTTGGGGCAGACAAAAGTCGTGAACGAGAGATTTTTGGCGGACTTCCGTATGTTTATCCGCCGCGACAAGGGGTAAATAATAATTGGACAAGTTTGCTTGATTCTGTCGAAATAAAAAACTCTGTAAATAACATGATTGACGATTATTATACTTATTTTATATCGCAGGATAAGTTTAAGTCTCTTTCATCAAATTATAAAACTATTATTTGTCAGAAATTAAAAAAGCTTAATAAATCATTAAAACAAATGGAATATAAATTATTATCTGACTCGGATTCGGATAAGTACAGGCTTTACGGTGATTTAATCATGGCAAATCTTTATCAGTTAAAAGATTTTTCAAAATGTGTTAAAGTTTATGATTATGAAAATAACAGAGATATTGAAATTTCTCTGGATGAAACAAAAACTTTAAAAGATAATGCTAATAAATTTTATAAACTTTATAACAAGGCGAAAACAGCAAGGACTAAATTAACAGAGCTTGTTAATGAATCTAATGCAAAAAAAGAATATTTAGAACAGGTTTTGTATTCTGTAGAATCAGCTGAAACAATCAGGGAATTACAAGAAATTTCAGGAGAAATCATAGAAGATAAGTCAGTTTCAAAATCTAATAAAAACCAGCTTGAGATTATGAAAATTGATCTTGAAAACGGTGATAGAATATATATTGGCAGAAATAACAGACAAAATGATTATATAGTTTCGAAATTGGCATCAGAAGATGATTTATGGTTTCATGTTCAAAATTGTGCGGGTTCACATGTGCTTTTGAAATCTCAAAACGCAACTGATGATTTAATTTTGCGCTGTGTAAAACTTGCAAAAGAGTATTCCAGAGCGAAAGATTCTGCTAAGGCAGGAGTGATTTATACAAAGCGGAAATATTTAAGAAAACCGCCCGGTGCGGCATTAGGATATGTTACATACAAAAATGAAAAAGAAATAATCACATAATACATAATTATTATGGGAATATTTAAAAATACAATTTTTTATTTTCAATAAGCCTCCGGCGGGTCTTTCAGACGGAGGAACTTTTTATGGAAAAAGTTCCACAAAAGCCAGCACCCGAACTTCGCTCGCTAATTAGTTATAACGCTCGATTTGAATCGGCAGAACTCACTACGTTCAAACAAATGCCGATTTGTTATTATCTCGCTAATACTAATTGCTCGCTTTCGTAAGGGTGCAACAGAACAAATAAATTGTTCACCCTCCACGTAGTGAACAATAAATGTTATGCGAAACATCAACAAAAGCGAGTATTGTTTGAACGGTTAATTTTTAGACCCTGAATCTAGTTCAGGGTGACATCTTAGTGAGTTTACTCGCTTTAGGTTGAGTATTACAATTTATTAGTGAACGAAGCGATGGGTGAGAGTTTCTTTGTGCCACGTATCTTTGCGGTCAAAGAAATGTGGCGAAGGAAAGATATTTACTTCGTAATTACTGATAATAATTATTATGTTATAATACTTTTGTAGAAAGGGTAATTATGCCGCATTTTTTTATAAATTCAGATCAAGTAAAAGATGATATTGTAGAGATTTCTGATAAGGAAAATTATAACCATATAGCGCGCTCGCTGCGCTCGCGCGCCGGAGAATCTTTATTGCTTCTTGATGAAAATAAAATTCAGTATGAAACAATAATTACTGAAATTAGCGGTTCGAAAATTATTGCAAAGGTTGAAAGTTTTTATCCTTCAAAAAGGTTTTTGGATTTTGAACTTTATCTTGCTCAAAGTCCGTTAAGGTCTGATGCGCAGAGTTTTGTTATTGAAAAAGCTACAGAACTCGGAGTTAGCGGAGTTTATCCTGTTATAACTGATAATTGTGCTGTGGCACGCCAAATTGTAGAAAAAAAAGTGCAAAAGTGGCAGAAAATTATGTATGAATCCTCAAAACAATGTGAAAGGGCAGTTGTGCCGATGTGTTTTGAACCTTGTACAATAAATGAACTTTTAGAAAAAAACAGCTTTGATAAAGTGATTGTTTTTTGTGAAAGAATTGCGGATAAAACAATTCGGGATTCTTTTAGGGGTAAACCTATAAACAAAGACGATAAGGTTCTTGTAATTATTGGTCCTGAAGGCGGATTCTCACAAAAAGAATTTGAATTTTTTAAGGAACGCGGGCTTGAAATGCTTACACTTGGCGAGCTGATTTTGAGAGCAGAAACTGCTGTAACTGTGGGATTAGGAAATGTGATTTATGAATATTCAAACTTTAACAGATAGAATAAAAAATGATGATATTTTAAACAATCTGGCAAGTTTTTTTTCTAATAAAATCTATCTTGTTGGCGGTTCAGTTCGTGATGCGTTGATGGGAAAAGACTTCTACGATAGAGATTTAATTGTAACTGATATGGATGCAAGAGAATTCTCGTTAAATGTTGCTGAATTTTTTGACGGTGTTTTTGTTCCGTTGGATGACGAAAATAAAATTTATAGGGTTGTACTGGGAGATAAGAAAAATTATTTTGATATTACAAACCCTGTAGAAGGCAGTTTAGAACAAGATATTTTGCGCAGGGACTTAACTATTAATGCAATTGCAGTTGATATCAGAACCGGTGAAATTCCGGATTTCTGTGCAGGAAATGTAGAAGATTTGAATAACAAAATTATTAAAGGTGTGCGGGAAGAAAATTTTACTGATGATACGTTAAGAATTTTGCGAATTTTTAGATTTTATTCAATTTTAGGTTTTGAAATCGTACCGGAACTTTTAGAATATGCTAAAAAATATTCCAAATTACTTGAGAACCCAGCAAAAGAACGTGTTGAATATGAGTTAATGAAACTCTTTGACGGTGAATATGCACATTTAGCATTATTAAAAATGGATGAGTGCGGTATTTTAGAAATGTTTTTCCCGTTTGTGAAGGAGCTTAAGCAAGTACCGCCTAATCTTCATCATCATTTGGACTTATTTTATCATAGTATTGAAACTGTCCGGCAAGTAGGAATTTTGTTTAAAAATTCTTCAAATGATGTGAAAGAACATATGGAAAAAGTTGATTTTGGAGGATTTTCAAGAATCGCTCATTTAAGATTGGCATCATTTATGCATGATATAGGAAAGTTCTCAACCTGGACAATCGAAGAAGATACCGGGCGTCACAGGTTTATAAAACATGAAGATGTCGGGGCTAAAATGTGTGTTCCGCTTTTAAAGAGCTTATGTTTTTCTAATAAACAGATTGAATATATTTCATATATTATCAAAAAACATATGTACCCAACAGCTGTTGTATCTTCACCTGAACTTAGTGAAAAAGTAATGCTGCGTTATGTTCGAAAATCTGAAGATAATGCAATTGATAATATATTGATAGCTCAAGCTGACAGACTAAGTGCGCGCGGACCGGAAATTACAGATGATATCGTTGAAGAAAATATTACAGGGTTAAACAAGCTTTTAGAATTCTATCTAAATTCGCGTGAGACCTTAAAACCATTGCCAAAACTGCTGGATGGTAATGAAATTATGAAAATCTTTAATATAAAACCATCGCCAAAACTCGGTGAAATTATTAAAGCTCTGAATGAAGCTCAAATTTCAGGTGATGTTGAAACAAAAGAAGATGCTATTAATTTTATTAATACTATTCTATAAGCTGACTTTACATTTTTATTTTATGATAAAATAATTTTGTAAAATGTTGAGGTAGGGTTATGAGTAATAATAAATTGAAAAAATTAGGAATTATTGTAAGCTCTGTACTTGCAGGGCTGTATGTGTTGTTTTTGATATCACCGCTTGTTGTGTCGCCAATTATTGATTCATACAGTGATAATATCGAAGATTCATTAAAGAGTGCAACAGGTTTTGATGTTGATTTAGATGATATTGCTTTTACTACCGGTTGGAATTTATCTGCCGGTGTTAAAGCGAAAAATATTACTCTTACTATACCAGCTGCTGAGACTCCGTTTTTTAAAGCAGAAAATGCAGGTGCAAGAATTGCGTTATTGCCGTTTTTAGCAAGAAAAATTCAAATAGATAGTGTTTTTGCCAAAAATATTGATGGTGAATTTGGAATTAAACAGGATGGAAATTTCTTAGCTTTGGATTATCTGCCTAAAACCGAAGCTTCCTCAGAACCCTTTGAACTTCCGTTGGGCTTAAAGCTCTCAAATCACCTGCCAAATGTTAATGTGAAAAACTATAAATTATCACTTTTGGATATTCAAACAGATAAATCATATTATATTGAAGGTTCGGATTTAAAAGTTTCAGATTTCATTCTTGATAAAAAAGTAAAATTTAAGACAAATGGTAAAATTGTTTTTGATAATAACATAATATCAAATTATGATTTAAAAGTTTATAACAAAATCATGCCGGATATTTCGTTACAGGATATGGTTATTCCTCAAGATGTCGTTGTAGATGATGAAAAACCTGCTGTAAAATGTACATCAGGTGAATTTAATATAATAGAAAGTTTGAATGCAGTTAAAAATAATCAACTCAGAGCAGATGTTTTTACTGATATAAAAACAACAGGAACAGTTAAAAATCCTAACCTGAAAGGAAATATCAAACTTGATGCGATATCTGTGGCAGTTGACGGGAAAAAGCTTCCGGAAAGTTATATTGATTTAAAATTCAAAGGTAATAAAACTGATATTGATTCAATATTTTTCTCATCAATTGATACTAATGAAAAAACTCAGCTTATCGGTACAGTAAAGTCAGGTAAAAAGCCTGCTATAGATTTAACATTACGTTCAAACGCTAAATTTAATAATATAATTCGATTAGTTGATAGTGTTGCAGAATCATTCGGAATGAAAGATTTTGAAACTTTAACTGCAACAGGTGGAATTGATGCTGATTTTAATATAAATTCCGATATGAAAAAAGTACTATCAACCGGTTATTTGAAAGTAATGCCATCAAGTCTTAAATATGGATTGTATAATGTGGCAATCGATAATATTACTGCTGATGTTGATATGATGAACAATAATATCGATATTAAAAAAGCAGGATTTTCAATCCTAAATCATCCGCTGAATTTATCAGGGCATATATTAGCGGATTCCACTGCAGATTTGAAGCTGACTGCTGATAAGTTATCCTTGAAAGGTCTGTTGATGGCATTTGGTCAAGGTGCATTATTAAAAGAAAATGATGTAAAAGCGGGTGTTGTAAGCTTAAATGCTTTAATTAAGGGTAAACTTATGGCATTAAAACCGGAAATTTTCACTGATATCTCAGATATTAATGTGGAAAATATTCCTTCTGCAACTGGTGTTGTACTTGATAATGCACTTGTAAAAATTCTTTATGACGGTAAAACTGCATCAGGCAATGTTGATATTAATTCGCTTGTTATTAATAACCCTTCAGCTGTTGTTTCTGTTCCAAAAACAAATGTGCTGATTGACAGTAAAGATATTAATATAAAAAATTCATATCTAATGCTCAATAATTCAAGAGTTGATATAAAAGGTGCAGTGAAAAATTATATTAACGATAAAATGAATATTGATATTGCCGCAACCGGTAATTTAAACAGTGCTGATATTGCAGCTATGTTACCTGCTGATTTTAGGAATTTAATTTCTTATCAGGGTAAGTTACCGTTAAATATAAACATTACAGGAAACGCTAAAGCTCAGAATATTAAAATTAATCTTAATGCTGATAAAAATAATTATGTATCTTTAATTGATGCGGACGCATTAAAAGGCCAAGATACAAAAATTCATTCAAATATCGAAATCATCGGTGATTCTTTAAGCTTTTCAAATACAGGAATCTCAAATGATAAAACAACTCTGGCAAAACTTAGCGGCGAAGTTACCAAATTGTATTCTTCACCAAGATTAAATCTTAATATAGCTGTACCTAATGAAATTTCATTTCCGATATGGGGTGTACCTAATTCCAATATAACAGCAAACGGATCTGTATCTGTTATTGGTGATGTTATGAATCCGAATATGCGCGGAACCGTTAATCTGGTTGATATTTCAATGAAAGATTTTGATTTTGCGATTAAAGATTTAGTTGCAGATTTATCAGGTAAAATTCTTAATGGTACTGCAACAGCACGACAATTTAAATCCGCAGGTATTGTCGCAACTGATTTGTCCGGAACTTTTTCACTAAAAGATTATTCAAAATTTTATCTGACAGATTTGTCAGGTAAAGCTTTTGATGGTGATGTTAAAGGTAAGTTATCATATGATATAAACACTTCAAAAATCGGATTGGAACTGAGCGGTAACGGTTTGAATTCTACAAAAGCCGTAGAAGGTGCCGTTGGTATTAAAAACGCTTTAACTGGTGTTTTAGGATTCAGTACAAAACTTACTATGCAAGGTCTTACCGATAAAGAAATTATCCAATCAATGAAAGGTAATGTCGATTTTAATATTGATGACGGAAAATTCTTAAGCATTGGACGTTTGGAAAATCTTGTTCTTGCTCAAAATGTTTCCTCAAATTCAGTGTTAAAATCTGCACTTTCTGCGATGTCAACATTTGCAACTGTTCAGGAAGCTGATAAGTTCAAATACATAAAAGGTAATATGACACTATCTAACGGCAGTGCTAATCTTTCCAAAATTATAGTTGCAGGGTCTTTAATGGCATATCACGTGCACGGAACTTATAATATTTTACCAAATTCTGCTAATTTAATAATCTTAGGACGTTTAGAATCAAAAGTTGTATCAGTTCTTGGACCTTTAGGTGATTTGACTGCAGAAAAATTGTTATCTTATATCCCAAAATTCGGTGCTATGACATCAAATATCTTAAAACAACTTACATCTGATCCTGCAAATGAAAACACAGCTTTGATACCAGAATTAAGTAACGGCAGTAAATCATATAAGGATTTTAAAGTTGTATTCAATGGCCCTGTTGAAAGCTCTTCATCAGTTAAAAGCTTCAAATGGCTTTCTACTTGTGATACTTCGGAAATGAATCTTAAGAAAGATTTGCAAAATGCTAAAGATGCTGTGAAAACTAATATTACTGATCGGGTAGAAAATGCAAAAAATAATGCCGAAAATGTTAAAAATAACGTGAATAAAATAATAGAAACACAGAAAAATAAAGCCGAAACTGCTAAAAAAGATATTGAACAAGTTAAAACAGATATTCAAAATGCAAAAGAAAATTCTAAGCAGAATGTAGAAAATTTGAAAAATCTGTTTAAAAATGCTGTTCAAAATGCAGGACAGAAAGTTCCACCGGTTGACGCTCCGGCTGAATAAGGTTTCAACATTATAAAATACATGCCAGTACCATCAGAATAAGCGTGCCAATTTGAAATGCGGTTGCCATATTCTGACCGAATTTGTTGCTGTCATATCGTTTTGCTGATTTTTGAGCGTTAATTGCGCTTGAAATTCTGGAAATCCTTTCGCTTTCGCTGTCATTTGCAAATACAGTACCAAATACGCTTGACTCAATTCGGGAAAGTCTTGCCTGCATTGGCTCGTTTTCAAACTTTGTTTTATATAAAGTTTTTTCAATAGTTGAAATATTTAACGGCTTTGACGGCTTAAATACATTTGATGAATTGCCGTAATAGTCATCGTATTCAGCGTAATCAGGATAGCTCATTCCGCTTTGTCTGTTTATTGAATCGTAATCAAAAGTATCACTGCCGTATTGATTTAGATGATAATTCTGGTCAAGTCTTCCTATATCCCCGTCATAGAAGTTATTTTCCTGCTGTGCAATTTTATTTGCCATAAAGTTTTTAGGTTTTATTTCAGCTTTTAGTCTGTCTACACGGGTTGATAAATCTTCACTGTCATAGCTTTTACCAAAAGTTTTTTTCTCTAAATTTGTTAAACGGGTTTTTATATTTTGATCTTTAAACTCTTTTTTAAATACTTGTTGTTCCAAATCATTTATTGCAGGGTAATCCATTTTAGTACTTTCTACAGGCTCTTTTGCAAATACCCACGAATCCTCTTCTTGTTTAAATGTATCTTCTTTAGGTTCAATTTCTTGTCCCATCAAGTCTGCTGCAAGGTCTTTTTTTAGTTTTGCAACACGGGTTTGTGTTTGACCTGTAGAACTTTTGCCGTAAACATTTTCTTCTATACGGTTTAATCTTGCGGTTTCAGATTCATTTGAATATGTAAATCCAAAAATTGAATTTTCGATTTTATCGAGAATAGTGCTGTTTGGTCCTGCGATTGCGGCTTGAGTGCAAAGAATTAGTGATAAGAAAATTATAAGTTTTTTCATATTTAAACTCCTTAGGCTCAGGATAAAATTTTTTGAAACCGAAACCAATTCATCAAATCAGGAGTTTTTTTAATCGGGAAAATGCTTCAAATTCCGTAAGACAAAAGTGCTATGTTTTGATTACGTAGCACTTTTATTGTAGTTAAACTGTTCAATTATAATTTATTTTCGAAGTTCTTTTAAAGCTTGAAGTTCTTTTTGATAAGGAGAGATTGCAGTGACTTTGTCAATAATAGCAGGTAATTTTTCAATTACAAAGTCAATTTCATCTTCTGTAGTGAACCTGCTCAAGCTCCAGCGTATACTGCCGTGAATTGCAGTAAACGGAACATTCATTGCTCTTAATACGTGGCTTGGCTCAAGTGAACCGGATGTGCAGGCTGAACCTGAAGATGCACAAATTCCCAGATCAGATAAATGAAGAAGAATTAATTCACCTTCAATATATTCAAACCCGATATTTGTGGTGTTTGGAACTCTGTTTGCGACACTTGTATTAAGTCTTGCGTTATAAATTTTGTTTATAATATTCGATTCAAGTTTGTCTCTTAAACGCTTAATTTCTGTTGCTTCGTATTGAAGCCCGTCAACAGCAAGCTCTGCGGCTTTTGCAATACCTGCAATGTAAGGCGTATTTTCGGTTCCTGCACGTTTGCCGCGTTCCTGATGACCGCCTGCAATTAAAGGAGTTATCATTGTTTTAGAATTAATATAAAGTGCGCCTATTCCTTTTGGAGCGTGGAATTTATGACCTGAAATTCCAAGTAAATCAATTCCGTTAGCTTGAACATCAATCGGAATTTTTCCTGCTGCTTGAACTGCATCTACAAAGAATTTAGTATCTTTATTTTTTGATTTTATGATTTCTGAAATTCTTCCGATAGGGTTAATGACCCCGTTTTCGTTGTTTGCCCACATTACAGAAACCAAAGCTGTATCATCTTTTACTGCAGCTTCAAGTTCTTCAAGGTTTAGTTCTCCGTTTGAATCCACTCCGATATAATCTACGCTGTAACCTTGCTTTTCTAAAGTTTGATACAAGTTTAAAACACAAGGATGTTCAACTTTTGTTGTAATTATATGTTTTTTATTTCTGTCGTAATTTAGAACACCGCGAATAGCTGTACTAGCACTTTCTGAACCGCAGGAGGTGAAAATTATTTCTTTTTCATCTTTTGCGTTGACAAAGTCTTTAATCACTCCGCGAGCTTCTTTAATCGCGTTTGAAGATTTTCGTGAAAAGTCATACATACTTGAAGGGTTGGCGTATTCTTCTTTGAAATACGGCATCATTGCTTCAAGTACACGTTCATCAACTTTTGTTGTCGCGTTATTATCTAAATATATTAATTTGTTTGTCATATTATTTTACCTCAATAACGGTAATATCAGTTCCGAGAGATTCTTGTAAAGTCTTTTCTGCAAAGCTTTTCAATGTCATTGTAGAATTTTTACAGCCGGAACATCTGCCTTTAAGTTTTACATATATATTTTTGTTTTTGATATCAACAAGCTCAATATCACCGCCGTCTTTTTGAAGTTCCGGTGAAATTTGGGTTTCTATGACATTGTTAACCTTTAAAATCCACTGAGTCGGAGTAAGTTTATCAACTTCAGATTTTTGCTTGTTGTAGTATGTATCAATGATATCTTGAATCGCAGATTTGCATTTTCCGCAAGCACCACCGGCTTTTGTGTAATTTGTTACTTCTTCAACTGTTTTAAGTCCGTTAAGCTTTATGGCATCCCAGATTGCATTTTCTGTAACTTCAAAACAGGTACAAACCATTTTTTCTTTTTTATTTGTTCCGTAATGTTCGTCCAGAATTTCATCTAAATCAACATAACCGTCCGCGCTGTAGTGTTTTAACGCATCTTCCAAAGCTTCGTAACCCATAACAGAACAGTGCATTTTTTCCGGCGGAAGTCCTCCGAGTTCATCTGCTATATCCTTATTGGTAATTTTTTTAACTTCGTCAAGAGTTTTACCGATAATCATTTCTGTTAGGATGCTTGAACTTGCAACTGCTGACCCGCAGCCGAAAGTTTGAAATTTAGCATCTGTAACTATATTATTTTCTATTTTTAAATATATTTTTAACTGGTCTCCGCATGTAAGTGAGCCTGCAACCCCTACAGCATCAGCATTGTCAATTGAACCGACATTGCGCGGATTTCTGTAGTGGTCCATAACCTTTTCTGAATAATCCCACATAATATTCCCTTTCTTATTCTTACATTTTAACTCAAAAATAAACTTTTGTTATTGAAGTTAAGTATTATTTAATGATTGTATATGTAAATAAATGTAACATATCTATTAAAAATCCTAAAGATTATTATATTACTTGCCGATAAACGTATTATAGGAAACTCAGAACGAAAGGATTACATTATGGGCATGAGTGCATCACAGGCTCGTTTT
>CASLVD010000003.1 GCA_949398305.1 uncultured Candidatus Melainabacteria bacterium | reverse complement strand
AGTTCGTACAGGGGAGAGCTGCGATGAGCCGGTCGACCCGCCGATAATCCAAGACAAGGGTACTTCGTACTGTATTATGCTACCAATTATAACCTAAAGTAAGCGATATTATTCAGCTCCGCGGGGTTAGCTCAAAAGCTTGTTAACATCAATAACTGTTTTTAATTTAAGAGCATAAATATTATCTCTATCAAATCTTGCAAGCTTTACCGCATCTTTTTCTGTTGTAATAATACTTCCTGATACTCCTACAATATCCCCCGGTGTATATTGATGATGGTCATCAAAAGTTATAGTTTTTACGACTTCAAAATCTTTCAAAAAATCATAAAACTGCTGAGGCTGTCCTATAGCACTCATTGCAGTAACAGCAAGTCCTTCCATAAGTCTTTGCCCGTTTTTAATATTATAAACATAATCAGGTTCAGTATAACAAACCATAGTAGGGATATTCAAACGTTTTTGCATAATTTTTGCAACTTTTTCTGCTGTTTCGTGGTTAAAATTCTTGCTTACTACAACAAACTTATCAATACGTTCAAGCGCTTCAGGGCCTTCGCGCAAAGGTCCTGCAGGAAGTAAATTTTCATTTCCGAACCCTTTAACACTATCCATCAAAACAATATCCATATCACGGTGAAGTTTTCTATGCTGGAATCCGTCATCTAATATAATAACTTCAACTCCGAATTTCTCAACAGCATATTTAGCGGCCATATATCTGTCTTTGCAGGTAAACACATAACAGCCCGGAGTATTTTCAGCAAGCATATATGGCTCATCACCGGCTTGAATAGCATCAAAATAAATTCTTTCACCGTCTGAAATCATATTGATTTTACGATTACTCAAACGACCGCCGTAGCCGCGCGAAATTATAGCTGTTTTTTTACCTGCTGATATTACAAACTTTGCGATTTCCGCAACAACAGGAGTTTTACCAACCCCGCCTGTTGTCATATTACCGACTGAAATAACATAAGCATCAACTTTTTTAGGTTTTATAAATTTTTTATCATAGAAAAAGTTTTTTAAACCGCTTCCAATTCCGTAAAAAAACGAACAGAACTTCAAAAAATCAAATAAAATTCCTTCTGGTTCTCTTTGGTAGTGAATTTGAGTAATTTTTGTCTTTAAATTTAACATATTTTAGAATAACAATCTGAACAATAAGAATCTTTTGTTCAATTTATCTGAGAATTTTCTCAAGTTTGAAGTCGTAACAACTGTATCTTTAACAATTTGCTGTAAATCTGATGCCTGATTAGGGTTAGCAGGATTAACTCTGTTAACTGTATCCAGCGCTGTTGCAACCTCTGCCATTGCACAATTTACATTAGTAATAGCATTTGTTAACTGATTTTTCAGCTTATCATCTTTTGTCATAGAATTTACGCTTTCACTGATTTGTGAAAGATTTTCAGCTATAATTTTTAAATTTTTACCGGTTTGTTCAGCATCAGCCGCATCCATAACCTTGTTAAGATTTTGCGCAAGTCTGTCAACAGAGTCTGCTGTAGACATCATAGTTTTCTTAAACTGAGCATCGCCGATTATGTTATTAACATTATGAGAAAGTTTTGAAAAATCATCTGTAGCTTGCTGGGTCATTGTAAGCAATAGTTCAATATCTGATTTTGAAGATTCTAACAATGTATCAACTTTGCCGAGAGTTTCATTAGATTTAGCTGTCAAAGCATCCAAATTAGCAATCGTTTTTTTCAAATCAGCGATTGTGTCATCTGTAAGAATTTCATTAACTTTTTTATTGGTTTCAGTTAAAGTTTCAGCTGCTTTATACTGCCAATCCATAAAGTCAGACAATCTCATAGGTTCAATAATTGTATAAGGTGAATTTTGCTTTGGATAAGCAAGCGGCATTTCGTCAAGCGGAACAAGTCTTAATTTGTGAGATTCTCCGTCTGATACCGCTGAACCTGTTAAAAAGTCCGGTAAAATCAACCCCGGAAGATTTATAAAATAACTAACTTTATACGCATAAGGTGTTTTAATATTTCCTTTATAATTATATGGAAGCGAATCTTTTGAAACAACATCAACGGATTTAATCAAGCCGACATCGTAATATTTGTCACTTAATTTCATCTGAACCGGGTCGTTTTTATGTAAAAGATATCTGTCCTTCATTGGTATATAAATAACCATAGTTTTTGGCGGAGTAATTTCTAAGAATAACTCGCCGATTAAACCTGACTGCTGAATTGAAAAAGATGATGCTCTCGGGATTTTCACATTCGGATCTGTGATAACAAATTTCACATTAACGTAACTTTCTTCACCTTTGACTATAGGTATAATTTCTTCAACCTGACCGACTTTAAGCCCCATAATCTGGACACCTGCACCTGGTCTTAAGCCGTTAACATCTTTAAATTGAATTTCAACCCTTTCAGCAGAAGAAAAGGCTCTGCCCTTTACTTTCAAAACAGTTCCAACCAATAATACCAGCGCAACTAAGGTTAATAATCCAACTTTAAACGATGAAGAAAATTTCATTATATACCTTTCATTAAATTCAGTATAACAGTATTTTATCAGAAAAATAAAAATTCTGTAAAGTTTTTAAGAAATAAATTATTTTACCGGCTCAAAAAATCAACTATATAGTTGATTTTTAACAAAATCGATTCATAAATATTAATATATACCGTATAATTTGAATAGATTATATTGACTTTTAAAAAAATATAATTAAAACCTTGAAAAAGGCAGAATAAAAAAGAAATTAGAAGGAGATAGTGCACAATGGGCATGGCAGCATCACAAGCCAGATGGATTTCACTGGCAGCAAGAAAAACTAACGTTGAATACGAAGGCCAGCAAATAAATCAGGCAAGAACCGCTCTTGCCAACCAGAGTTCAGAACTTTGGAATCAACTATATGGTATGGAAGTTCCAACAGCACCTAGCACCACTGATTTTACTACAACTCAGTATACATTCAAAAACGGTGATTCAACACAGACTATCTCTGATATTCAAAACGCCGATTATACAGATGTTGACGGTATAAATTATAATTCATATGTAACTTATTATTCTCAAATATCCGAATACACAGGTATCAGGAATACAAAATCTAATCCGCAAGTTCAATTTGTTGCACCTGTAGAAGGACAAGAAGGCTACTACATGGTTGGCACAAAAAAATTATCTTGCTTAAATACAGTTGATAGAACAGACACAAGTTCTACCGGTTCTTGGGGAACTTATAGTGCACAGTTAGATCAAATTGCAAAAGATTGGCCGGATACTCAACTTGCTAAAGACTGGCAAAATTACAGATTAAATGGTGACGTGTCAGCACTTGATAACATTTATATGTGGACAGATAACAGCAATGAAGTGAATTTTGTTTCTCAAACAGCAAGTACAGATGATTCACTTGAAGCATGCAGACAAAATCCATCATATGCACTTCACTCATACTATGCAGATTATCAAACAACAAATAAAGAACTTTCCAAATACGGTATTATAGAATATGATCCGAGCGGAAGAGCTACATCATTACAGCTTGAAGGTTCAAGTGTAGTATATGACTTGCAGGCAACAAGTGTTACGGATGATAATGCTTATCAAGATGCAATGAATCAGTATAATTACGCTCAGCAGACTTATGAGAAAAAAGTTCAAGACATCAACGCAAAAACAGAACAAATTCAAACAGAAGACAGAACACTTGAATTAAGATTGAAAGCTCTTGATACTGAACAAAACGCCCTTCAAACAGAAATGGATGCCGTTCACAAAATCATTTCTAAAAACATTGAAGGCACATTCAAAACATTTGAAAGCTAGTAAAATAATAATTATTTACACAAAGAGGTTAAAATGTCTTATAAAAACGATAGTAACTTAGTAATAGCAAACAGATTCGGAGATGCAAGTTCTGCCGCAAAAGCCCAGATGTGGGAAACTTATGACAGATTACGCGACCTTACAGTATCAGGAAGCGGAACTGGTACAGGTTTTGAATCAGCCGGCGGCTTCTTATACAATATGGCAAGTTTACTTGCTCCGTCTTCATTTGCAACACTGTTTGGAAGTTCTGAAACAATGAATATTTCAGGTACTTCATACTATTCTAAGACAAATACCGGCTCATCTTACGGCGTTGACTCTTTATATAATTATTCAGGATTTCCAAGCGGTGCAGCTTCAATCGGTTCAATCTACGGACTATCTACAGGCGGAGCTTCATCAATACTTAACGGTTGGGGAAGCCCTACATCAGGTCAAGCAACAGGTTACGCTTCAAGTGTAAGCGGACTTGCCGATATTACAAGTGCCGCGGCTTACGGTATCGGAACAGGTACAGGCTTAGGAAAAATTGCCTCAAATATTGTTATGCCGTTTGCAAGCTGTATCTCAGGTTTTGGCGGTATCTTAACAGCTATTTCACCATATTTAGGTGTATACGGCGCTGGAACTACTGTTTTAGGTAACTTAATGCAAGGTACAACATCAGCTGCTTTAGCTGCATATCAAAATATATCAGGAAATATTACAGCAAACGCTGATACTATTCTTTCAACTAAAGTAAGAAACATCGAAACAGTTTGTAAAATGCTTGATACACAAGGTGATGTAGCAAAAAAAATGCTTAAAGAAGGTATCGACAGCGACAGTAAAGCTATTCAAAACTTATAATTAAAGTTTTAGAATTTTATGCCGTATATTTAAGGGTAAAGTATTACGAAAAAGACCAAAATATTAAGAAATATTACGTATGATATATAAAAAATATCAATTTCCGCCCGCGCAATGTTTTTAAATATATGTAGGTCTAAAGTGTAAGGAATCATTATGTTTCGCGAAACTCTAGACGTATATCTAAAAAGAATCTTGGACTTCCTGATTTATACAAAGAATTATATGATCAGAAAAAATCCGGTTCAGTCAATGGCAAATTCATTTGTAGAAGGAATAAAAGATTTTTTGACGGTAAAAAAGAAATTAAGAATGGCACAATACAGGCTTAATTATCACAGGCACCAATTAAATAAAATGGAGCAGTTGATAGCCGAAAACAGCCAGCATAATTTCTTAAAAGGTTCAAACCTCGATCAAAAAAGGTAAAGGCGGAAAACAAAATGGGATTACTAATCGGTATCATCAGATTAAGGCAGCTAAGGTTAATGCAATCAAATTGCGAATGGAAATTGCAATTGATTACACAGGCAAAAATGACTGCTCAAAACTCAGCAAATAATCTGCTTCAAGTTGGAACCGATTATGAATCCGATACAATGATTGCTAAAAAGCTTCAACAGCGTCAATATAAATTGAAACTTCTTGAAGAAAAACTTGATATGCAAAAAGAAGCACTTGAACAACAGCTTAAAGAAATCAATGCCGAAATGGAATCTTGCCGCGGCATGATTGATAAACATATCACTTCTTCATTCTCTTATAAAGTAGCTTAAACTATCTTGTCTGAATAAATAAGTTAATAATATCATTCATAACAGCAGCCTGTCTTTGATAGTTTTGAGATTTAGCTTCTAAAATACCTATTTGTTTACGGTATTCAACGATATTATTCTGGCATTCAACAGAATTATTTGTTAAAGTTTCCTGAACATGCTTAGCTTCTTGTAACACAGTTCCCATAGAAATACCAAGAGCTTCCATTGTCTGTTTAATGATTAAAGCACCTGTCTGCTTTGACACACCTGAAGGAAGTTTTGCAATAAGCTGTTTTAAAACAGCTACATTTGCAGGGTAGTCAAAATCGTCTTGAACCTGAGCATAAGCTGAAGTTCCTAAATTTTGAACAAGACTTTGCTGAAAAGCTGTATCTACAATTGATTGAGGCTGAGTTGCCGCTTGAAACTGCAATTGAGATTGTATTTTCATCTGCAATTCAGAAGGGTGTTGAACAAATTCCGGTTCATTATTAACAAAAGAATCTTCAGATGCATCTGTTTCAGATTCAACAGACATTGTATCTTCAACTATATCATCAGATGCTTCATTAATAAAAACTTCACCGTCAGAATGATCTAAAGTCTGCATTTTTAATGCTTCTACAATCTTTTTACCCATACCGTCATTCATATTGTTTATAGCCATCTTTCCCTCATATTGTTTTAAACAACTTTAATTATATTAAAGACATGCGAATTTATCAAGAAATTTATAATAATCTCAACCATAAAGTTTAAGATTTATTAACTTGATAGCATAATTAGTTTATGCTACTATCGCGGTGTAAGTGAGGGATATTATGAATAATATTGAAATAAATGAATTTAAAGAATTGCCGTTTGGCGAAAATATTACACAAGCTGCAGCGATTTCTCCTGTTGAAAACGGTATTGAGTATGAAATTTTAAGCGATAACGAAGCGTTAGAATATATTGATTACCTTAATTTATCAAAAGTTGTTGAAATTTTAGCTGAATTTTTCGATGTAAACGCTTCAGCAGTTGCTAAAGAAAACCAAATTTGCGCGGCGGCTTTAGGAAGCAGTGCCATAAATGCTTTTGAAAAAGTTATTGATACTGACCCGATGGTATTAACAGACGGAACAATCGGTTTCAGTAAAGAGGTAACAGAAGATATTGCAAAACAAGTTACTGCAATGAAAGTTAGAAACCTTATCGCAGTTCAGTTTGAGAAAAAAGCGCTTGATTATTTAACAAAAAACAGCAATATCAATGTTATTCAAATAAAAAGCCCGTTACAAGAGGTTTTAGGATTTAATACACAAGATGTTAAACTTACTCCGTTTGGCTACCTTGTTCAGGAACAAAACCAATCAAAACTTACAAAATCATCTTTTAAAGTTGCAGGAAAAACCAAACCAACCCAGCAGCTTGCGGAAGACGCAATTTTTGCCTGGAAGATTTCAAAATATGCAAAAAGCAAGTCTGCAATTATTGCAAAAGATTTAGCGGTAAAAGCCATTGTACAGGGAAGAACAAACAACATTGACGCAGCAGAAGCGGCTATGGATTTAGCTTGCGAAAACTCAAAAGAGGCTGTTCTGGCATTGGACGGAGTTATAGAAAATGAAGAAGTAATAAATGCAGCAATTCAAGGTAGAATCGGACTTATTATAGAAGCCGGTGACGGTGCTAATTCGACAAAAATCGCAAAACTTGCCGACAAATATAATATCTCACTTATTACAACAGGAATTAGAAACAACAGATATTAGGGGGCTCGGATTATGGAAATCAAACCGTGGGATGAATATTTTCTGGATTTAGCAAAAACTTGCGCAACTCGCTCAAATTGTTTAAGAGCACAGGTTGGTGCTGTAATTGTCGGTGAGGATAAAAAAATTAAAGCAACCGGTTATAACGGTACACCTTCAAAAGTAGAATCCTGCGTTGAACGCGGCGAATGCTACAGGATGAAAAACAATATTCCATCAGGTACTAAATATGAAACCTGTCGTTCAATTCACGCTGAACAAAACGCAATAATTCAAGCAGGTCAGGACAGATGCAAAGATGCAACTATTTATATTTGGGGACATAATTTCATTTGTATATTATGTAAAAGATTTATTGTTCAATCCGGAATTAAACAATGTGTTCTAAAAAAAGACGAAAACTCCCCGATTGTAAGGGTTTCCGTTGATGATTTGAGAAAAGAGCTTGAAGACCAGAGATAGGTTTGATATGAATAAAAAATTTTTATTATCAATCATTTTAGGTTTTTTAATTACTTCGCAAAGTACATTTGCACAAGATTTACCACAAATTACAGATGATACCGGAAGCGGTGTTTATCTTCAACTGGAATCTCCGGTTATTTCCCCAAAAATAGAAAAAGAACTCAAAGCGGAAATCTCCAAAATTTACGGTTCAGACAGGGTAGAAGAAATCTTTTCAAAGATAACAGAAATTGCAAAAACGACAAAACAAAAACGCTCCGACACGCTTAAACAAGAAGACTTAAGCCGTCCTAATGACTGGTATAAAGACGAAGTTATTTATATGTTTTATGTTGATCAGTTTGGAACACTAACCCCTGAAAAGCCTAATCAATTTAAAGATACTATCGGGATGTTAGACTATCTAAAACAGCTTGGTGTAACCACACTTTATATGCTTCCGTTTGCAGATTCTCCAATGGAAGATGCAGGCTTTGATGTAAAAAACCCGCAAAACATAAGGAAAGATTTAGGCGGGAAACCTCAATTTGAAATATTTATTAAAGAAGCCAAATCCAAAGGTTTCAATATAAAAGCAGATTTAGTTTTAAATCATTTTTCTGACCAGCACGAATGGTTTCAATCAGCCTTGAAAGGCGATACAGATAAACTTGATTACTTTGTTACCCGTGAAACTATGCCTGAATATACAAAATACGTTGATGAAAAACTTGGCACAGTTACCGAATACAAAGAAGATGACGGAAAAATAAGCAAGCGCCGCTTGATATTTCCTGAAATAACCGAAAACAATTACAGAAAAGTCACAATTGCGGGTAAAGATTATTACTTATATCACACTTTTTACCCTTTCCAATTAGATATAAACTGGGAAAATCCGGAGGTTTTGTATTACAACCTTGAAACAATGAATTACTGGGCAAACTTAGGGGTGGATATTTTCAGACTTGACGCTATCCCATACCTTATAAAAGAATCCGGAACAAACGCAGAAAATCTTCCAAAAACACATTCAATAATTAAAGTTTTAAGTTTGTATTTACAAGCCACAGCTCCGCGAACTGTACTTCAAGCAGAAGCCTGCCAGCTTCCGAAAGATGTCATACCGTATTTTGGTACAGAACGTAAAACCGAAACAATTATTGATGATAAAACAAGAGATTTAAAACGTACAGATGAAGTTCAAATTGCTTATAATTTCCCGTACATGCCTGCACTTTGGGCAAGTTTTATAACAGAAGACAGCAAATACTTTAAAGATGCAGTAAAACAGACTCCAAATATACCTGAATCTGCTAGCTGGGCGACATTTTTACGGGTTCATGATGAACTAACACTTGAGATGGTAACCCCTGAGATGCGCGAGCTTATTTATCAAGCGCTTGAACCAAAAGGAGCACCGTTTAGAAAAGGTTTTGGTGTATCCGGCAGAATGGCAAACTTCTTAGACGGAAATCATGACCATATTGAAATGGCTTTTTCCGTGCTTTTATCAATGCCGGGGATTCCTATTATATATTACGGGGACGAAATAGGCGCAACAAATAACTTTGCAAACGCTAAAAAAAGTGCTGACTTAAGAAAGAAAAACCAATTTAAAAGTAAAATTAAACTGCTTTCTGTTTTTGACAGCCGGGATATAAATAGAGGAACTTTAACCAAAAAGTCTTTTTATGATGCAGCTTCAACCAACAAAACATACAGCGGTAAAATTTTCCATAAAGTTCAAAAAATGATTGAACTAAGAAAAGAAATTCCTGCCCTAAGACGTGGAACATTGACTGTATTAAAAACCAAACGTCCATACATATTTGCATACTTAAGAAGCTACAAAGGCGAAAAATACTTAATCGTAAATAACCTTTCAGATAAAAGATTCACAGCAGAAATCGAACTGCCAAAAGATGTACTTTTAAAAGCGATAAAAAATAATCAGTATGTTTACTTAAAAAATGTCTTAACAGGCGATGAATTTAAATTAAAAGTTTCATTAAAAGACACTAAAACAAGGCTTTTGATGTATCCGTATGCTGTTGTCTGGTTAAAACTTCCATAAATTTCCTCCAAACAAACTGTTGAAATACTCCCAGGTAAGTTGTAATAAGCATTACAACAACAAAGTATACATAAGTTGTTTGAACCGGATTGAAAATTGAATAAATTTTATCACCCTTATCAGAAAGCGGAGTTCCTGTAAGTTTAAACAGTAACAAAGTCATCAAGTACATCACAAGAACATGATTTGCCATAATATGATAAGTAACTTTCCCCATCTGCTGTAAAAATTTCACATCTTTTAAATAAGGATGAAGGAGTTTTACAACCAATAAAGATGCCCATATACCTGTAATAGATGTCAATACGGGAACTATCAGTTGAGAATCAAATCTGCCCCAAACTAAAACATAAGAAAGTCCGATGCCATGTTCAGGATTAAAATCTCTGTTAAACAGCCATAAAAATGACTGAAAAACAATAATACCGCCCAACCATTTTGGTGAAAAAATATCATATCTGTCTTTTATGTACTTAACATAAAAATGCCCGAGATAAACAAAGAACGAAGAAAAAGCCGTTCTCATAACAATAAGAGCAATTGGAGTATGGGAAACGTGTTTCCAAACCGGAATAGTGCAAAATCCTAAAATTGTAAAGAATACAAGACTAATCCATCTGTTATCAAAATTTCTCAAAATTCTCATCAAGAACAAAAATGCAATAAGCGTCATAAATAACTGCGGCACAAACCACAACGGCGCGCACAGATATAACTGATGTCCGTTTAGAAAAGGAGTTATAAAAAAGTTTTTCAGACTGACAGGTTCACCGAAAAACTCTCCTATGACAGGAACTAAAGCAAATGTAATTCCCAAATATACAGCCTCATAAGCAAAATACGGCACAAGTAATGATTTTACTCTTTTAGTAAAATATTCTCTTACATTATCTAAATATTTATCTTTAAACAACATTCCTGATATAAAGAAAAATAACGCAAGTTGAAAAGAATAAGGAGGAAACATTCCTAAAATAGAAAATTCTAAATGTCCGGAAACTACAAGCATAATTGCAAAAGCTTTTAGCAACGTGATTTGACCAGAAAAAACTTTATCCATATATCCTCCAAATGTAATTGATATAAAAAATTATATAGTAAATATAAGAATTTGCATAAATGTTATATGACAAACAAAAAAGAACCGTTTATAACGGTTCTTTTTTATCTTAAACAATAATTAATTCAAATTTAAATCTATACCTGAACGCATTTCTTCTTCTACCTGTTTTCGAACTTCTTTTAACAAAGTTTCCATATCTAATTCATCTACAGCGTTGTGTTTTTCAGTTGCCATTGATAAAAATTCACCAAACTTTTTAACTTCACCGTCTGTTGATTGTTTAGCCATAGAATCAAAGACTTCTGAAGGCATACTATAATCCAAACGAGCTTCTTTTATTAATCCGTCGGTTTTAAGTTCAGCTTGAAGATTTCCAACACCATCAGTTTCTGAATATTTCACAATATTCGGAATATCATCTATGAAATTTTCCATATCAAAATTTTCAGTACGTGCTTCATTTATTTTAGAAAGAGTTACCTCTGTATCAATTTTTGCACCTGATTCACCCACAACATTAAATCTAATTTTCTTACCGGCACTATTAGTTAATACTTTTGCCGAACCTTCTTGCACAATATCTTCTCCAACTCTTGTAAGTGAATTCATAGAAATTGCAGCACTTGCATTATTATTTAATTTTGCAACTTTCTTTTCAAAAGGAACTACAAATAGCCCAAAATCTAAAGAGTGTTTTTCTCTCAATACGTTTAATAAAGGTTCTGCATTAAACTTTTGAATTACTACATCGAGTATATGTTTTGCTTTATCAGAACTTGTATTTGGCATAGCCTTTGCTAAAGATTCTGAAAGTTCATCTGAAGAGTTTGCCATCTTCATAAAAGCATCTCTTGAAGCATTATCAAAAACGAAATGTGCTGAATAAGTTCCTGCCTTATTAGCTTGTAAAGCTTTATATACCTGACGCATTTGCGAAAAATTTTCAGGACCAACCATTCTGCCTATCATTAACATTGTATTCATTGATTATATTACCTCCATTTCATAACTTTTTTATACAAAAAACCAAACATAAATTAATTTGCTACTCTTATATGGATTTTTAAATAAATATCATTAAATATGAAGTATGTAAAATCCCGTAAAATATTATGTATACTCCTTTTGATTGATTTTTGCTTATAAAAGTTGAAAAAAAGGCTTCAAATAAGGTAATATAAAATAGAGAGGTAGTATTTATGCAAAGCAATTTTCCACAATACGATTTAGCTTCAAGAATACAGCACACAAAATTTGACACCGGAATAGGTTCAAAAATGCCAAGTGCCCGTATGAGCCGAGTTGAATCTCCTGAAAGTCCTGACTTTAAACAGGTATTTACAGGGCTGATGGAAAACTTAAACGCTGAAGCGAATGCACCTGATAATTTGTTAAAAGACGTTATGTCAGGAAACAAAAATGTTGATATCCATGACGTTATGACAGCAATGTCAAAATCAGAAATTTCTGTAAGTATAGCCACTCAAATGGTAGGTAAAGTTATTAACGCCTACGACAGAATTTCTCAAATTTCAGTATAAATCCTCTTTAATGTAACATTAATCAAAATCAGACAAAAGCGGGACTTCAGATGGATTTTAGTAAAATTACAGAAAATAAACCTTTATTATATGGAATAATCGGCGGGGTTGTTCTAATACTTGTGCTGGTTATAGTTGGCGCAATGGTTGCAGCAAGCGGCAGCAAAGATGATTCAAAAAATGTCGTTGGCGGCGAGCCGTTAAAAAGTAATGTAGACCTTTTAACAACCGATAATTTAGGTAAAGCACTTGAAATTCAAGCACTTCTGGCAAAGCAGGGGATAACAGCAGAACGTCAATTGGATGGTACAAAATCCAAACTTGTATTAAACGCCAAAAATTGTTCAACTTTAACTAAAAAATGTACAATTACAGACAGAGATAACGCTCTAATTGCAATCGTTCAAAGCGGTCTTGTTGACCAGAACGTAGGTTTGGAAATTTTTGATAAAGGCGATTTTACATCAACCAAAGAAGATAAAAGAATCCGTTTAGCCCGTGCTATGAACGGAGAATTGGCAAGACTTATCAAAAAGATTCCGCCAATTCAAAACGCTACTGTATTTATTTCAATTCCAGAAACAGGAAGCTACTTTGAAAACCCGAAACCAAAGACTGCAACTGTTCAAATAGTAATTCCGTCAGGTGAAAAGCTTGATAACTTAAAAGTAAAAGCTATTACAAATCTTTTACTTGGCAGTGTTACAGGCTTAGAAGCACAAAACATTGCAATAACAGATACTAACGGCAATGTTTATCACAGTGTTATGAACGCAGAAGATGAAATGCTTCAAAGACTTGAAGAAAACGATAAATATATGCAGCAAAAGATTTCAAAACAGTTAGACAGACTTGTCGGACCAGGGAATTATGTTGCAACAGTAAGTACATTTTTACGTCAAACTCCTGTTGAAAAATTTTCAATTGAGTATGATCCGAATAAAAAAGCATCTGTATCTGAACAATCATTTAGAGAAGGTTTAGGCGATCAAACAAAAGACCAATCTCAAGGTATTAATGCAGTAAGTACATACCTTCCAAACGGTCTGCCTACAGGCGGAACTGATTCAAGCCAGAACAGAAATTATTCAAGAACAGCTACAGAAACTCAGTTTGGTGTAACTAAAACACAAACAAATGAATACATTAAACCGGGTGTGATTGAAGATATATCAATTGCTATCACAATTGATAAAAACAATCTTCCGACAGATACCACTCTTGAAGAATTAAAAGAACTTATTGCACGTGCAGCAAGCCCAAAAGTAACTGCAGCAGATGTATCTATTGCATTTACAAGTTCTAATGACCCGTACTTAACTCCTGAAAAACAGCAAAATCTGCCAAAAGTTGATGAAACCGGAAACCCTTGGTGGCTTGCATTATTACTTTCAGGATTTGGTTTAATCATTATATTCAAAGCAATTTCTACTAAAGTTAAACGAATTAAAGAAGAAAACGAAATGGAAGTTGAAACACTTCGTCAAAAAGCAATGGAACAAGAACGTCAGTTAAGCGACATAAATTCACGTGCAAGCCAATTAACACAACGTCAATCAGAACTTGCACAGGATTTAATCAACCAGCAGCAAAGAGTTGCTATCCCGCAGTTTGATGAAGGCTTACTTCTTGATTCATTAGATGCAATTTCAGGTGAAATTACAGAAGATTCAGCTGATAAAATAAAGAGCTGGATTGAAGAAGGTTCAACTCAGGAAGGTTAGAAAATGGCAGCACCGGATTTTGATTACGAAAATTTTGCCCAGAATCTTGCCGCACAAGCTCAAGAACTTGTACCGCAGGATTTTAACGATAACCAAAAACAATACGTAATAAATACGTTAGGTAATTTTGCTATGCTTTCAGGGCAGACACTTGCGCAAGACCCTAACCTTAATTTCAATACAGATCAGGCAATTACTATTACACAGATTATTGCAGAATGGTCATTTCACAAATCAGTTGATTTGATTCGTTCAGGAATCCCTCAGCAGTATTGGGATCCTGTAATGCAAAAAATTGCTTATACAATATTTGAAATAGCAAAACAAACATTTTCTCAAGGACTGCCGCATGATAAAATCCTTGAACTGATAGAACACCACGTAAAAAAAGCTTACACTGAAGCAATAACTGAGCTTAAAGATAAAGGCGCAATTGATGAAGGCTTGATGGAATACGCCGCATCACAATCCAATATGGACAGAATGGCTCAGGAAATGCAGCAAGGAGGTCAACCCGGCGCACCAATGCCGGAAGCAGGAGGAAGCATGCCGGCTGTTCCAAACAGTTCAGGCGGTGTAGATTTCCCTAAAGTTGATTCAAAAGTATTAAAACTTGCCACTGTAGCAATGCTGTTTAAGAAAATGAATCAAAATAAAGTTCAGACAATATTAAATAAATTTGACCCTGAAGATGCACAAACAGTAATCAAGTATATGAAAGTTCCGGATTTAGCACAGAGAGTAGGAACAGCAAATGCACTGCGCTGTCTTCAGGAAATCAAAACGAACTTACCTAAAAATACAGAACTAACTCCTAATCACGTTATATTAAGACTTAAAAAAATAGCTTCTAAATACTCAAGTAAAGAAATAGATACAATATTAATTCGTGAACGAATTGGGGTTAAACGCCTTGTATTCAATGCAATTGAGGGTAAATATTACGACAAAGTACCGCCAAAAGTTGCAAGTATTGTTGCCACACATCTGTCTGATAGTGTATAATAATGTTGTATCATGATTATAAAAAAGAAAAATAAAAAATCAGCTGAGGGGATAGAGGAGCAAATAGTTCCGCAACAAGAAGTCGAATCTAATCAAGATGACGAAAAAGATATCGACTTATTCAGTCTTGACAATATTGACTTTAAACAACGCCAGGAACGCCGCAGAGGCGACAGACGCAGAGGTTTTCGCAGAATTGATGACCGAAACCTGATTTCACGTGCTAAAGAAGAAGCTGCCGCAATTAAAGAAGCCGCCGCAAAAGAAGGTTATCAGGAAGGTTTGCAGACTGCACAAGAAGATTTAGAAAGGGTTAAAGAATCTCTTAGTGCATTTTTTAACGCAAAACAAGAAATCTACGATAACATTGCACCTGATATTTTAGAAATTAGTCTTGATATAGCTAAAAAAATCATTAAAAAAGAATCAATTGAAAATCCGGACGTAATTCTAAATAATATAAAAGATATTATGAAAGGACTTTCTAAAGAAGAAGCTAAAATAACCTTACGCGTAAATCCGTCTCAGGCGGCAATGTTAAAAAATGATGTTCCTGAAGTTGCAGATTCGTTAGGATTAGAAGCTAAAATTATAATAGTTGCAGACGAAACGATTACTGAAGGCGGATGTCTGGTTACAACTACAAACGGGGTAATTGATGCAACAATTGAATCCCAACTGGCAATAATTAGTGAAGTATTGAAGGAAATTTAATGGCAGCACCGGAGGGTAATAATAATCAATTAAGTGAACTTTTAATGGCAGTCTTTGTACTGTTCCTTTTGGTTATCCTGCTTGTTGAACTTCCAAACTGGGTAATAAACATTTGTATTTGTTTAAATATCACATTAGGTATTGTACTTTTAATGTTCGCCCTTTATGTACAAAGAACACTGGAATTATCTTCATTCCCTTCAATTATTCTTGTTGGTACTATGTTCCGTCTTGTACTGTCAATTGCATCAACCCGTCTTATCTTGGCTAAAGGTGAAGCAGGGGAAGTTATTCACGCGTTCGGGACATTTGTTACTGGCGGCAACATGATTGTAGGGGGTGTAATCTTCCTTATCATCACAGTTGTACAGTTTATGGTAATCACAAAAGGTGCAGAACGTATCGCAGAAGTTTCAGCACGTTTTGCCTTAGACGCGATGCCCGGTAAACAAATGACAATTGATGCTGACTTTAACGCAGGGTTGATATCTCCGGAAGAAGCAACTAAAAAACGTGAAGACTTATCAAGAGAATCTAACCTGATGGGTTCTATGGATGGTGCGATGAAATTCGTAAAAGGGGATACCATCGCAGGTATTATCATTGTACTTATTAACATTATCGGCGGTTTGTGCGTAGGTTGTTTGATGAACCAAATGCAAATCGGTGATGCTGTCGGTAAATATACAGTTTTAACAATCGGTGACGGTCTGGCTTCTCAAGTTCCTTCATTGTTGATGTCAATCGCAGCAGGTATCTTTATGACACGTGCATCAGCTGCAAGCCCGTCTTTGGGATCTGACGTTACAGCACAAATTACAAGTAAACCGCATGCGCTGTTTTATGCAGCAGCATTTTTGCTTTTATTAGGTTTTACAGGTCACACTCCGTTCTGGCAAGGTACAGGACTTCCGCCATTGCCATTTATAGTATTTGCAATTGCTCTGTTTGTTGCAGGATTTCAGGTACTTATTAATGCCGACGTTCAATCCCAATTGGGACAGCTTGAAAATGTACGTCAAAACATGCAAGACCTTGTTAACCCTAACAGAATGTACGAACGCTTAGGGGTTGATATTTTAAGTTTGCAGGTCGGCTCTAACCTTCTTGTAATTGCTGACCCTGATCAGGAAGGTCAATTGCTTGCCAAAATCGCAGCACTTCGTCAAAGAATCACGGATGAACTCGGCTATATTCTGCCAAACATTCGTATTATGGATTCATCAGCGCTTGATGCAAATGAATATATGATTTCAATCCGCGGCAATACGGTTGCCACCGGTTATGTTTATCCGGGTAAGTTCATGGTAATTGCAGATCAATGGGACTCTATGAAAAAAGAAGTTCCGGAAGATGCGCTTATCGGTATTGACCCGACATATCAAACACAGGCTTACTGGATAAGCCAGGAAGATGCTAAATCAGCAAGACTTGTCACTGCAGTTGATGCTACAGACGTTATTGTAACCCACTTGCAAGAATGCGTAAGAAAACACGTTGATGAAGTTATGACAAAAACTGATGTTCTTAAACTTATGGAACTTGTACGTTCTCAAGACCCTACACTTGTTAACGACCTTGTTCCGACAATTATTTCAACAAGTGACCTTCGTAAGATTTTTGTTAACCTGATTCGCGAAAAGGTTTCCATAAAAGATATTATCTTTGTATTTGAAAGACTTTGTGACTACGCAAGATTTTCAAAAGAACCGGATATTCTGTCTGAACGTTTAAGAGCAGCATTAGGACGTCAAATATGTCTGTCAAATGTTCAGGATGACAAAGTATTATATGCTCTGACTCTTTCTCCTGAATGGGAAAAAATCCTTGATGATTCCTGCCAGAGAACTGAGCTTGGAACAATGTTTTTACTTAACCCTGTTCAGGTTCAGGAGCTTATTGAAACAACCGCCACAACTCTGTTGCGTGCTCACCAGACTTGCGGCAGACAGCCTGTAGTATTATGTTCTCCAAGAATCAGACTACCGCTTTATCAGCTTCTTGAACGTCACATACCGACTGTTGTGGTAATCTCATATTCTGAACTTATTACAGATATCAAAGTTGAAGCAATTGACACAATCGGCGATGCATACATAACAGACTAATATATTGTCATTCCGGACACCGATCCGGAATCTATAAATATAGACTCTGAATCGAGTTCAGAGTGACGAAAAATTTTCAGGGAAATTATATGAAAAATTTATTGTTAACGCTAATAAAAATCTATCAATGGTTTTCAAAATTCACGCCGAAGGTTTGCAGGTTTTATCCAACATGCTCGGAGTACACAAAACAGGCTATCGAGAAATACGGAGTATTAAAAGGCGGATGGCTCGGAATTAAACGAATTTGCCGCTGTCACCCGGGTAATCCCGGAGGATACGACCCCGTACCGTAGGGGGATTTACTTAACATTTTTAATAACCCATTTAAAATAATCAGATTCAGTTTTAGCTCTATAAGCACAGGCAATACCGTTTTTAGCATCATCACTTTTAATGTCGCAATACTTTAATAAATCATTATAAGTAGTTTGCTTATCACCCATAGTTCGTAACTCACCGTCCAAAAATTCAAATGTAAATAAATCATATCCCCAAACATTTGGCGGATTTTTGTAACCATTTATATCAACAAAAACCCAGATATAATCAGTAGCTGCCCCCTGTTCAAAAATAAGTAATGTTCCATCCGGAAGTGCTAATTGACCGTCATCAAAATAATAACGACTTACTACACTCTTTTTATTAAAAGTTTTATAATTAAGCTTATTAACATTAGCACAAGGATAACTTTTCACAGACCAAGTACCGCAGTCAGTATATCCTGTTAAAAATTTTTTAAACTCTTTATACAATAAAACTTGTGGACCGTACACACCAGTATATGCAGAAGGCTCAATAGCTATATCTTCAGATTCCATTTGTTTAAAAACTTGCTGCACAACAGAATAAGATTTTAAAAACTGTGACCTCAACTGATGAGCTTTATAAGCCGTCATTAGTTCAGGAATGGTAATAGCTGCAACAACACCTATTACACCAAGAGTTATTAAAACCTCAGCTAAAGTAAAGCCTGCTTTAGAAAATACTGGTGGCATAGCTACATGCGTAGCACCTTCGGCGAACGTAAAGGCAAATTTTTTATTCATATCCTATCTCCTTTTGTGCGGTATTTATCACAGAATAATTATATTATACACGTATAATCAAAATATGCAAGAAGAAAATAAATATAATAAACTGGTTGCGCAAAACATCCGCATATTGAGAAAACAAAATAAATATTCTCAAGAATATCTTGCAGAATTAATAGATAGAACTCGTGAACATATTAATAGACTGGAAACAGGGAAAGAAACAATCGGATTTCCAACTTTTATAAAATTAGCAGAAGTTTTCGGGATTTCATTAGACGAACTTGCAGGCTTTGAGGTTAAATCGAATAAATAAATTCAACAACTTCTTTTAAGGAATAAATATTTTTTTGGACAAAGAAGTTTTTGTTTGAATGTTCTTTTACATAATCCAGATTTTTACCGTCTAAAAAGTCCTCGGAGTATGGGCGAAGCATTACAGATGGGATTACAACCATATCACAATCAACATCTTTAACGGTTCTAATCAGATCATCTGTTGTAATAAGTCCGGCAACAGTAATATCCTGCCCCCAGTAATTTGATTTTACAGGATGAACTTCAACTGTTAAATTTTTAATTTTATTAAGTTCTTGCGCGACTTCATTGAGCATATCTTTAGCTGCATATGAGCAGGCAAAAACAAGTTTGAAAGGTTTTGATACACTTTCCGGCAGTTTATGCGTATAAAAATCATCAAGTGTCATTCTAAGAGCGCCTACACCATCATCCAACTGACAGAAATTTCCGTAATATTTAGACGGAGGTATCGGTTCACCTGCAAGCAGGAAAAACTCATCCGAACAGCAAACCCGCTTGTATTTTGAAGCTATTTCAATTGTTTCAGCTGCGCATTTTTTATCTACTCTGCGAAGCTCACCATCAGGTCTAAATTGTGTCAAGCCTACAGGAACAATAGCCACAGACAAAACTGTATTTTTTAACTTTGCTAAATCTGAAAGTGTTCTGTCAAGTTCTGCCCCGTCATTTATGCCCGGACACAATACTATTTGAGCGTGAAACGGAATACCATTTGCTCTGAACCATTTTAAATTATCCAGACATTTACCCGCGTTTGGATTTCTAAGCATTTTTACACGCAATTCAGGGTTTGTTGTATGAACTGATACATAAAACGGTCCCAGATGCATGCGCTTTATGCGTTCTCGATCAGCATCATTAAAGTTTGTCAGCGTAATATAAGTTCCCTGCAAATATGACAATCTGTAATCATCATCTTTAATGTACAAAGTATCTCTCAAACCCTTTGGCTGCTGATCTACAAAACAAAAAATACAATGATTCAAACAAGGTTTTATCCTATCAAAAACAGCACTTTCAAAAACGATTCCCAAATCTTCATCATAATCTTTTTCAATTTCGATTTCTTCAATTTCGCCATTTGTTTTTTTTATCTCAACAGTTATAAGTTCAGATTTCATATAAAAATTATAATCAATCATATCAAGCATTTTCACGCCATCAATTGAAATAATTTCATCACCTTTTTGTATTTCTAATTCCTGTGCTATTGAACCTTCTAATACACTATTTACTATTGCGGGCATTTTCTTTTTCTAAACCTTCAACTAATACAATAAAATTCTTATATTCACAAACCGCGTTATCTAATACCATTCTCTGATAAAATGTCTGCGGTGTATACTCATCTGAAAGAATATCTTCAGCATTTGTCTTATGCAAAAGTGCATTTGTTTTAATATCAAGAAATACTTCTTCCTTATCATCCTTATCTAAAAAAGACAAACACGAAAGTTTTATTCTTGCATCAGATAAAAATTGAACAGGGTTTGGCGAAAAAGGTTTAAGCAAAAGTTTTCTCAAATTCTTTTCTCCATCTTTGGTAATTGAATAAAAGACAGAAAGTTTCCCCCCGTCAGACATCATTTTTGAAGAAGTAATACAGCCTGCTTTTTCTAACCTGACAAGTGCCGGCTTTAATGCGCCAAAACTCGGGTTAGTATAAGCGCAAAAATTTTCCTGTATTCTTTTCTGTATTGAATACATTGTCAAATCGTGCGTTAAAAGAATATATAATATCATTAACTCAATCATAAACCTAGGATAACATTAATTATCTGATTTAACAAATATTAAAAGCTAAAACTTGCAATAAAGCTTAGCAACCTCACCAACAGCCGTTCCTGAAACTATAGGTTGAAATTTCGCATACCTGTTGTAATCTCCGTTAACAAAATTATCTTCATAATCATACGAATCAATTACTCCGATTTTATACTCAAGATTCTTACAATCAAGTGTATATTGACTTATAGTGTAATTAATTCGTCTACCGTTTACAGGCTCATACTGACCTTTATTAAAAGCTTTCAGCATAAATGTAAACCCTTCCGGTGTACCGACAATCCCATCAGGATTTATAAAATTATTTTCATCAACCCTGCGCCAAACAACTCCATCCTGTGCCAGGCTATATCCGGCAAAGAAAACTATTATAAAAAATAAAATACATAACTTATTCATAAAAACCCTGTTCTACATTTTTACTTATCTTTTTTGAAAAAGCAAATATGTATAATTATCTTGCGTGTAATTACCTAAAAAGTCAAAGCTATTATCAAGATACGCTCTTATATCGTATAAATACTTTTGAAGTAAAATTTTCACACGCTGATCCTTTATATCCTGCAAGCTTGTAACAGATTTTCTTAATTCTTCTAATGTTACAAGCTGCTGCGCATCCGTTCCATATAATCCTATAAGGACATATCTGCCAGGTTTTACTGCATCAATAACATTTGTCTGAAAATATTCATAATGATTATCAGAAAAACCCTTATCACTAAATATAGAATCGTAAATCACTCTGTCTTTATCAGGATTTTTTTGCTGTTCAACATCGTAAAAATTATTATTTTTCGGATTTCTTGCCTGTTTATGAAAATCAAACGGCAAAACTCTCGGACTTCCTTTCTGTCTGAAATAATACGGAGCATCCGCACCAAACGGTAAAATTACCAAATCCTCAGCATTTAACCCGTTCTTATCAGCTTCTATCCTTACAGCCTTATACGCTATGGTTTTCAAATCTTTTGAAACATTGGTATAATGAACACCGCAGATAATAGATCCCAATATGTAAAACACGGCAAAAGCTTTTAAATGGTTCAAACTAATCCTCTTACTAAGTCCGATTATCCCTAAAATAATCATCGGCGGAAGTAAATATAAAATATAACGCACTGTAAATACATTAACATGTAACATCGCAAAAATCACAGATAAAACTAAACTTACAAAAAATGTGTAATATAAAGTTTTCAAAAAGCCTTCTGAATTTTTACACCCGTGAACAAGCCCGTAAACAAAATACACGCAAGGAACAACAACGAGCAATGTAAATTCCAAATTCATAGTATACGGATAAACTGAAGGCCAATAAATATTATCAACTAATTCTATACCAAAGAAATTTCTGATAACATCAACAATATGCGTAAAAAAGAAACCGCCTTCATGTCTTATAACAAACTCTAAACGCATTTTTGCATAGTATGAAATCAACACAAAATACGGAACAAGCAATATTAACTCCGCCAAAACACCTTTTAAATACAATTTTAAAATATCTTTGTTTTTTCTAAATAAATAAACTCCATAGCAAACTGCCAAAGCAATATTGTATAAAATTCCGCCAACAAGAGTATACGGAATTAAAAGATTAACAAAAATGAGTTTTATCAAAGATTTCTTATCATTCTTCTGTTCAAAATCAATTAGATAATTCAAAGAAAGCATAACAAGAAAAACCGCCATAGGATACATTCTGGCTTCAGCAGAGAAAAACACCAGCAAAGGTGATACTGCAGAAATTAAACATGCAATCACAGAATTTGTTTTATTTGTAATTTTAGATGCCGCAGCATATACAACAGGCACAGTTAAAATTCCAAAAATTACAGATAAAGATCTTATCGCGATTTCACCATCCCCAAAGATTTTTATCCAAAAATGCAAAAGAAAAAAGTATAACGGTGTATGCTGCATATCAAGAGTCATTAAATTTTTCATAATACCAACAGGGAATTCCTGAATGGCACTAAACCACGAACAGGCTTCATCATACCAGAAATCACAATCTATATATAAAACCCTTAATACAACTGTCAAAACTATTACTATAAAAATAAATAGACCTTTTATAATTTTATTATTTTCCATATAATACTTAAACCTCGAACTTGATTTTATCTTTTTCGGTAATTTTTCTAATCACTCTACAAGGATTTCCTACCGCAATTACATTTGGCGGAATATTTTTTGTAACAACAGCCCCCGCTCCAATTACAGAATTATCTCCGATACTAACCCCCGGTAGCACAACAACATTTCCTCCAAACCAAACATTATTACCGACTTTTATCGGGAAAGCATATTCAAGTCCTTTATTTCTTGTTTCAAAATCCAAAGGATGCTGTGGAGTATAAAACGCACAATTTGGTCCGATAAAAACATTATCTCCGAATTCAACTTTACCGGGATCCAATATTATTAAATTATGATTTGCATAAAAATTTTCACCAATAGAAATATTATACCCGTAATCACAATAAAATGGCTGTTCTATTAAAAAATTTTCTTTTGTTGAGCCTAATATTTTCTTAATTATTTTATTTCTTTCATCAATATTTGCAGGCGGCAAACTATTATATAATACACATAATGACTTACATTTGGTCCTTTCATCAATCAAAGATTTATCATAATTAGCATCATATAAAAGTCCACTCAACATTTTTTCTTTTTCTTCCACTATTTTCTCCCTTTTTATGTATTATATCATAATTTTATGATAAACTTTGCTTATGGAAAGAATTGATAATTTACTAGAAAAATACGTTGAATCAATAAACAAATGTGATACTGAACTTGCCCGCGAAATTTGGGATAAAGAAGGTTCTGTTTCTTTTATTTACCCGAGAGGACGCGCTTACGGGTTTGAAGATATTAAAGAAAACTTCTACTTGGGCGTAATGGATAAACATTTTTCAAAAAGAAGTTTAAAATTAAAAGATATAATGACAAAATACTACGGTAACACTGCATTTTTAGAATTCAGCTGGGATTTTTATGCAACGCAAAAAGATACAAACGAAGAAATCCACACCCAAGGGCGCGAAACACAATTTATAGTATTACGCGATGACGGGTGGAAACTTAGTAACATACACTATTCACAAGAACCATAATCATAACCCTTCAAAAGAATTAACAAACTTGATTTTAAAATCTTCAAATGAGTCAACATATTTTATTGTAAAATCAGGGAAAGAATCAACAAATTGCCAGCGGCCGCAGCTATTTGCAAAAGAAGTAACTTCTTTAACTTTTAAATCAGCATAACTTGTAACACGTTTGACTTTAAAATCCGGAAAGCTATTTACAACTTTTACTCTGCCATATAGAGGAACTCCGTTATATGTACAGCTTTGAGAAATTTGAGACGCAAATACATCCCCGGATAGTAGAAATAAAAATACAAATCCAATTAAAAACTTTTTCATAATACTCCTATAATTATATTTATAACGATTTTAAATTAAAATAGTTCAAAATAAAAGACAAGGCTTTGCATTGCGTAGGTTCTCACCCTCATCATGCGCATAAAAAAGCTCTCTTATCGAGAGCTTTTAAAAATGGGGCGGATGATGGGATTCGAACCCACGCATAAAGGAACCACAATCCTTGGTCTTAACCACTTGACGACATCCGCCATATCTATACATTTATATTAGCAAAAAAAGATTTAAAATCAAGTTAAATTTCTAATATATATGAAATTTACAAGGATAATTTCCCTTTTGCAAACACTCAGTTATTTCTGTAGTATAATTGTCGAAAAACTCAGGATTTTTGGAAGATTTATGTATACGATAAAGTTTACCGGTTTTTGTTCGTATTACCATTCTATACATTTCTCCATATGTCGAACCACGTCTGGTACTACTTGAGTGTATACCAATGTGGCCTTCAACCTCAAAAGACCTTATATTATCAGGAGCTATTTGCTTTTTAGAATTTTGAATATTATACAAATTAGTAGTCGTTAACGTACAATAGCTTTTTGCATCAGGACAATTAAAATCCACTTCCCTTGTCAAAAATAAACCAGCGATAAAAAAGACTATTAAAAATATTATTATCTCTTTTCGACTTAATACATCAGTATACAATTTCTATCCTCCAAATTAAAAAGCTCCTTTTGGGAGCTTTTTAATATTAATTAATTCTTTGGAACATATACCCGATTCCGCGAGCTGTCAAGATAAGCTCCGGATTTGCCGGATCTGTTTCCAACTTAGAACGTAATCTTGAGATATGAACGTCAACTACACGGGTATCAATTCTATGATCTGGCGGATATGCCCAGACATGCTGCAAGATTTCATTTCTTGAAAATGCTTGACCTGAATTATTTACCAACAACTCAAGTAAGCTGAATTCCATACCTGTAAGTCTGATTCTTTCATTCTTACGATAAACCTGACGTCTTGCTGTATCGATTTTGATATTACCTGTTGTAATAACATTTTTAGTAACTTTGCCGGATGGTGTAACCATTTCACGGTTATTTGTTCTTCTAAGTACAGCTTTTACTCTCGCTTCTAATTCTTTAGGGCTGAAAGGCTTAATCACATAATCATCAGCACCCAATTCCAAACCGGTAATTCTTTCTGAGACATCACCTAAAGCTGTCAAGATTATAATAGGAACATCTGAAGATCTTCTAATTTCTCTTGTTACGCCATAACCATCCATTTTTGGCATCATAACATCTAAAACAACCAAATCAGGATTGTATTTATTAAATGCTGCAACAGCTTCTTCGCCGTCTTGAGCAGTATAAACATCATAACCAGCCATTTTTAAACGAGTTTCTAAGATACGTCTGATACTTGCCTCATCATCAGCGAGCAAGATTCGTTGACGATCTTCTGTTTCATTAGGCATTTCCATGTTTTCTGTCATAGTCTTTTCCTTACTTACTTAAAAATCTTATACAATAGTCATAAACCCGCGAAAAATATTACAATTATTAAATTTTATTTATTTTTCTATAGTTTTATAACAGTATGTTACACTAATTTAAGAAAAATTGCAAGCATGAGTTTAATATTTTTTTAATTATTTCCACGGATAATAACTTGGGATTTTTCAACCGTTACATTTGGAATAGTCATTACAACAACCGCAACAATTATGACTAAAGTTATCAACACTTCCGCTAAAGTAAATGCATATGTTTTACATATATTTAATTTGTCAAGCATTAAGAATTGTAACACTAAATACAATTTGTGAAATTATGACTTCCTAAAATACTTTATTAAAGTATAGAAGAGTAATAATGGAGAGCAAATTATGGTATACAGTATTAATGAAACCGGCAATGTTAATAACGACATTAAGATTGAATTGAGTAAAGTAAACCAACCTGCAACATCAAATGTTAACAGTACATTTGGAGAAGGATACGCAGGAAGCGGTAGCACTATAGCAATTACACGTAACATTCCGGGACTTGAACAAGTATTGGCAAAATTTGATTTTGAGCCCCCTAAATACAACAAAAATATAGCTCAATTAACAATATCGGATAAAGATTATATACCTGATGGCAGTTTTAAAGAACCTGCATTACAAGAAGCTTAAAAAAGACCGGATTGGAAATCCAATCCGGTCTTTTTTATAAATTTTACAGACTATTGAGCAGCGTAAACACTAACTTGTTTTCTGTCACGTCTGTGTGGTTCAAATTTAACAACACCGTCAATTAGAGCGAATAATGTATCATCTGAACCGATACCTACATTGTTACCAGGGTGAATTTTTGTTCCTCTTTGACGAACAAGAATATTACCTGCTTTTACAGCTTCTCCGCCGAATTTTTTAACGCCTAAACGCTTCGCTTCGGAGTCGCGGCCGTTACGGGTGGATCCCATACCTTTCTTATGTGCCATTTTTCATTTTCTCCTTTTTACTTTGTACTTATACGATTTAGACTATGCTTCAGTTGAAGTTTCTTCTGCAGAAGCTGACTTTTTAGCTGCTGATGTTCTGATTTTTGAAATCATAACTCTTGTAAAGCCTTGTCTGTGACCTTGTTTTTTTCTGTAACCTTTTTTAGGTCTTTGTTTGTAAACGATAACTTTTTTAGCTCTGTCATGTAACATGATTTTGCCTTCAACAGAAGCACCTGTTACATATGGCTGACCAACTTTAGATTTTTTACCGTTAACAATCATAACGATTTTGTCAAAAACTACTTTTGAATCTTTTTCGCCTTCTAACAATTCGATATCAACGTAGCGGCCTTCTTCAAGTTGATACTGCTTTCCGCCTGTTTCGACTATTGCGTACATCTTTTTATCCTTTCATTTGCGGGTTTCGTAACCCTTTGCGGGGTTTTGTAAACGATTGACCCAAGTAATCACGTATAGTCATTATCATTCAGGCATAAGCTTATGTCAAGTAGTTTTTACATTTATTAACTTTATTGTTCAGGTTTGGTATTTGCTGTATCATTATTTTATGATGTTTAAACAAGATTTGATTAAGGCAACAGGAGCTGTAGTATTAAAAGACGAGCTTGAGGGAAATACTGAGTTTGGGATTTCAACTGACACCCGAACAATTAGTAATAAAGATATGTATTTACCCCTAAAGGGTGTGAATTTTGACGGCGAAAAATTCATACAAAACGCGTTTGATGCCGGTGCAAAAGCATATTTTACGACTACTGATGAAGTTTTAGACAGTGCTGAGTTTGTATTAAAAGTACCTGATACAAAAGAAGCGTACTTAAAAATTGCACAATATTACAGGGAAAAAGTTAACCCGTACGTTATAGGTATCACCGGAAGTTCAGGTAAAACTACAACAAAAGAACTTGTGTATTCTGTGTTAAGCCAAAAATTTAAAACAACAAAAACTTTTTCTAATCATAATAATGAAATCGGATTTTGTCAGACAGTTTTAAGTATGGAAAAAGATACAGAAGTTTTAATTGTTGAAATGGGTATGCGCGGTTTAGGTGAAATTGAGTTAATTTCCAAGCATTTAAAACCGGATTATGCAGTTATAACAAACTGTGGATCAGCGCATGTCGGAAGACTTGGTTCACTTGATAATATTGCAATCGCAAAATGTGAAATAGCTGCCGGCTTAGCTCCTGACGGAATATTATTTGCTCTCAACCAGGATATTACGAAAAAACACATTAATTATAAGGGTGATAAATGGTATTATTCAATTAAAGATACAAAAATCCTTAAAAAAGCACCGTCATATTCGAAGTTCAGATATCAAGGGCAGGATTACGAACTAAACGTGGAAGGTGATTATAATATTGAAAACTCTCTCCCTGCAATTCAACTAGGAATACATTTAGGAATGAGTTATCCGGAAATCAAGCAGGGATTAGCGTCATATAAACCGATAGAAAAACGCTGGGAAGTTGAAGAAATTAACGGGTTAAAATTTATAAATGACAGTTATAACGCCAACCCTGATTCAATGAAAGCTGCGGTTAAAGCTTTTGTTGAGCTTTATAAAAACCCTGTTGTAATTTTAGGTAATATGGGCGAGCTTGGGAAAGATGAAATTAAATACCACAGAGAAGTCGGCAGTTATTTAGCAGAATTAAATAAAAACGTAACATATTATACTGTCGGGCAACTAGCCGCTGAAATCGGGGAACAACTTAAAGAAAAAGGCTTTGAGGTTAAATCATTTAACTCAAATGAAGAGGTTTCCTGTTACATTCTTGAAAATCTGAATAACAGTTATACAATATTTTTAAAAGCTTCACGTTCAATGAAATTTGAAGAAATACTTGAAAACATAAAAAAGAGGGATATATAAATTATGATAATGGTGACAATAGCATTTTTGCTTGGGGTAATTTTGTGTATGCTTTTTGGCGTGCCATATATTGATATGCTAAAGAAAAGAATGATTGGGCAGTATATAAAAGAAGAAGCTCCTGAAAATCACGCAAAAAAACAAGGGACACCGACAACAGGCGGAGTTTTTATAATTGCGGCATTAATTATGGCATCTGTAATTACACTGCTTCTTGCTCAAAAAATGACAACAACTGCTTTAATTACAATTATGACACTTGTATTTTACTCATTTGCAGGATTTCAAGATGATTATTTAAAAATAAAAGGTAAAAATAATGACGGTTTAACAGCTCGCGGCAAACTTTTCAGACAAATTGCCATTGCTCTTTTACCAACATTGTTCTTAATAACAACCAATCCGGAAGCTACTATTTTTTCTGTCGGAAGCTGGATGATTGATTTAAAATGGTTATATCCTTTTTTTGCAGTATTTATAATAACTGGTGCATCAAACGCTTACAATTTAACTGACGGACTTGACGGACTTGCAGCAGGATGCGGAGTTCCTGCATTTGCAGCTTGTTCTGTTATATCTTTATTATTAGGCGAAATGGAAATTGCAATAATTTCTGCAACTGTAGCCGGCGCATTGTTAGGATTTTTAAAATTCAACAAACCAAAAGCCGAGGTATTTATGGGTGATACAGGTTCTTTAGCAATCGGCGGATTGTTAGGAACTCTTGCAGTTTTAGGTAAATTTGAATTTCTTCTTATTTTTATCGGTGCTGTATTTGTTATTGAAACATTATCAGTAATTATTCAGGTAACAAGCTTCAAAACAACAGGTAAAAGAGTTTTCAAAATGGCGCCTATCCATCATCATTTTGAACTTTTAGGATGGAGTGAGAAAAAAGTTGTTACAGTATTTGCAGCTGTATCATTAGTTTTATCAATAATTGCAGTTGTATTATTCGAATTATTCAGCAAAGGAATTTTATAATGGGATTATTTGATTTTTTCAAAAAGAGTAAATATGTTCAGGATTTAAGAGGGCAAAAAATTCTTGTTCTCGGGCTTTCAAAAAGCGGGATTGCAGCAGCAAAACTTGCAAAAAGACACGGTGCAGATGTTTATTTATCTGAAGGAAACGATGTTTCTAAAGATAGATTACATTTAGTTGAAGAACTTAAAGAACTTGGTATAAATGTTGAATACGGCAGTCATTCAGATAAATTCATATCAAAATCAGACATTGCCGTCACAAGTCCCGGGATTCCCCCGCATAGTGATATTATTCAGAAACTAAAATCGTATAACATAGAAACAATTTCAGAGCTTGAATTTGCATACAGAGAAAATGATAAAAATAAATCACCAAAACAGTTTATTACTATAACCGGAACTAACGGGAAAACTACAACAACAGCGCTTACAGAATTTATACTAAAAAAAGCCGGACTTAAGGCAAAAGCCTGCGGTAATATCGGTATCCCGGCAAGCGATCTTGTTGATGAAGAAGGTTTGGATTGGCTTGTTTGTGAAGCTAGTTCGTTTCAGTTGGAAATGACAAAATACTATCAGTCCTTTATTTCAGTATGGACAAACTTCACACCTGACCATGTTGATTGGCATCAAGGACTTGAAAACTATTTTAGTGCCAAAGCTAAAGCCTTTAAATACGCAACTGTTTCTGTCCTTAATGCCAGAGATGAAAAGTTAGTAGAATTTGCAAATACACTTAAAAATGGCGATTTGGGTGAGGATGCGATTTTCTTTTTTGATGGAAATGTCGGAGACAATTGCTGCTATATCGAAAACGATGAAATTAAATATAAAGAACTCGGAGATGTGGAAACGGTTATTAAACTTTCAGAGTGTCCGCTGATTGGTGAACATAATTACCAGAATATTATGTGTGCAATTATCTGTGCAAAATTAACAGGGGTGGTAAATGAAGTAATCAGACAAGCCATTATGGAATTTAAAGCTCCTGCGCATCGTTTAGAAAAAATCACACAGAAAAACGGTATTACATTCTACAACGATTCAAAAGCTACAAACCCTGAAGCTGCAATCGTTGCAATAGATTCGTTTAACAACACTGACGTTGTACTAATCGCAGGCGGACGTGATAAAAATACAGATCTTACAGAATTTTGTAATTCAGTAAATAACCACATTAAAACAGTAATTTTAATCGGCGAAGCCACTGAAAGATTTGAAGAAAATTTAAAAAAACACGGGTTTAATAATATTATCAGAGAAAAAACAATGCAAAGTGCAATTGATAAAAGTATTGAACTTAATCCGGATGTAGTTTTATTATCACCGGCTTGTGCAAGCTTTGATATGTTTACAAGTTATGAAAACAGAGGAGAAGTATTCAGAGAATATGTCTTATCGCGAGTATAGATCCCCAAAAAGAGAAGAACGTGAAAGAAAAGAGCGCAGAAAAAGAAAGCGCGACAATTCTGACGTAATCCTTTCACCGCCTGATAAATCATTATTAATCATAGTAACTTTTCTGGTTATTATCGGGCTTCTTGCAATATTTTCTGCAACTGCTCCTAAATGTTTAAGAGAAGGAGCTAACCTTGCATCTTTTCTTATAAAACAAACAGTATATGCAGGAGTCGGATTTTTTGCAATGGGATTTTTTGCCCGTTTTGATTACAAAAAACTTGAAAAATATAACGATAAATTTATGTGGGTTGTAATTGTTTTACTTTTAATTCTGCAATTCACACCGCTCGGTGTTTCAATTAATGGTGCTAAACGCTGGATTAATCTGGGTTTTATGCAATTACAGCCGTCTGAACTTGCTAAACCGCTTTTTTGTATGCTTTTAGCTTCTTTATTTAAAGATAAAATTGATTTAAACACATTCTTAAAAAACGGTACAAAAGTTATCCTTCCAATGATTATAATACTTGGTTTAATCTTCAAACAGCCAAACTTAAGTATGGTAATTATTCTTACTATGACAACATTGGCACTGTATATTGCAGGCAGAGGTTCGTGGCTTCCTATCAGTATTGGCGGCGGAGTTGCAGGTTTTGGAATATTAACTATGCTGCCAAAACTATTGCACGGTTATCAGATGGACAGGATTACTGTCTGGCTGAACCCCGGAAGTGATGCACAGGGAAAAGGTTACAACATCATTCAATCATTAATAGCATTTGCTTCAGGCGGTTTTAGCGGTTCAGGTTACGGAAGTTCCATTCAAAAACTTGCATACCTTCCTGAATGTCATACTGACTTCATTTTTGCAATTATAGCAGAAGAATTCGGATTTTTAGGATGCTTGTTTGTTTTAGGACTTTTCGTAGCTCTGGTTCATAGAGGATTAAGAATTTCAAAACGCTGTCCTGATATGTACGGAAAACTTCTTGCAATAGGTATTACGTTTGTATTCGGATTTCAGGCATTTTTGAATATGTCTGTTGCAAGCTCATTCATGCCAGTAACCGGTGTAACACTTCCATTTATAAGCTATGGCGGCACATCAATTATTGTATCACTTGCCATGGTCGGCATACTTTTAAATATTTCAAAACAAAGAATTAAAAAACTAAGGACAGAAACCAATGAATAAAAGGACTTATTTTATAACAGGCGGCGGAACAGGCGGTCACATTTACCCTGCAGTTGCTGTAGCTGACGAGCTTTTAAAAGATGAAACTACAGAAAAAATTTACTATGTCGGAAATCCTGAAAATCTTGAAGCAACAATTGTTAAAGACAAAAATTATGAATTTTTACCTGTAAAATCATCAGGTATGCCGCGTAAAATAAATTTAGAACTTGTAAATTGGGCATTTAAAATGTTTATTGCATGGTTAAAGTGCTGTACTTATATAAAAAAATACAAACCTGATGTAATTTTTGGAACAGGCGGTTACGTATCAGCACCTGTAATCCTTGCCGGTATTACAATGAAAGTCCCGTTTATTATGCACGATTGCGATGCAAACCCGGGACTTGTAACAAGAAAACTTTCGCCTTATGCAAAAAGTATATCTATAGCGTTTGAAGATGCAAGAAAGAAACTGCATAATAAAAACTGCCATCTCAACGGAAACCCTGTTCGTACAGAATTTAAAACACTGACCAAAACTCAGGCAAGAAAAAATCTTAATCTGGAAGATAAGCTTACATTATGTATTATGGGCGGTTCTCAGGGAGCTAAAACAATAAATAATGCCGCAGTTGATATATTAAAAGAATTATCACAATGTTACAATCTTCAAATAATTTTTCAAACAGGAAAGAGAAATTATGAAGAAACAATTACCAAATTAGAAAAAATTTACCCTGAATACAAAGATAACAAAAACATACTTATAAGACCTTATTTTGAGGATATGGCAACAGTTTTAAAAGCTTGCGATATAGCTGTTTCCAGAGCAGGTTCTTTAAGTATTTCCGAACTTTGCGCATCAGCTATTGCGCCAATATTTATTCCATATCCTTATGCGGCAGCTGATCATCAAAGAAAAAATGCAAAATGTATGGTTCAAAGCGGAGCAGGGCTTTATCTTGAAGACAGTGAAACAACTCCTGATACATTAAAAAACTTACTAAAAGAACTTCTTGATACTCCTGAAAAACTGCAAGAAATTCAAGAAGCATCACTTAAACTTGCAAAATTTGACGGTGTTCAAAAAATAGTCGAACAAATTAAGACTGCTGTTTAGTTAAAGAGTCCAAAAATTCTTTATTAGCATCTAAAGAAGCTTGTGTTGCAGTAAGAGAATAAACAGGTTTTTCTTTAAAAATGTATCTTGCGGTGTTATAGATATCATCAGGTGTAATACTGTCAATAATTTCAAATTGTTTATTGATGTAATCTATACCGTATGGTGTACTATTTGAAGACATAATATCAATAGTTTTGCCGTAATTTGTTTCAAGGAAAGTTAGCAAAGATGATTTCATGGCCTTTTTAACACTTTCAAGTTCTTCAACTGATACCTTTTCAGATGTAAGCTTTTGAATATTTTCGTTAAAACCTTCTATTGATTTTTGAATATTATCAAAAGTTTTTTCACCGGTTTCAACATTTTCTGTCGTTGTTTCAATTTTAAGGGTTAAAAGCCCAATATCATCCGTATACGAAACCCCTGAAGATACAGAATAAGCAAGGTGTCGCTGTTCTCTTAAATCAGAAAACAATCTTGATGACGATGAACCGCCTAATATATCATTCAATAATGATACACAGGTTTCGTCTTTCAAATTTCCGTTATGTTTAAATTTAAAACCTTCAATAATCTTTGCTTGATTTTTAAGATTAGCTTGAGTAAATACTTTAACCTCATTAATCGGTTTAAAAGATTGAACAAGCGAAACATCTTTTGGCTGAAGTTTTCCATATGCTCCAACAGAATTAAATATCTTTTGTTTTAATTCAGGATTTTTAGAAAAGGGAGCAGACACAACAACCTGTCCTTGACTCTTTACAAAAATATTATCATAGAAAGATTTTATATCATCAAGTGTAATTTCATCAATACTTTTTAATTTATCTTGTACATTAAAACCTCTTGGCATCCCTTCAAAAACATACGGGTCAAATTTTTCGTATACAGAAGGTTCAACATTTGAATAAGCTTCTTTTAAACGCTGTTTAGCCTGCTCAAAGTTTTCTTCGGACAAATTAGGATTTTTAACTACATCATTAATATGTTCGAGAGATTTGTCAAACGAATCAATCGGGAATGTCCCGCCTGCAGAAAGTCCGTATTGAGTAGCGCTAATACTGCAATCAAGAGCTAACATATCTTCTTCTTTAGAAACTTCTTCAATAGATTTAGTTTTTGTACCGGAAGTTAAAAGCATATCTGTTAAAATATTTGAAATCGCCGCCTTTTTAGGTGTCCAGTTTTTCTCTTCCATAATCATATTGTATTCAATATTATCAGAATTTGAATCAAGTAATACCACTTCAAAATTATTTGGAAGAACGTATTTTGAAACCTTATTGACATCAACCGGTGTTTTTTTATTCAACCCTGTAAACGGAATTTGAGAAATCAAATTATAATCATTTTTGATTTCTTTTTCTGTAACTTTATGCGGATGAACAACAGTTAAAGCAGCTTTATTTAAATCCAGATACTTTTTAGCTGCATTCACAATATCATCAGCACTCATTTCATCAACGATTTTATTGTAGTCGCTGAAATATGCCAAATCGTTATTTAAAATAGAAGTTCCGATACGGTGATTTAATGCGCCTGAACGTTCAAAAACTTCGTTATAACCTTTTTTTAATCTGTTTTTAATAGCTGTTAATTCATCATTTGTCGGCGGAGTTTTCGATAAACTGTCTATTGCTGAATATAAATCCTTGAGCATAAGTTCTGATTTGCCATTGCTAACAGTAGTTTCTACCATCATCATTGTTTTATCTTCCGGTCTTGAGCTTAATCTTTCAGGATACATATTTAATCCAATTCCGTAATCGCGTTCGATTTTTGCGGTTCTGGAATTTTCCAAACCTGCGGCAAGATAAATTGCGGCTTGAAGATAAATTTTATCTTTTGTATTGTTATTTTCAGGACCGGCAAATCCTAAAAATACAGAAGCACTGCCGGACATTGATTTTGGTGAAATTATATCCTGTCTTACCGGTTTTTCAACAGGTGTCATTTTTTCAAAATGTCTTTGCTGAACCGGATTATTTTTCGCAGTAAAGTATTTTGAAATAAGCCCAATTGTTTCATCAGGATTAACTTCTCCTGTTACAACAGTCACCATATTTGCAGGATAGTAATTGCTTTTGAAATAATTTACAACATCATCACGGGTCAATTTATCAATGTTATCAGTATTTCCCGCAACCAAATCCAAAGATGTTGATTTTATATTAAATAAATTCTTAACAGTCTGAGTAAAACCTAAACTTTCATCATCAGACATGTACATATTTATTTCAGAATTTACAATTTTCTTTTCTTTTTCAAGCTTATCAAGCAGGAATTTCGGAGATTGAAGCATGCCCGCATGAAGTTTAATTTTATTTTCAAGATCGGTATCTTCAAGCAAATTTGACTGTATATAGTAATCTGTTACTGAAAATGAAGTCGAAGCATTGGTGTTAGCACCCATTTTATTAACTTCATCAAAAAATACCTTATCGCCTAAATCTTCAGAACCGTTGAATAAATTATGCTCAATATAATGACTTATTCCGCGCAAATTATCAGGCTCATTAAAAGAACCCGTGTTTACATAAGTTTTAACATATGTTGGACCGTCTTTTGGTAATATTACAACTTTTTGTCCGTTTGCAAGTTTATAACACTTAGCTGTTAAATCATCAGATATTTTTATATCTTCGAGTTGCGAATAGGCAATCGGAGTTTTTACATTATAATCCGGAGCAACAGCAGGTAACCCCGTAACATTTTTTTCTTTATCTTCCGATTTTACAGGATTACTTGCCGGTACATCAGTACCTTTAAACTGTATAGCCGGTTTTGCAAATATATAATTCTGGATTAATTTCATAAAAATATCTACCTATGTTTATAAAAACAAAAGGATTAAAAAATTTGCCTATAATGTAACAATATATTTAGACTTTAAATATAGTTTGCTCTCTATCCGGGCCGACAGAAACTATTGAAATCGGGGTTTCCAAAATCTGTTCAAGACGTTCAAGATATTTTCTGCAATTTTCCGGCAAATCTTCATATTTACGAACAGCTGTAATATCTTCACCCCATCCCTTGTGAGTTTCATAAACCGGTTCAAGATATTTATGAGTATAAACATCAGTTGGGTATGATGTGTAAGTTTCACCGTTACGGGTATCTTTATATGCTGTACAAACTTTTATTTCATCAAATGTATCAAATACATCAATTTTTGTTAAAGCAATTGATGTTAAACCTCCGACAAGGCAAGCATATTTCATCGTAACAGCATCAAACCACCCGCAGCGGCGCGGTCTGCCTGTTGTAACTCCAAATTCATGTCCGATATCCTGAATAGATTTACCAACAGCATCAGTTAATTCTGATACAAACGGGCCTTCACCAACTCTTGTACAGTAAGCTTTTGCAACCCCTATAACTTCATCAATTACAGTCGGTCCATAGCCTGAACCGATACCTGCTCCGCCGCCTACAGGATTTGAACTTGTAACAAACGGATAAGTTCCAAAATCCACATCAAGCATTACGCCCTGAGCGCCTTCAAACAATATCTTTTTGCCTTCACGTTTTGCATCACGCAATAAATTCTGCCAATCAAAACATACATAAGGTCTGAAAATTTCTGCATACTTTTCACAAAGCGCCAAAACTTCATCTTTTGTATACGTTTTTAAATTATAAACTTCTTTTAACTGTTTATTTTTTATCGGTAAAATTACGTCTAATTTTTCAGACAAAGTTTCCTTTGAATATAAATCTTCAATTCTCAATCCGATTCTTTGCATTTTATCAGTGTAAGTCGGGCCGATTCCTTTTTTAGTTGTACCGATTTTCCCCTTGCCTGCATTGCTTTCTGAGTATCCGTCAACTTCTGTATGCCAAGGCATAGTAATCGCTGCAAGCGGACTGACTTTTAAACCTGATAAATCAATATTTTCAGCTTTTAAACCTTCGATTTCAGTCTGAAAGGATTCAGGTAAAATTACTGTGCCATTACCGATTAAACAAGTTTTACCCTTGTATAAAATTCCTGAAGGAATCAGGTGAAATTTAAAAGTTTTGCCATGCGCTACAACTGTATGACCTGCATTGCAACCGCCCTGATATCTGATAATTAAATCCGCATCCTGAGCAAGCAAATCCGTAATTTTTGCCTTGCCTTCATCTCCCCACTGCGCTCCGACAACTACTCTATTCATCCCTTAATCCTTTCTATTTGTCCTGTTACCTATAAATTTTAGCACAAATAAAAAAACTAATCTTCATTTATGAAGCGAGGTAAAATTTCAAATACATCACCGACGATTCCGGTATCAGCAATATCAAATATAGGCGCATCTTCATCATTATTTATAGCAATAATATACTCTGAACCGGTCATACCAACAGTATGCTGAATCGCACCTGAAATACCGCAAGCTATATAAACCTTCGGGCTGACAGTTTTGCCGGTTTGACCTATTTGAACTGATACAGGCGCTAAGCCTAATTCAACAGCCCCGCGTGTAGCCCCGACTGTTGCACCGATTTTTTGGGCAAACCGATTTAATAGTTCAAATCCTTTTTCATTCTTAAGTCCTTTACCCCCTGCAACAATTATTTCTGCAGAATCTAAATCATTTATAACCGTATCCACTGTCTTTTTAAAATCCAAAAGTTCAACACGATTTTTCACATAAGAAATATTTACAGGACAAGATACGAATTCAGTTTCGACAAAAGAATCCTCGCGATAAACCTTAAAAACATTAGGTCTTACAGTTGCCATTTGCGGAAAAGTTTTACACAAAATAGTTGCCATCAACTGCCCGCCAAAAGTCGGACGGGTAGCCGCAAGCTGACCTTTCTCATTAATATCAAGTCCTGTGCAATCCGCTGTTAAACCTGTTCCTAAAGCTGCAGCTACCCGCGGCGCCAAATCTCTGCCTTGATTGGTTGCTCCGATTAGCAAAATTTCAGGCTTAATAACACCAACTAAATCAACAAGATGTTTTGAAAAATAATCAGTTGAATAATTTCTAAAAGCTTCATCCTCAAAATAAAAAACTTTATTTACACCGCGATTTTGAAAAGCTTCTTTATATTCAAAAACCTGCTCCGGAGTTGTAAAAATAACAGCATTAACATCCACACCGCCAAGTTTTTCTGAAAGTTCTTTCGCTTTATCCACAAGTTCAAAAAACACTGTATGAATATATTTTTCACGCGTAATCTGAGCGTATATTAAAATGCCGGAATTTTCACAACTAGTCATTATCAATAACTCCTAAAGATGTAAGTTTTTCGCTTAAAAGCTTGACGCTGTCATCAACATTCAATTTAAACTTTTCGGCATTATGTGATGAAAGATTTCTGAACGCTCTGGATACACACGTAGGTGACCCTTTAAGTCCGGTTTTATCGGGAGTAAGCCCGATATCTTCCATAGAAAGGACTTTTATCTCCTTTTTGGAAGCTGAAATTATACCGTTGATCAAAGGTCTTTTTGGTTCAAAATCTTGTTTAAGAGCACAAATTAACGCCGGTAACTGAACTTTAACCGTTTCAACTCCGTCTTCCATTTCTCGTGTTAAAACTAACCCATTATCAGAATATTCAACGAAGTCTTTAACATATGTTACCTGAGGTATATCTAAAAAATTTGCAATATTAGGACCGGTTTGCGCAGTATCACCGTCAACTGCGAACTGCCCGCAGATAATTAAATCAAAATCAGGACAAGCCGTACGGATTGCACGTGAAATAGTTAATCCGGTTGCATAAGTATCAGCCCCTGCAAATTTTTTGTCAGAAATTAAAACCGCCTCATCACAACCCAGCGCCAGAACTTTTTTAAGCATATCTTCTGCTTGTTTTGGTCCCATTGTAAACACTGTAATTTCAGTATTTTTTATTTGTGATTTCAGCTTAAGAGCAAGTTCAGCCGCATAAACATCGAACGGATTTATAATACTTTCCACACCTTCTCTTTGTATGGTGTTATTTTCAGTCCATCTGATATCTGTGGTATCAGGAACTTGCTTTATACATAATGCGATTTTCATAAGTTTTTAATTATTGTTGTTTTGCTGCTTTTTGTTTTTGGTTAGCTTCAAGTAATGCGTTATAAGCCATCAAATACATTGAACATTTTTGAACACTTGGTACATACCATGCACATTTTTGCTGACTGCAAACCATATCAATACCTGAACCTATACTAATTAACGGACATACCGGAATATCGTTTCTTCCCATCTTCTGCTATTCTCCTATTTTATACTTGTTGTGCTTGTTTTAATAAATTACAATTTTCACTGCGTTTGCGTTCCTGGTCTTTATATATACGGGTTCTGTTGATAACTTCATCAAAATCAATCTTATGAGCATCAAAATCAGGCCCGTCAACACACGCAAACTTAGTTTCACCGCCGACAGTAACACGGCATGCTCCGCACATTCCTGTACCGTCAACCATAATAGGGTTCATACTTGCTTCTGTGTATATACCCTTATCTCTCGTTAACTCTGCAACAGCTCTCATCATTGGCATAGGGCCAACCGCAATTACATAATCAACTTTTTCTCTGTCAATAATATCTTGTAAAACAGTTGTACCAAAACCTTTGATACCGTAAGAACCGTCATCTGTTGTTAAATACAATTCCGTACAAGCTTCTTTCATCTTGTCTTCCCAGAAAAGTAAATCTTTTGTTCTTGCACCTGCAATCATATAAACCTTATTTCCGGCTTCTTTTAAAGCTTTTGAAATAAGATAACAAGGCGCAGCCCCATATCCGCCTGCAACACAAACTGCAGTACCGTAATTTTTAATTTCTGTAGGTTTACCTAAAGGTCCGACTAAATCGACCAATTCATCACCAACATTAAGCTGTGCAAGTTTTTTTGTAGAATAACCGACAGCCATAAAGACTAAGGTTAATTCACCTTTTTCTTTATCCACATCGGCAATAGTTAAAGGCACTCTTTCGCCCTCTTCTTCTACTCTGAATATAATAAACTGTCCTGCTTTTGCGTTTCTTACTACATAAGGCGCATCAATAGTAATCTCATATTGATTCGGACAAATTTCCTTTTTTGATAAAATTTTGTACCCCAAGGTTCTCTCCTTATCTATTATTTTAAGAAGATTATACTATAAAAAGTAAAATTTTGCTACTGTATTAAAAGGTAATTTATGTAATAAAATTAAAACCGGACAGAATAACATCTGTCCGGTTGAAGTTTATAAAAATTTTGAATTATTTTTTAGGTTCTGTTTTCGGAGATACAACTTTTGCTTCTTCTACTCCGCTATCTACTTTACCTAAAATTTGTGGAAGTTCAATTCCTGCTTGTCCTGCTAAATCGTGCATTGCCGGAAGTGCTTTGATTAAATCTTTCATAAAGTTTGCAGTTGTAGAACCGTTAGATGAACCAGTTCCGCCATCCCAAACAGTAATTTTATCAAATTTAATATTCTTAATCGCATCAACTTGTTTTTCAACAATTTTTTCGATTTTTTCAATCATCAGGAAGCTTGTTGCAATTTCAGGTCTATTATTAGAAATTTTAACAAGATCTTCATAACCTTTAGCTTTTGCTTCAAGTACAGCTTTAATACCTTCTGCTTCTGCAAAGTATTTTGCTTTAATTGCATCAGCTTCACCAAGAGCAATACGTCTTTGACGTTCAGCTTCCGCATCTGCTTGAACTTGAACTTTAAGTTTTTCAACTTCCTGTCTTGCAAGTTCTTCTTTTTTAAGTTTTGCTTCTTCCTGTTCTTTTTGAGCAAGCAATACATCACGCTGTGCGTTAGCTTTAGCAACTTCACCCTCTCTAAATGCATCTGCTTGTTTTACTGCAAGAGTTGCATTGTATTCTGCGATATTTGCTTTTGCAACGTTTTCACCTTCTACAGCTTGCGCTTCAAGTTCAGCTGTTTTGATACGTTGTTCTCTTTCTGCATTTGTTCTACCGATTTGAGTTTGCGCAGTTTGCTCTGCAACTTGAACTTCTTTTTCTTTATTTGCTGAAGCTTCACCAACCGCACCAAGTTTTTCCTGTTGAGCTACTTCAACTTTTGCCTTGTTTATTGCTTCTGCTGCTGCTTTTTTACCAATTGCATCAATATATCCTGATTCATCGGTAATATCTTTAATGTTTACGTTGATAATTTCAAGACCGATTTTGTTAAGCTCGGTATTAACGTTAGCATTAATTTGTTCTAAGAATTTTTCTCTGTCCTGGTTGATTTCTTCAATTGTAAGTGTTGCAATTGCAAGACGTAATTGACCCAGAATAATATCACTTGCCTGAGTAATTACATCAGATTTAGTCAAACCTAAAAGACGTTCTGCTGCATTTATCATAATTTTTGGATCAGTTGAAATACCAAAAGTAAATGTTGAAGGTACTGCAACACGGATATTTCCTTTTGAAAGAGCCCCGCGAAGATCAATATCTGTTGTCATAGGTTCTAATGATAATACGCCGTAATCCTGAATAAGCGGAATAATAAATGTGCCGCCGCCGTGTACACATTTCGCGGTTTTTTCTCCGCCGGTTTTACCATAAACTACAATAATTTTGTTAGAAGGGCATCTTTTATATTGATTTGCGATAAATACAAATATCGAAATCAACACAAGTGCCGCTGCAATCATTAATCCGAACATTTTTCTCTCCTTTTCTTATTCAATAAACTATTTTTTGACTTTTTCTATATAAAGTAAATCATCCACGACTTTTACAACTTTGACCAAATCAAATGAATTGATTGATTCTTCTGTATCATTCATCGCATTAACAACAGACAATTGACCTGTAATTTCAATTTCTACCTGCCCTGCAGAGTGAGGTCCAAAACTTGTATATGCTCTGCCGACTTGTTGTATCGCAGATTTTTTATCTTTTTTCACGTTTTTCTCTAATTTTTTAGCCGCAAACATTAAAGCTGCCGTGACGACCATAAAAATTAACCCGACACCAAATGCTATAGGGAAATTAACATATTGACTGAAATGAAATTGCTGCAAACCTGCATAACCCATCCAGCCAAATCCCATAAAAAATGAAATTATAGATTGGGTTGAGAAGAAATTAAACGAACAATCCGTATCAGTTTCAGTATTAAAATCCGCTGAAACTTCTGTATCTCCGCCAACCACGGTAAAAATAATAAGTTTTAGAACAAATAAGATAGTTGAAAAAATTGCTACATAATAGTATATTTTCCAAACATTTTCGTAATTTATATCAGGAATTGCCATAAAATTTATTCTCCTTTACTTTTATCATTTCTTTTTTGCCTAAAACCTTTTTGAGATTTATTTGAGGATGTTTTCTTGAGCATATTGGATGATGTTTGAATACGTTTTACGCTATAAACATCAGGTAAAGATTGAATACAGGTGATAACTTTTTTCAAGGTTTCAATATTATCAAGTTCCAATCCCATTTCAATAATACCCACATGATTTTTGGTTTTAATAGTTGCATTAATAATGTTAGTATTATTATCGGAAACAGCAGAAATTACATCTTTCAACAGTCCTAATTTTTCGGCAGTTTCAATTCTTATTGTAGTGTTATAAGTTTTATTGGTATTAACCCCTGCCCATTTAATATCCATCAATCGTTCATGCGGAATAGTTTCAAGAGTTTTGCAATCTATTCGATGTACAGAAACACCTTTAGAACGGGTAACTACACCCACAATAGGTTCGCCCGGAATCGGAGAACAACACATTGCAAAAGAATACATGAGTCCTTCCAAACCTTCAATATCTTTTTTGGAAGATTTTCTGCGGGATGAATGGAAACTATCTTCCGGCTTTTTCTCAACAGGCTTTTTAAGTTTATTTATAACTTTATTAACCGTAGTTTCTCCATAACCGATTGCGGCAAATAAATCCTCGGCAGATTGGTAATTCATTGATTTTCCGACTTTATCGAATTCACCGGATTTTAAATATTCATCAAAAACCGCTTTTGTTAAATCGTGTTCAAGGTTAGTTTTCCCCATTTTAACATGTTCTTCACGATTATTTTTCTTAAACCATTGTTTAATTTTTTGCGAAGCCTGTTTTGTCACAACAAAAGTCAGCCAATCAAGACGCGGCGCAGGTGTTTTTGAAGTTAAAATTTCAACAATATCACCATTATTAAGCTTGGTATTCAAAGGAACGATACGCCCGTTAACCAAAGCTCCGACAGTCTTATGACCAACATCAGAGTGAATTCTGTATGAAAAATCAACAGGTGTGGCATCTTTTGGCAAATCAAGTACATCACCGCCCGGAGTAAACGCAAATACCTGATCTGAGAAAAGGTCTATTTTAACACTTTTCACATAATCTTCGGCATTTTTCATATCTTTTTCGTATTCAACAAGCTTGTGCATCCACGAAAACTTCATATCAGAAGCGTTATCTGCTTTTTGCGATCCTTTTTCTTTATATCTCCAGTGTGCTGCAACCCCGTATTCTGCAACCTGATGCATTTCCCAGGTTCTGATTTGTACTTCCAACGGCTTTGAACGCGGTCCGATAACCGATGTATGCAAAGATTGATACATATTGCCTTTAGGCATTGCAATATAATCTTTAAATCTTCCCGGAATCGGTTTAAACTGCGAGTGAATAAGCCCTAAAACTTCATAACATTCCCGAACAGAATCAACAATCACGCGAACTGCAGTTATGTCATACAAATCGTGAAATGCGATATTTTGTCGCTTCATTTTTGCAAAAATACTGTAATAATGTTTTGCCCGTCCTGTAATCTGAGCTTTTATACCGCTTTTTTGAACATCTTTTGAAATCTTATCTATTAAAAGATTAACGGTTTCTTCTCTGTCAGCTTTAGTTTGGGCAACAAGCTGAGCGATTTCGTAATACTTTTCCGGCTCTAAATAACGTAAAGATAAGTCTTCAAGTTCTGCTTTAATTTTATAAATCCCCAAACGATTCGCTAAAGGCGCAAAAATATCTAAAGTTTCCTGCGCTATCTTTTTTTGCTTTGCAGTTTCCATGAAATTAAGAGTTCTCATATTGTGAAGCCTGTCTGCAAGTTTCAAAAAGATTACTCTGATATCATTTGCCATTGCAATAAATAATCTTCTAAAATTTTCTGCCTGACGCTCTTCTTTTGATTTAAACTGCAATTTACCAAGCTTTGTAACTCCTTGAACCAAATTTAATACATCAGTTCCAAAAAGTTCTTCAACTGTTTCCGGTTTAGTATCGGTATCTTCTAAAATATCGTGCAAAAATGCGGCAATTACAGTATGTGTATCAACTTCCAAACCTGCAAGAATTTTTGCAACTTCTACAGGGTGAATAATATAAGGTTCACCCGATACTCGAAATTGTCCGTCATGAAGTTTTTTAGCAAATTTATAAGCTTTTTCAACAAGCGCAATATCTTCTTCTGAATGTTTTTGCGATATTAAAATTTCTTTTATTTCTTTAAATGTTTCTATGTCTGACATAATACAGTAATGATATAAATTATATTAATGATTTTCAAGGAAAACCGAAAAATTTCATCTAAAGAGATTAGATATATAATGTATTTTATTGGAATAAACTTTATTGGGACTTATGCTGTCCCAAACCCTGCTCTGAAAATTTTAATATATGTTGCGCCATAACGTAGTGAGCAATCAATATAAGCGAAATAACAACAGGCGGATGTTTGTTTAAACGGACAAATAAATAGATTCTGAATCAAGTTCAGAATGACAATCTAGTGAGTTACATCCGCTTGAATTGAGCGTTATAATTGATTAGCGAACGAAGTTCCGGTGCTGGCTTTTGAGGCACTTTTTCCACAAAAAGTGCCCCCGTCCGGAGGACCCTGCGGAGCTTGAACCTACAATAAGCAAAACGTTTAGATGTAGTATTTGGAACTGCGTAAGTTCCACTTTAAATTTATACTTATAAAATACATTATGTATAACTTTATGTTATACTCGACTTATGATAAAACAAACACCTGACGGGATAATCGCAAATATAAAAATTTCACCAAACTCTAAGAAAAACGAGATTATAAACGAAGGCGAAATCATAAAAATAAAAATTACCGCACAACCAATTGACGGTAAAGCAAACAAAGCTTTAGTTGAGTTTCTTTCAAAAAACTTCAAAATTCCAAAAACTTCAATCAAGATTTTAAAAGGCGAAACATCTAAAGAAAAGACAATTCTTTTTATAACAACAGATGAAGAAAAAATAAACCAACTTAAAAAAACTTTAGAATAGAGCAAATTTTAATATTCACGAATTTAATAATAAAAAATAGGAGAAAAATAAATGAAAATATCAGCAATTAATCCGGTTAGTTTTCAAGCTAAAACACCGGAAGGAAATGATTATAAAAAATCTTACGCAGGTACAGCCTCAGTAGTAACCACCGTGGCGGCTTTAAATGCACTTCCTCATATTTTTAAAGAAAATAAAAGATTAAAAATTTTAGAAACTTTATCCTGTCAGGAATTATTCGCAAAAGAATTACCTGAATTATTTAAAATCAAAGTATCACCTAAAATGATAAAACCGTTAAAAGCTCTTGGTATAGCTTTCGATCTTACTACAGCATACTTTATCGGAAAAATGATTGACAATGTAGTAAACCAAAAACGCGCAGCAAAAGCTGACGGGGCGGCTAAAAATGTCGAAACCCAGCCTGTTGACAACAAGTAGTTTTCCTATATAATAGAAAAACAAAGGAAACACAAATGATAATAAACTTTTTACAAAAACATCATAAAAACCATCATATCGACCTGAAGAGGTTGTAAGATTGGTAATGCGCTTGTAAAAATAATAAAAATCAATTCTTATAAAAACAACTTCTTCAGGATATAAAAAAGAGCGAAGAAGTTGTTTTTTAGTTAAAGAATTGAGGTTAAAGAAAATCATGACAGTAACAAGTATAATATCCGCTATCGGAAATAACAGTAGCATTTACCCTTTATTAGTCCGCGACTGCTTCATAGAAGCACCGTCAAAGATTCTTATTGCAAGAAAAGAAAACATGAAAGAATCCCGTGAAATTGCAAACGATGCAACACGCGAAAGATTCATTGACGAATACGTAACATCAGCAATCTGGCTTGGCGGAATTCCTGCAACTGAAGCTATTATGGATAAATTTATCACTAAAAAAGGTTATAATCCGAATGTTAATTTAAATTTATTCAAAGCAGATAAAACACGCGGCAAAAAATATCAGGGAATTGAATACAACATTAAAAAATTCGGCTCAATGGCTCAAAAAGATGTTCAAGAAGCCGTTACTGATTTATTAAAAGTTAAAAACAACAAATCCGGTTTTGAAAAACTTTTAACAAAAAAATTCGCAGCAGCAACCATTATTCCTACAGCAATAATGGGCTTCATTCTGCCGCCTTTGAACTTTGCACTAACCAGAAAATTACGTGAACGCAGAGATAAAAATATTCAACAGCAAATACCTGCATCTCAAACCCAATGCCCGACAATACAACAATTCACAGGGCAAAAAGGAGGTAAACTTTCATTTACCGGTAATTTAACATCAACAATTGCAAACCTTAGAACTGTTGATAAAATGGCAATTTCTGACGGTGGGTTAACAGTTGGCAGGGTTTCAACTTCCCGCAACAAAGAAGAAGGTTACATGAACGCTTTCCGTATGACAGGTTCAATTATCCTAAACTTTGTAACTCCGGCTTACATTGCAAAAGGCTTAGATAAACTTGCAAAAAAACTATTTAAAGTTAATGTTGATCTTGATCCGTTGATTTTAGGCAACGAAAAACTAATAAAAGCAATTCAAAATAATACAGTTGAAATTCCAAAATCAGGAAACGCAAAAGTTTTATTTGATTTTATAGATTCAAAACCTGAAAGTTTCTTCTCGCAATCAGCTCAAAAAATGGGTAAAGTAACTTACCTGAAATCAGGAATCAGAGACCCGAGAAAATTTGTTGATTTAAAAGATTTACGTAAATTCAGAAACGAATTTAAATCTTTCGTGGAATCAGCAAAAAATTCCGGCAGTATCGAAAAATTTGCTAAAAAAGCAAAAGGAGTAAAATGTTTTAATATTTTAGCAAATATAGGTATTTCGAGTTTCTTATTAGCTGTAGCACTTCCAAAAGCGCAATATCTGTTTAACAAAGCAGTGACCGGATCTTACCTTGATCCGGGACTTGCTAAAAGGAAATAATAAAGGAAATTTACCCCCTATACAAAATCGGATTTACATGGTATCATATTACCAGATGTAGTAGGAAATATTTTTTAATATATATGCAGTGATTTTATAAAAATAAAAATATAACAAAAACGGGTAGGATATATGTACCCGGCATTGCGTGTATTATAAAAAAATAGAAAAGGATAAGGTATTACTTTATGGCAACAACCTTGTTATTAGTTATTGCGGCTATTGCGGTAATGGTTTTAGCTGCGATGCTGATTATTCAAAAAAACAAAGTAAAAAGTGCATTTGAATCTGTTGAAAAAGACAAAAAATCACTGGAAGAAAAAGAAAAACTTCTCTACAAAGAAGCAAAAATCAAAGCAGTAGAGGAACTTCAAGAAGACAGAGAACAATTAAACGAAGAGGAAAGAGAACGCAGACAAGAACTTGCAAGACAAGAACAAAAATTAGCTAAAAGAGAGGATATGCTTGAAGATAAAATTCAGGAATATACCGAAAAAGAAATCCAAACCCAAAGAAAAATGGATCAGCTTTTGGAAAAAGAAGATTATTTGGCTGAACTTGTCCAAAAACAAACTGAAGAACTTGAAAGAATCTCCGGAATGTCAACTGAAGACGCCAAAAGAACTTTGCTTGAACAGTTAAAAAATGATTTAGCTCAGGAGCAAATGCAGTTAATAAGAGAAAATGAAGCTAAAATAAAAGAAATATCATTAGAAAAATCAAAAGAAATATTATCTACAACAATGCAAAGATGTATGATTGAACAAGTTGTAGAAACAACTGTTTCAGTTGTAGGACTTCCTAACGATGAGATGAAAGGGCGTATCATCGGACGTGAAGGTCGCAATATTCGTGCATTAGAAACCTTAACAGGTGTTGATTTAATCATTGATGATACACCGGAAGCTGTTGTATTATCAAGTTTCGACCCTGTAAGACGCGAAATTGCAAAACTTGCATTGGAAAAACTTATCGTAGACGGCAGAATCCACCCTGTAAGAATCGAAGAAATGGTTGAAAAAGCACGTGAAGAAATAGATAAAAAAATCTGGTCAGAAGGTGAAAATGCCGCTTTAGAAATGGGTGTTATGGGTTTAAACAAAGAACTTATAAAAACACTGGGAAGACTATATTACAGAACAAGTTACGGTCAAAATGTTCTAAAACACTCACTTGAAGTCGGTCATATCGCAGGAATGTTAGCTGCAGAGCTTGGCGCAAACGAAAAAATAGCAAAACGCGCAGGACTTTTACACGATATCGGTAAAGCCGTTGACCAAACACAAGAAGGTACACATATTCAGCTAGGTGTTGAAATTGCTTCACGTTTTGGAGAAAAACCGGAAGTTATTCACGCAATCGAAGCTCACCACGATGATGTTGTTGCAAATACAATAGAAGCAGTTCTTGTAAAAGTTGCTGATGCGATTTCAGCAGGCAGACCGGGCGCAAGACGCGATACATTAGAAATCTATATCAAACGTCTTCAAAAAATTGAAGAAATTGTAAATAGCTACGAAGGTATCAAGCAATCATTTGCGGTTCAAGCTGGACGAGAAGTAAGAATCATCGTTCAAGCCGAAATGTTTGATGATTTAGCATCAGGCAAACTTGCAAGAGATGTTGCAAAACGTATTGAAAACGAACTTGATTACCCTGGACAAATCAGAGTGACAGTTGTTAGAGAATTCAGAACAACAGAAATTGCAAAATAGTTATAAAGGCACGAAGTTGAAAATTTCAACTTCGTGCCTAATATATTAAATATCAGAGAGTACAAGATGGGAAAAGAAATAATAAAAATTATATTTTTTGGTGATATAGTAGGCAAACCCGGAAGATTTGCTGTCAGAGATTTTCTTGCCGAAAACGATACCTTCAAAAAATATGATTTTATTATAGCAAACGTTGAAAATGCATCCCACGGTTTTGGTTTAACCGAAAAAAATTATAACGACTTTAAGGAATACGGCATAAATTGCATGACTTGCGGTAACCATATTTGGGACAAAAAAGATATTTATAACTACATCGATACATCTGACTGCCTTCTTCGCCCTATAAATTACCCGAAAGGTACAAAAGGCGTAGGCAGCCGTATTTTTGATATGGGAGAGTTTAAAATAGGTGTAATAAATGTTCTCGGCCGGGTATTTATGAACCTTGTTGATTCGCAATGGGAAATGGTCGCTGATGAAATCAAGCGCATTAAAGAAATTACACCAATTATTGCAATAGATTTTCACGCTGAAGCTACAGCAGAAAAAATTTGTTTTGGCAAGTTTTGTTCAGAACTGGGTGCAAGTTCATTTTTTGGCACTCATACGCATGTTCAGACCGCCGATGAAAGTATTATAAACAATATGGGATACATTACAGATGCAGGATTTTGCGGTGCATCTGACGGAGTTATAGGTATGGAATACTCCACATCTTTATCAAGATTTTTAACTTCTATCCCTGAACGTTACGAAGTTGCTGAAGGCAAAACCACACAAGTCAACGCTGTTGAAGTTGATATTGAAGTTTCTACCGGTAAAGCCTTAGCTATTAAAAGAATTTTATGTAGTAAGAATAATATAGAAGAGGAAAAGGAAAGTGAAAAGGAAAACTGATTTACACATTCACACATATTTCTCGGACGGGGTCTTTTCTCCGGAAAGAATTGTGGATACCGCAGTTGACGTTGGGCTTGAAGCTATTGCTATAACGGATCACGACAATATTTTAGCTTATGATGTAGCCCAAAATCATATTAAAGAAAAAGGGCTTGAAGATAAAATCGAAATTATCCGCGGTATTGAAGTTAACACTTTATACAAAAACAATGAAGTTCATATCTTAGGATATTTCATGAACACCAAAGATAAAAACTTTCAAGAACTAATAAAAAATCAGCAGCAAGCAAGAATCAAGCAAACCAAGGAAATTATTACACTTCTTTCCAAAAAAGAAGGAATCAAAATTAAGTTTGAAGATATCAAAAAACTTGTAGCAGAAGGCGGAAGTATCGGTCGTCCGCATATTGCAAAAGCAATTACAAACGCAGGCGGTACAAATAATATTATGGATGCTTATGCAAAATATATTCACGATGATTCACCTGTGTATGTGCAAAGAAAAACCGTGACACCATTTGATGCGGTTGAAATAATTTATGATGCAGGCGGAATTCCTGTTATTGCACACCCGCATGACTTAGATATTGCAGAACCGTTGATTAAAGAACTTATGAATTACGGTCTGCGCGGTATAGAAGCATACCACAGAAAACATTCACCGGCATGCGTTGAATATTTTTCATCAATGGCAGAAGAACTCGGGCTTATCGTAACAGGCGGATCTGATTTCCACACGCCAAATATCATGAACGGACAAATAATCTTAGGCAAAAATTTCATTCCAGAATGGGTTTACGAAAAACTGCTTGAAGAAAAAAAACGTATTGATATGGCTTAAACAACACTATGTCCTCCCCTCGCGGGAGGACCGAAATCTTTGATTTCGAGGAGGGGGAAATGAAAAAACGATTTTGGAAAATTGAATATTCTATAACAATATTTGTAATTTTTGGAATAATTTTATTACTTATTCCGTCAAAATTTATTGCCTCAAAAGAAGCGACATATATTTCCCAGTGGAATGAAACAATTCACAAAATGGAATACATATTCTCAGCAATGAATGCTCAGGCTGATTCTGATATTGTTAAAAGCTTCAAACACGCGAAATCAAATGCCGCACGTGAAAACCTTATGATGAACCTTGTTAAGCCATATTTAAGAATAACCGAATTTGATGAATTGGATAAAAAATATTCATCTTATTATTTAAACGGTGAAAAAGTTAAACAAGGTGATGAGTTTTATTTCAATAATCTATATTTAAGTAAAAATAACAAAATAATCGGGATAAAAGACATTAAAGACGATGATATTTACCATCCTGCGTTTATAATGATGTTTGATATGAACGGACTAAACGGACCAAACACGTGGGGGAAAGATGTTTTCGGAATAAATATTTTTGTTGACGGAAAAATAAATCCGATAGGAGCAGGCTGGGATATTGAGGATTTAAAGAAAGATTGTTCAACAACCGGAACAGGGGTTTCTTGTTCACATTATTACCGAATCGGCGGAGAATTTTCTGAATAAAAAATTTACCCTCGCCCCTTGAGGGAGAGGGATAGGGTGAGGGGTGAAATCATGAAAAACATTTGTGTATTCGCATCATCTTCTAACTTTTTAGAAGAAATATATTATAAAGACGCTAAAGAATTAGGACAACTTCTGGGGGAAAACGGCTATAATATTGTTTATGGCGGAAGTACACTAGGTTTGATGTGGTCTTGCGCATCTGAGGTTCAGACAAACGGCGGAAAAGTTTATGGTGTTATGCCGCAGCGTCTTGTTGATATGGGCTGTAGAACAGATAATTGTGATGAGTTCTACCTAGCTGAAGGTATGCGCGACCGTAAAGCAAAAATGGATGAAATATCTGATGGAGTAATCGCTCTTGCCGGAGGTTTCGGAACGTTAGAAGAGCTTTCGGAAATGATTGTGCAAAAACAGCTCGGGTACAATAAAAAACCGATTGTAATTTTAAATACAAACGGTTTTTATGATAAACTTTTGGACTTTTTTGAAGTGATTATTGAGGAAAAATTTGCAAATAAAATCAGCAGAGATTTATATTATGTTGCAAAAACCCCGCAAGACGCGATTGATTACTTAAAAAATTACAAAGAACCAAATAAGGTTATCTCAAAACACGAAATTTATTCTAGATAATCACGATAAAAAAAGGTCTAATTCATAAATTAGACCTTTTTTTATTCTATTATTAAATTATGAACCTTTTTTTATCAAACTATCTATTGAGTCTTTTAATTTAAAAGTTGCATTTTGCAAATCTTTTTCAGTTTCTTTTTTATTAACCAAAGGAGCTTCTTTTTCCTGAGTTTTTTGAGCTTTTATTTTTAAAACTCTTTGCATTTCTTTATCGACAGCATTAATATGAGAATCTAATAAACCACCGCAGAATCTATCTCCAACTTTTCTTTCAGGCGAGATATTTACAACTAAATTTGCAGTACTTTTTTCTAAACTGCGAGGAAGTGAATACTCATTACCCCAGGCATGTATAACAACTTTGTCTTCATTTTTTCCTAACACTTTATCAAAAAATTTTCTGGCTTTACTTTTAGAGATATTGTCAAAGAAAATGTGTATAGAACTTTCGACAGCATCTTGCATTTGTTTTACAGCATAGAAAACAACATCCACATCATATTTTTTACAGAACTCCATTGCTGTCGGATTTTTCTTAAAAGCAGTAACCAACTCATTTGCAAGTTCCGGGTATTTTTTATATAAACCATCACATTTTACACTTTTGATAGCTGTAAAATTAGGATTATGTTTTTGTGAATAATTATTCTGTGATAAACCTACGTTTTGTACTTGCATTGATAATCTCCTTTATTGTATTCTGATAATTTTAATATAACACGAAAAAAAATTTTTTGCTACTTTTTTCATTTTGTTAGCAATATTTTCCCCTTTATGTTAAAATAGTTTCAAATAAGGAGAAAATAAACAATGGATCAAGAATTAAGAGACAAATATGAAGTTGTAATTGGTTTGGAAGTTCACGCCCAGCTAAAAACAAAATCAAAAATTTTTGCACCGGATAAAAACGAATTCGGACAAGAACCTAATAGTTTAACAAGCCCTATCACATTAGGTATGCCTGGTGTTTTACCGGTTTTAAATAAAGAAGTTGTAAATATGGGAATTTTAACAGGTTTGGCACTAAACTGCGAAATTCCTGAACGCTGTAAATTCGACAGAAAACAATACTTCTATCCTGATCTTCCGAAAGGTTATCAGATTTCACAATACGATGAACCGATTTGTGTAAATGGTTACCTTGATATCAAAGGCAAAAGAATCGGTATCACACGTGCTCACTTAGAAGAAGATGCCGGAAAACTTGTTCACGCCGGAGCTGACGGACTTGCCGGTTCAAGCTATTCTTTAGTTGACCTTAACCGTGCAGGAACTCCGCTTCTTGAAATCGTATCAGAACCTGACATGAGAAGCTCTGAAGAAGCACGTAACTACATGGAAGAACTTAGAAATATTGTTCGTTATATCGGTGTTTGCGATGGTAACTTAGAAGAAGGCTCAATGAGATGTGATGCGAATATTTCAATTATGCCAAAAGGTTCTAAAGAATTCGGAACTCGCGCAGAAATCAAAAACGTTAACTCATTTTCTGCACTTCAAAGAGCTATCGAATACGAAATCGACAGACAAATTGATATCGTAGAAGAAGGCGGAAAAGTTGTTCAAGAAACAAGATTATGGGATGACAACTCTCGTGAAACCCGTTCAATGAGAGGTAAAGAAGATGCACATGATTACAGATATTTCCCTGAACCGGATTTAATGCCTCTTCAAATTTCAAGAGAATGGGTTCAAGGTATTAAAGATACAATGCCTGAACTTCCATCTCAAAAACGCGAAAGATACCAAAGTTTAGGTTTAAGCGAATATGATGCAAGCGTAATTGTTGAGCAAATGGGACTTGCACTATTCTTTGACAAAGTTCTTGAACTTGGTGCAAACCCTAAAACTGCCGTAAACTTCATTATGGGCGAAATTGCAGCATTCCTAAAAGAAGATCATATCGAAATTACCGATACAAAATTGACTCCTGAAAACTTAGCTGAACTTATCAGCTTAATCGAAAAAGGTACAATTTCTAATAACATCGGTAAACAAATTCTTGTTGAAGATATGCTGACCAAAGGTGAAAAAGCTTCTGAAATCGTTGAGAGAAAAGGTTTAAGCCAAATTTCTGATACCGGAGCTATTAAAGAAATCGTTCAAAAAATAGTTGATGCACACCCTGGTGAAGTTGAAGCTTATAAAGGCGGAAAAACTAATTTATTAGGCTTCTTCGTTGGTCAGGTTATGAAAGAAACCAAAGGCAGAGCTAACCCTAAAACTGTTAATGAGCTATTAAGAGGTATTTTAGGATAATCGAGGGCTGTTATGCTATTTTTCAGTAAAAGAAAAAAAACTTGTATGGAACGTGAGATTTTAGAACAATCTAAAATCTCACAGGATATTTTAGATGCATATATTACAAAAGAAGGCGCAATAAATATTGATACCCCAAATGCTATCAATAGAATTATTATTGTTGCAAGCGGCTCATCATATCATTGCGCGCGCTATGCAGCAGAATTATTCGGCTCAATATCAAAAATTGAAGCGCGCGCCGTCTATTCAAGTGAATTTTTACTTGAAGAAACAATAGCACATCAAGACGGGATTTTATATATCTTTATAACCCAATCCGGTGAAACCACCGATACAAACAGTGCATTAGAAAAAGCAAAAGAATTTGGTGTGAAAACTCTTTGTATTACAAACAAAGAAAATTCAACAATTTGGAATGCATCTGATTATAAAATTGCCTGTCTTGCCGGAGAAGAAAAAAGTATTGCAGCTACAAAATCATTTATTTCACAACTTTTATGCTCTACACTTTTAGCTTTAAAGTTTGCACAAGACAAAGGAATCGATATATATGATTACGTTTTAGATTTAAAAACAGTTCCGGCATATATCAATTCAACCTATGAATTACAGCCGAAAATCAAAAACCTTGCAAGATTTTTAGCAAAATACAAAAATATAATTATGACTGCAGACGGTCATTCTTATGCACTGGCAAAAGAAGCTTCGCTTAAAATTAAAGAAACATCATATCTTAATACAACATCTGCAATCTTAGGCGAATTTATGCACGGACACGTTGCGGTTCTAAATAATAAAAATACAGTTTTAACTTATATTTTAAACGATAATATGAATTACACAGCGATTAAAAACCTTGATAAAATTAAAACAAGTTATAATCCGCCAATTTGTATTATCGGAAACCGCACCAATCAGGTTAAATCAACCTATAATTTAAATATTGAATGCGAAAAACCCATTGTAAAAACATTCTGTATCGCGGTAATAATTCAGCTTTTGGCTCTTGAAACAGCCTTAAAACTTCACCGCAACGTTGATAAACCGCACGGATTAAATAAAGTCGTTAAATAGTTTACTTTGCAGACTTTATTAAAACGGAAAAATATCAGTCTCATCACGTCCTTTTACTATACAAGGTTCTTTTAGGTCGTATATTTCCCCAGTGGTACATTAAGCTTCTTTATTTGGCCCTTTTAACCCGTTTACATCAATAAATCCGGTAGTAAAACAAATTAATCAGAAATTTGACCGTATAAACCAAATTTTATATAGTAAAGGGCCACACTATTTATAGTGTGGCCCTTACAACTTGTCTATCCAAATTATAAATTATAATTTAGAAGCAACCATTTTTAAAGTTTCAGCAAGTCTTGTTGAATAACCCATTTCGTTATCGTACCAAGAAATAATCTTAACTTGATTTCCGCCCATTACACGAGTTAATAGAGCATCAACAGTTGAAGATTGAGAAGTACCAACATAATCAGAAGATACTAATGGTTCTTCAGTATAGCAAAGAACGTGTCCATCAGCGCCTTCTTTTAATGCAGCGTTAACTTCTTCAACAGTTACGTCTTTAGCAACTTCAAATACAACGTCTACTAAAGAAACGTCTGGAGTAGGAACACGCATAGCAAAACCGTCCAATTTACCTTTTAATTGAGGTAAAACAAGAGCTACAGCTTTAGCAGCACCTGTTTTAGTAGGAACGATGTTCAAAGCACCGGCACGAGCTCTACGAGGATCTTTGTGACCAGCGTCTAAGATTCTTTGGTCGCCTGTGTAAGAGTGAACTGTAGTCATCAAACCTTTAACGATACCAAATTTTTCATCAATAACTTTAGCAACCGGAGCTAAGCAGTTAGTTGTACAAGAAGCCATTGAAATTACATTGTGTTTAGCTGGATCGTATTCATTTTCATTAACACCTAAAACGATAGTTTTATCTTCGTTTGTAGCCGGAGCTGAAATGATAACTTTTTTAGCACCTGCAGCGATGTGAGCTTTAGCTTTTTCGCCATCAGTGAAGAAACCGGTTGATTCAACAACAACTTCAACACCTAAATCTTTCCAAGGAAGATTTGCAGGATCTTTTTCTGCAAAGAATTTAATTTTGTGACCATTTACGATGATGCCTTCTTCATAAGCTTCAACTTCGCCACAGAATTTACCCATTACAGAGTCATATTTAAAAATTCTAGCTGCATCTTCAGGTTTTAAACCAGGATCGTTAATTGCAACATAATCTAATTCTTCGAAGATACCTTCTCTGATTGCTGCTCTTAAAGTGTTACGGCCGATTCTACCGAAACCGTTAATTGCTACTTTTACTTTTGACATAAGATTTACTCCTTCTTATCTTGTAAAATTTACTACTATAACATGATTGATGTTATCACCAACAAAAAAACTAATCAAGGGGTAAATATTCTCGGCAAAAAGCCTTTAATGTACAAATTTAAAACGATCTGTAATCAGAATTCCATCCGCAGGTTCTGCATTTGTCCATTTCAATAGGATTATATTTTTTATGACTGATAAAACTGCTCAAATCACGTTCATTTTTTATAGATTCAATATACTCAACTAATTTATTTACTGCCATAGTTTTATCATCACCATAAGCCCGAAAAACTACAGCTTCACGCGGTTTCTTTTTAAAAAGATTAACAACTTTTCCCCAGAAATTTAGCTCAGATTTCGGAAAAATTTTCATCAAATCGAGCGAAGCATACCAGAGTTTTCTTGTACAATAGCCTAACATATCAGCAGACATAATCATATGAATATCATTATCATCACAATATTTTTGTAAAATTTTTGAATTTTCAAGTGCATTTTCAATTTGCGCCACTTTAGCAGTATTGTATGAAAAACTACCTAACTTACAGCAGCGCTGTATACTATTAAAAGAGGGCTCAAACCTCGGGGTAATTCTGTTATTTATATCCATTACATATCCTTTTTTCTCTATTATAACAAGGACATGTGAAATTCGTATTAATTTTTGTAAAAACTAATCAGCAAAAAATTGTTTATAGCCTTCTTCACCGAAAACACGAATTCTTGCATCTTTAATTAATTTATCGTATTCATCAGTCGGAAGATTTACACTTTGAGCAAGCTCTTTCATTTTTACAAATTGTTCAATTTCAATTTCAGCAACAGAAACATCAGCTAAACTATATCCCTGATTTTGTGCTCTTGTAACAAAATCATCATGTAAATCCTGTAAAACATTTATTTGTCTTAGAACATAAGGTTTTATAGGCATATCATTTTCTTTTGCCTTTTCTATTTGTAATGATAATATATTAAAATCTTCATAATACGACATAAATAACCTCTTCAATAGTATACTATAAATATCTATTTAATATCAAAATTTGTATAAGTAATAGTAAGCAAATTTCTAAAGAATGATTCTAGCGGGACTTTCCTTGCTATTGCACTTCCGCCCATTTGAATTTGATCATTAAAATATACATATCGTCCATCATATCCGGTTATACGTGTAGCATGTCCGCCCATCATAGAGTCTCTAAATCCTCCGTAAGCTCCGGTTGAAAATGATATTGAGATATTCGGATTATTTGCAGATGTTTCCAGAACAGAAATAATTTCATCCTTATTACCATTCATACTCCTCAATGATTTGGATTGAAAATTTTGCGAATTGAGATAAGCATAAGTTTGCCCATTACTCAAACGTTTTAATAAATCGTTAACATTCATTTCGGCTTTTGATGCAGAATACCAATGTTTTTTAGTTGGAGTCAATTTTGAATTAATATCGACAGCATCAGTAGTGCCTTTTTCGTATAATCGTTCAAATTTTACATTACGACCTTCAGAAAACGTACTTAGTCGATGAACTGCTTGAGTCATTTCTATCATTTTTAAGCCATCACAAGTCTGTGTCTGAATACCCGGAGCAGATATAACTCTTCCGTCTGTAAATTTCACATCAGGAGCATTAGGGTAACTTACATATATATCATTGCCCTCTTGTCTAAAACGTTTATATAAATTAACTCTACCGCTTGGAGATTCCATTTGTCCTCCTAGCTGCGACAAGAACCAACAATCTCTGGCTTCAGCATCTTGGTTAATAATTGAAGATTCGACAGGTGGAAATAATTGTTCAAATTTTTCAGGAGAAAGATTAAGTCTTTCAGCTTTTCCATTATTATTGATATAAAGCTTGCCTCCATAAGAACAAACTTCTCCATTATCAACATGAGTTGATATATCTGAAAGTTTTGCTCCATTTGGTAATTTGGTTACAAGTGATTTACCTTGAGCTTCTAATTGTATATTTTTTAACAATCTTGGAGATATACTTGCATTCGGGTCAGAATTTAAAACAGTTATAATACCAGCTTTTTCTAATCTATTATATGCTGCGGGACTCGTTTTTCTTAGATTTGATATTGCTTCTTGGGTTAATTGATTATATCTGACAGAATTAGAGTTCCTTAAATCTATTAACTCTTGTGGTGAAGTATGCGAAGTATCTACAATTAACTTGTCTGAATTTACATCTAATTCTCCAATATCTTTATTTACAGGAGTTTTTTGGGGTGGTTCAACCCCTGTACGTTGTTTTCTAATTGGAACGGAGGAATTATCATTATGTACTACATTTGAAGATGTCGGTGTATCTACATCAACTTTTTTCTGAATATGAATTTTTCCGGTTTGAGAATTATGAGAAATTATGTAAGTATCACCATACTTATCAGTAATAGTTTTTCGCGTTCCTGGTTCAATAGTAACTCTTTCAGGAATTTTACCTTTTACACTTAAGGCTATCTCATTTACATTTGTTCTTCGAGCAACTTTATTATCACCAATATCAATATTTTCTCTCATAGGCAATTCTTGAACCGGAACTTTTGTAGAAACTTTACGAGTCATTCCAATACCGGAAGTATTATTATCTAAAGTTGAGCCTTTAAAATCTGAAGTACCTGATGTTACAGAGCGCTCAGGAACTTCAGCTCGTAAAGTTTCAGTTTTTTGATTAACTTGAGCTGAAGAGGTGTTTTGAGATTTAGTTAAATTAACTTCAGTATGTGGTTTTTCAGCAGAAACAGATATATTTCCGGTATTATCTCTCATTGCAACAAGATTATTACCTGCAGCATCTTTACCTATTATACCAGATTCTCCAAGCTCTAATTTACAAATATTGCTGGGATAAGATTTTCCATTCTTATATATAGCTAACCCGTTATCTGTTCTCATAACCGATAGGTTATCCGATACAGGTATAAGTTCAGCATTATGTGGAATTAGTTTTGAGTTTTTATTAACAGAATAACCACCTACGTATCCGGCGTTTATTTCTGATGTACTTATAGAAGGAAGCTCTGCTTTTTTTGCAGAAAACTTATGAGTTATATTATCAGCAACATTGCCAAATCCTTTTTTTACAGCTTTAACCCCTTTATTTAAAACTCCGCTTGTAACCGCACTACCAACACCGGACATTACAGCATTTGTAGCAACACCTGTTGCAGTAATTTGTCCTGTTTCAGCATATTCCTGTGCTGCACCCATTGCGACATCACCTGTAACATTCACAGCTGCACGTCCTGCAACAGCCATTTTACCTGCGCCCTTAATTGCAGTTCCGGCGACTTTACCAACAGCACCACCGGCTAAAACAGAAGCCCCGTCCCATGCTGCATCTTTTAAAATCTTTGTATGGTCTGTACCTTCTCTGAATTTGAACTTGCCTTTTGTTACAGCATCCGTAACTTTTAACGCATCTGTTTCTTCAATAGCAACAGATGCGGCGGCAGTACCAAGTGCAGCTGCACCTAATGCGGCTGCGCCAACCCCGCCGGTTGCAACACCAACAGCGACACCTGCCGCAACTTTAGCTGTAGTTTTAACAGCCACAGCTCCGGTATCTTGCGATTGATTGTATTTATCAACTCTTGTTTTTATATTTTTAGTTTTAGAACCAAAAGCTTTTTTGTAATTTTCTTCAGTAGGCTCTGCCATATACTTATCCATAGCCTGCTGATTATAATTTACACCATAAATTTCTTTAAACTTTGCATTGAATTGAGACTGTCCCTGCTTGGCGGCTTTTTGTAAATCCTGAACATTCTTTTTCTGCTTTTTCAAATCATCACGAACATAATTCGCACTGTTTTTTGAATCTGTTGCCCATGTCCAAGCACGGCTTATTCCATCAGCTAAATCTCCTGCCCAGCCATCTTTTTCCATCTGAGCATTAAAGGCCTTTTGGGCGCTATTAAATTCTTTTGCCAGATAGTTCGCAGTTGCCAGCCCTTTTTTATCGGGAAGATTCTCCCCCCCCCGATTTCCATTTACGTATGAGGATTTCAGGATAACTCCGTCATGAGCTCTGACCCACTGTTTACCATTTGAATCAACAACAAGCGAACGACCGTTTTCTAAATTTTTTAGTTTTATATACTCTTTTTCAACAAACTTACCATCTTTATTTTTAACTTTACCTTTAACTATTCCCTTTAATTCATTTTGAGAAATAACACCGTCTTTATTTGTATCAATAGAATCAAATAAAGATTTTGAAGTCGCAGACTTCATCTGAGCTTTTTTAGTTCCGACTTTGAAATCTGTTAACTTCACATTATTAATTTGAGTTTTATTATTAATGTTTGGTGGTGTCAAAATTATTTACCTATATATATACCTGTTATTTAACGGCATATTTGCTCGATAGCTTTAATGTATATTAAGTTTTGTAACAAGATAAAGAAGATATAGCAATTATATACTTCAAAAATACTTTATATAAATGTAAGCGATAAGCAAACAATAAAAACGATAAATAAACACGAGACATAAATTATACACTACCTACTACACACTAACCTTCTACACACGAGGAATTGAAAAAGATTCCAAACACTTTCTTCAAGAAAGTGTTTTTTTTTGCTTAAGGATAATTTGGATAACCAAATTGTGAAGGCTTTGGCAGTTTGTTATGTTTCAGTACATAAGCTGTAGGAGAGGATATATCGTCAGGACTGCATTTTTCACCCCAGCCAACTGAACATAGTCCTTGTTTTGTTGCGACATCATTCCAACCGCCACCTTGAGCACATACGCTTACATATGGTGAAACACTTGAAGATATTTCCTTATTACCTGTAAACTCGCTATTTACTACACCGCCTAAACCTATTGGAAATTGATCTTTTCCTACCCGATTTGGTTTTCTCTTACCATTAATATCAATAACAATAACAGACCCGCCACAATTGGAATTATTAATCTGAACAGTTAAAGTTGTACCATCAATCAACAAATAATTTGCACTAATATTCGAAGCTTGATTTTTCCCGACAATAAGGGCAGAATTAGTTGGTTTTTTACCTGTAACATCATATGCAACATCCGGAAGCCAATCTATATTTTTCGTACTTTCACCAACTCTGCGGACAGCCGAAACTTTTAAATAATTTGCAATACCATCAAAGGCCTTATCAGAATCATAATATCCAGATTGATTATTCTTAAATGCAAAAGCAAGAAAACAACTTCTAATATCATCAATACATTCGTTTTCATCCTGTTAACAGCAATAATTTCAAAACATTTATTAAATAAGATCGGTATAGTCATCGCGGCAACTACACCAATGATGCCGAGGGTAATGAGAACCTCGGCAAGAGTGAAGGCGGATTTTTGTAAGTGAATAAGTTGATAAGTAGATAGGTAGATAAGTTCGTTACAATTGCGGTCATTCCGGCCTCCGAGCCGGAATCTGTTACTAAATAGATCCTGAAGTTTCTGGATGCTTCGCATCTGCGCATACAGACTCACACAAAAATTTTTAAGATTCTGAATCAAGTTCAGAATGACAAAATTTTTGGTTCGCTTTGTAAAATTCAGGATGACGTTACTCTTGAAAGGAGATAGGTAAAATGCGCTTAAATTAAAGCTACTAAGGTTACCCCCCCCCGCTTTGTGAATTTACCAGTGTTTTTCATAATCTCTCCTTTATATTTCAGAGTAATTATAACATAATAAACAATATTCTGGCAATATAAAACACTTTGTAGTAATATAATTTTATGGAAAAGAAGACTTTATTTAGCGAAAAAATAGTAAAAATAGGACCGGACAGCGGTTACGATAATTATATAATGGCAATAGAATCAAGCTGTGATGAAACCGCTTGTGCTATCGTCAAAAACGGTAGAGAAGTTGTCGCAAATATTGTAGCATCACAAATTAAAACTCACGAAAAATTCGGAGGAGTAATACCTGAAATTGCAGCCAGAGAACATTTAGATGCTATAAATGTTGTTGTTCAGGAAGCTTTTAACCAATCAGGTTTGACGCCTGATAAAATTACGGCATTTGCCGGCACTGTTGGACCGGGGCTTGTCGGCTGCCTGCTTGTAGGACTTAATGCGGCAAAAACCCTTGCGCTTACTCATGATAAGCCGTTTATCGGAGTTAATCACTTAAATGCACACCTTTGCGCAAACTACATTGATACAGAATTAAGACCTCCGTTTATGGCACTTCTGGTCAGCGGCGGTCACACTCAAATCATTGATGTTGAATCCTATTCAAAACAAACAATTATCGGAGAAACCATTGATGATGCTGTGGGAGAAGCCTATGACAAAGTAGCAAGACTTATCGGGCTTCCGTATCCGGGAGGTCCAAGACTGGACAAACTGGCGCAAGTCGGTAATTCTAAAGCATTTGAACTTCCTGAAGGAAAAGTTGACGGTTATAATTTCAGCTTTAGCGGACTTAAAACTGCGGTTTTACGCCTTGTAAAATCGTTTGACGGGAAGGAACTTCCGGTTAATGATATTTGCGCAAGTTTTCAAGAATGTGTGTCAAAAACTTTAGTAAAAAAACTTAAAAAAGCACTGCAAGAACGCGGATATAAACAAGTAGTTATCGCAGGCGGTGTTGCGGCAAATTCTGAAATACGCAAAAAAGTTTTTGCACTTGAAAATGAAGGTTATCACGTTTGTGCTCCTGCTATGAAATACTGTACTGATAATGCTTCTATGGTAGCATCTTGTGCGTATTTTAATACAAATACCTTTGATGATATTGATGTTGAAGTCTTTTCAAGAGCTTAAGCTACAAAGTCTGATTTATTAAAGATTTCACTATTTTTAACATTCCGTTAAGTTGATTGGTTACGTCTATTCCACGTATATCTTGAACTTTTAATTCTTTAAGTGTTTCAAGATATTTAGAAAGTATCTTGCACTGCGGGCTTTTACCAAAATCAGAATTATTTTGTGTGTTTCTTAGTAATGATGAGAAATCGAAACAGGTGACATTCCAGAACGGTTTATGTCCTGGTTCAAATTCTTCTAACGCAGCATTTAGGATCTTATTTGTATAAGTCTTAGCTTGCTCAGATGTTGTATGCTCATGAACAAGAGAAGAAAAAACATAACTCAACGGCTTTAATGATTCTTCTTCTACATTTTTATAAAAATCAATTGCAGTAAGTTTATTTTCTTTTGGGTTAACAATAATATTTCCCCAATTACAATCAAACATCATCCCTTTATCATACGCATAACAGATCTGATGTAAAAGTTCTTTAAAAGATTTGATCGGCATTTGAGCAATATCTTCTGCTATTTTCTTAGCATTCGCAGAACCTGTGTAAGGCGTTAAAACAGCAGAACCTTCTATATAATGCATTATTGAAGATTTTTCACCAAATTTTGCAACAACATGATTAACTTTATCGGCTTCATCTATATTTCTATCTATAATACGCGGATAATCTTTGTCAAAATAATTAAACCTGGCACAATAATTTGTATCAGGAATTCTGTACACTAGTGCTTCTCCACCTTGACCAAGGTAGTTTTTAATACTTTTTTTGGCATCATCTATTCTTTTAAAAATCGTTTCATCCGACAATTTTAGTAAATCCCAATGACCCGTAAAATTTACAGTATCACAGCTAAGCTGCAGTTTTAATCCAAAACCCGCAGAACTTGGGTATTTTTTATTATAAAACGTTTGATGGGGTATATTTTGAAAAGTTATTTGCATATTTG
>CASLVD010000002.1 GCA_949398305.1 uncultured Candidatus Melainabacteria bacterium | reverse complement strand
TCCAGTATTCTTTTTCTTGCCTCGCAAGTAAGAAAAAGAATACTTGGTGCAGGGTTTAGGAGTGCATAGCTCCCATATAAGAATAATTTAAATTATCTATAGGATGATTTTTTACAAATAATTATTATAATTATGGTATGAAAAAGTGCACGCTTTTATTGATATCTACAATACTGGTTTTTCAATGCGGAATGTGTTTTGCAAAAGAAAGACCCGAAAGCTTTGCCGGAATGGGTTATGTCGGAACGCTGCCTGATCTGACACGTGGTTATGAGTCCGCTGAACCCAAACAAATTATACCTGAGATGAATCCGTCTAAAAATTTCAACTCAGAAAATGAATTAAAACCCATACCAAGAGAAAATCCTGCATTTGTTAATATAATCCTTAAAAGCGAAAAAACTACTCAATATGTTAATGATTTAAATGAATTTATACCAATGCTGGAAAGCATTTATGACCTTATTGAAAACAACAGTAATGTCCAAATTTTTAACGCAAAAGTTTATTATTTCAACAAAAGTGCAGATTACTTAAGAGATAAATATATTAATAAACCAGAAAGTCAATTCGTTTCATTTAAACGTCTTATGGAACTAAGCATGCACGCAAAATCTATCGCACTTCTTAGAAACGAAGCTGAAAAATATAACCCGTATCTTGCATACGGAAGTTCCGGCTATATTTATAATCCAAATAACATTACAGAACAATTGGATTACCTGAAAACAGAAATTGAACAAACTATTCTGCTTTTAAAAGAAGCTAATTAAAATATTTGATTAAAACTTTTGTTTAGATTAAAATCAACTTATGTTTGAAAGAATTATTGAAAGTATTAAAGATAAATATAATAATGTAAAAATTTTAGACAAATATATCTTAAAACAAGTTATAGAAATGTTTTTGATGGGGGTTTTTGTTTTTACAACAATCATTTTTGCATCAGACACATTCATCACTTTGATTAAGCAAATTGCAAAATTCGGCATACCGTTTAAAGTTGCGTTTATCATAATTCTTTTAAACCTGCCGGCAGTAATTGTTATGACAATTCCGATGGGTGTATTATTATCAACAGTAATGACATTAAACAGATTAAGTTTGTCATCAGAAGTTACTGTTATGAGAGCCTGCGGAATAGGGTTAAACCGAATTGCAAAACCTATTTTTATTTTTGCAATCGTAATGGCTTTATCAAGCTTTTTTATTAACGAAACCGTTGTTCCTGTAATGACAAAACAAGCAAAAGATCTTGCATTATGGGCTTTAGGGCAAAAAAATATTCCTGACGGAAAAGAAAACTTCGTGTTCAAAGAACTAAACGAAGGCGGAACATTAAAAAGACTTTTCTATGTCGGATATTGCAACAAAAAAACTCTCCACAACGTTACAGTTCTAGATAATTCAAAAGACGGTACAATTCAGGTTCTTCAAGCTAAAGAAGGCAAAACATCACCTAAAGGCTGGGAATTTGAAAAAGGTGCAGCGTATACAATTGCAAACGATGGACAAGTATTAAACACCACTTTATTTGATACATCAGTTGTAAAATTCGGTCTGGATTTATCCAAGGAAATGAACAAAAACCTTGCAAAAGAAATGAATTTTACAAAGTTGATGAAATATTTAACCAAAAATGATATTTCAGATAAAGAAAGACGGGCTTATACAATCGAATTATTTGACAAAATTGCGCTTCCGCTGACAACTCTTGTATTTGTACTTTTAGGTGTTCCATTAGCTATTACACCGCCAAGAGTACGTTATAACCGCGGGTTCTTATTTAGTATTCTAATTATTTTCGCATATTATCTGTTTCGCGCACTATCCATATCATTTGGTGAAGCAGGATCATTATTACCGTTCCTTGCGGCATGGCTTCCAAACATTATTCTTACAATCTGGGGAACCTGGTTATATTATAAAAAAGTCTACACAATCACATAAAATTTTGTAAAATCATACTTTTAATGGTAAAAAAATTCATTTTCTTGTTTTAAAATGATTGTATGGAAAGTAGTGGAAACAAAAATCAGGTTAATGGAAACATCTTCAGCCAAAAATATAATTTTTCGGCTGTAAATCCTTTTGACAACGGTTTTGAACCTTCAAAATCCGTGCCTGAACCTGCAAATAAATCAGCTACTAACCCTATAAAACGTCTTAACGGATACGATTCTGCTATTTTAAACAAAACAAAATACGATGAAGCAGAAAGCGAAGATTTAAGTATTGAATACAGAATTAAAGAAAAAGAATCTATAATAAAAGATTTAGATTCAAAAATAAAAACCGCAGATATTTACGGAACACAAAACGAAGCACTTGGTTTAAAAGCTAAGCGCCAAAGGATTTTGCAAGAACTTGACACCTTAAGAAAACAGCAAATGTATGGCGGCAGAGTTCTTGGCGAAAAGAAACAGCTTACACACAATACTTTCAAAGAAAAAATGCCTGTAATTTATAAAGTTCAGGAATTCGTATCAAGACAAATTTTAGCAAGAGTTTCAAAGAAAATAAATTCTGTTGTAACCCTGACTGATTCACTTGAACAGCTTTCAGAAATCAGCAAAAGCGTAGATGAATTAATTGATATTAATGTTCCGTACGGCGAAAAAGTTCAAAATTATGAAAAATTAACAGAATATCTAAACCAGGCAAACATTATCCATTCAAAAATCACAAAATCACTGGGTAAAACCATATAGAGTTCACTTGCTTGAAAACTGTGTTTGTCATATAATTTTCTTGAGAATTAGCCTTAAGGAGATATTATGAACGAGCTGTTAAAAAAATCTGCAACAGAACAAAGCAGAGCTTTAAAAAATAAAGAAATTTCCGCTGTTGAATTAACTCAGGCAGCGTTTGACAGAATAAATTCTGTAGAAGATAAACTTGGCGCATTCAATTCATTAACAAAAGACACCGCAATGGAAACTGCTAAAAAAGTTGATGAAAAAATCGCTAAAGGTGAAGAATTACCGCTTCTTGCCGGTATTCCGCTTGCCTTGAAAGATAATATGAATTTAATCGGTTCAAAAACAACCGCATCCTCTAAGATTTTGGAAAACTTTGTTTCTCCATACAACGCAACCGTTACCGAAAAACTATTAGGAAATCTTGTTCCAATCGTTGGTAAAGCTAACTTAGACGAATTTGCAATGGGTTCATCAAACGAAAACTCTGCATTTAACAAAGTTCACAACCCTTGGGATTTAAATAAAGTTCCAGGCGGTTCATCAGGCGGTTCAGCAGCAAGTGTAGCTTCTTGCGAAGCAACTTTAGCACTTGGTTCTGATACCGGCGGTTCAATCCGTTTACCTGCAAGCTTCTGCGGTATTGTCGGTATGAAACCTACATACGGAAGAGTTTCACGCTACGGTTTAATTGCATTCGCGTCATCTTTAGACCAGATTGGACCATTTGCAAGAACTGTTGAAGATGCCGCAAATTTACTTGAAGTTATTTCAGGTCACGACCCTAAAGATTCAACATCTTTAGATTTACCAGTTGAACACTATGCACAAGGCTTAAACGGCGATATCAAAGGTAAAAAAGTCGGCGTAATTAAAGAACTTATGGAAGAAGGTTTGACACCTGAAGTTCAGCAAGCACTTCAAAATGCTATCGAAACATATAAAAAATTAGGCTGTGAAATTGTTGAAATTTCATTGAAAAAACTAAAATATTCAATCGGAATATACTACATCTTAGCAACTGCCGAATGTTCATCAAACTTAGCAAGATTTGACGGGGTAAAATACGGCTACAGAACAGCAAACCCTGAAAACTTACTTGAAATGTACACAAAAACAAGAGCAGAAGGTTTCGGTCCGGAAGTTAAACGCCGTATAATGCTTGGTACATACGCTCTATCATCAGGCTATTATGATGCTTACTACAAAAAAGCACAGCAAATGAGAGCACTTGTAACAGAAGAATTTAGCGAAGCATTTAAACAAGTTGATGTACTTATTTCACCAACTTGCCCTAATACAGCATTTGAACTTGGTGCAAAATCATCTGATCCGCTGGCAATGTATTTGACAGATATTGCAACAATTAGCTGTAACCTTGCAGGATTACCTGGTATCAGTGTTCCGGCAGGATTTGACAATTCAGGTATGCCAATCGGCTTACAAATTCTTGCTCCACAACTTCAAGAAACTAAATTGTTCAATTTTGCTTATAAATTTGAACAGGCTAATGATTTTTATAAAAAATTAGCAAATATCTAAGTTTAAGATATTAATAAAACAAGAGCTCTATATTGATTATAGAGCTCTTGTTATTTTATTTTTGTAATAAATTCATTAAATCTTTATTATCATTAATAAAAAATTTATTCAGCCAACTACCAAAACATTCATCAGTAATACTTTCAGCATTAGCATCTAAAGTTTCCAGAGTATACTTTGAAATACAAGCCCAAGTTGCATTTTCAAAACTTGTACGATTCATTCGGGATTTCAATGTTCCGATATATTTTCCAACACTACTTTGAGTAAATCCTTTTGATAACAAACTTTGTTCCAATGATGAAAACATTGATGGTATGAAATTATCATAAAATTCTTTTTTATCCTGGTCAGTAAGTTTAGTTCCTGATACTGCCGCCGGAGTTGTTATTTTGTTATTAGGTACTGTCTTTTTATATGATGACGGGGTTGATACTGAGCGTGATGGTGCGTAAGTCGGTGCTGACGGCATGTTAACTTCAGCAAAAACTATTGTACCAAAAAGTATTAAAGCCGTTAAAAGTAATAGTTTTTTCATTTTTTCTCCTAAATTGAAGCTGCAAAAGCTCTGCTAATTGTCATAATAAGCAGGTTTACACAAACTAATATTCCCAAAATTATTAAAATCTTTTTCATATTTTCTCTCAATTAACCATACAATATTATAATGCAAAAAATTAAATTCCATCCTCTGCTTAGTGTAATTAAAAAAAATTTGTAGTAAAATCAGCATATGGAAGAAATTAATTTAAGAAATTATGCATATTTAGGTGACGCGGTATGGGAAATTTTCATACGCGAAAAAACTATTCGTATTACAAATAATTCAAAAAAGCTTCACCAAATTACAACTAATCTTGTGAAAACATCAACTCAATGCGAACTTTTACATTTTTTGGAATCAAATTTAACAGAAGAAGAAATTGAATTAACACGCCGTGCAAGAAATCTTCCTATACCTGTCGGCAGACGAAATATGCAATCAGAATACCGTCAGGCAACTGCATTTGAAACACTTATAGGCTGGTGGCATACACACGATAAACAAAGACTAAAACACATATTAGAAATTTTAAATTCCAAAATCGAAACATAATAATTATTAGGGGTAAATATCTAAAAGATATTTATACTTTGCAACATGATTACGGGTAGTTAATGAAACAATAACGAAGCGTGTATTGTTTGAACGGACAAATGAATAGATTCCGGATCGAGTCCGGAATGACAGATTAGTGAGTTTACACGCTTAGGGTTGAATTTACTACCCGTATATAGGCAGCGGGTTTCTTTTTCTTGTCCAGAATTCTTTTTCTTTGCCTCGCAACAAAGAAAAAGAATTGCTGGTGCAGGGTCAGGGGCTGCATATGCCCCTGCATATAATAATTATTATGTAAAACAACATAAAAAGACCTCTTAAAAAGAGGTCTTTTTATCTCGAGTTTAATCAATATTGCCTTATCTTTTAGTCTTCTTTTTTATCCATATATTCAACGTATCTTTTACGTAGTTCATTATCGTTTACTGCTTCAACCTTGAAATCTACGAAATGATCATCTGTTGGATATTCACCAATTAAGTTTTTCAACAGAATTGAATTTGCGCCAAGATAACCTTTTGCAACTTTTCCAGTCTCAACAAATTCGGAAGTTCCCTTTCGTCTTGCAACATTTAAAGTATCACCATTTGTTTGTACAAATGCTCTTGATTTAATTTTACAATCTAAAATTGAACCGTTCTTTTCATCAAATTCATTTTCATATTCTTCAACAAATAGCCCTTTTGGAGCTCTTAAAACAGTTCCGTCTTCTTTTTTAATTGTAAAACTTCCTGAAGGGAATCTTAGGACTCTTTTACCATAAGATTCGTGAGCACCTTTATAATCTTTAATTTCAGTATCATAAACTAAAATATGTTTTGAAGATTCACCGATATTCATGTCACCAATTTCTCTGGAACCGTATTCCCATTCTCGAACACCCTCGTAGTGAACAATATTTCTTCTAGATGTTGAATCATTCATATCGCCATCAGCACCATCAATACCCCAATTACCCATGTTATTTAACAAAGAATCTAAAGGTAACGGTCTTTGATATCCGTACCACCATTTAATAATAGTATCGGTAGGATGATTACATGCTGTAGAATCAATATAGCTTCCGATTCCACTCCAAGCATGAGCTTCTGCTCTTACATAACCGTAATCATCTTTATCACAGCTTGTTAAAGAAGTTGCAACCGGCGCTAAAAACATAGATGCGATTGCTAAATCTCTTGCCGCACGCATTGCACGTGAACTTTTTTTCTTATCATCACCGGTAAAAGCAACATCTTGCATAGCAGGTTTTGTTGAATTAGCTTTTGCAAGAGGTCTTGATGAACTCATTCTGAAATTATTAATCTGACTAATTTGCATATTTGCCTCCTGATTGATTTCTTTTTATGTTAAATATAAACATGATTAAATTTGCTAGTGTGTAAAAAAATTTTAACACAAAAGCTAAAAAGCTATGCAAATAAAGGGTTTAAATCCCTTGAGGCATATACAAAACTTTACAAAATTAACCTTGAGCCAATTTTTCACGAACAAGAGTTTCAACTTCAGCTAAGATTTCAGGATTTTGTTCTAAGAATTCCTTAGCTTTTTCTCTGCCTTGTCCTAGTTTTTCTTCATTATAGCTAAACCATGCTCCGGCTTTTTTAACAATATCAAGGTTAACCGCAACATCTAAAATATTACCGATTTTTGAAATACCTTTACCGAATACAATATCAAATTCAGCAGTTCTAAACGGTGGAGCAACTTTGTTTTTCAAAACACGCACTCTAACGTGGTTTCCAATATCTCCGTCATCACCTTTAAGTCCTTCAGTACGTCTGATTTCCATACGAACAGAAGCATAATATTTTAAAGCATTACCACCTGTTGTAGTTTCAGGATTACCATACATAACACCTATTTTCATACGTAATTGGTTGATAAAAATAACTGTAGTATTTGTTTTACCGATAATACCGGTTAATTTTCTCAAAGCTTTTGACATCAAACGAGCTTGCAAGCCCATTTGCTGATCTTCCATAGAACCTTCGATTTCAGCTTTTGGAACAAGAGCTGCAACAGAGTCAACAACAACAATATCAACAGCACCTGAACGAACAAGTTCTTCTGTAATATCTAAAGCTTGTTCACCTGTATCCGGCTGAGAAATTAGTAAATCATCAACCTGAACACCAAGTGCACGCGCATATTCAGGGTCTAAAGCATGCTCAGCATCAACAAATGCTGCAATACCGCCTTTTTTCTGACATTCAGCAACAATATGCTGGGCTAAAGTTGTTTTACCTGAAGATTCAGGACCATAAATTTCGATAATACGACCGCGCGGAATACCGCCGATACCAAGAGCAACATCTAATGACAGAGCGCCGGTCGGGATAGCATCAACATTTACCGTAGTTTTATCACCGAGCTTCATTATTGAACCTTTACCAAAGTCTTTTTCAATTTTTTCAATAGCTAACTTTAGCGCCTTATTTCTTTCATCGCTAACATTTACTGCCGGTGATTCTTTCCCTGCCATTATTTATATTCCTCTTATTCCCAAACGTAAACTTCTTTTTTCTTATAAAAACCTAATGCAACAGGTTTGTAGCTGTTTAGTTCGTTTTTCAACTGATACACTTCTTTGTTCAAGTCAACGATTTTTTGTTTTAATGTTTCATTATCAGTTTTGCAACGAATCAATTCAACAACAACATCATCCATGCCTTCAAGTTTTTCATCAATAACTTTAGCAATTTTGTTGCTTAGTTTAACTTCTAATTCCTGCAAAGTATTTAAAATACTTCTTACAGCAGCGCTGTTATTTTGAGCAGAAGCACCTGCCATTACAGGAGTTCTAACTGCTACAGGGCTTGTTACAGCTCCATTTACCTGTGCTTGAACTTTTCTCAAATTTTTTACCTCATCATAAGAAAAATAAGTATGACCTTTTGCATTTTTTCTAGGTTTGATTGCTGCTTTCTTGCACAAATCAACTATTTCTTTGTTATCAGCTTTCAAAATAGTTCTAACCTCTTGAGGTGTTAAAGTTCTCTCATTTAATCTGTCTTTTATCATTCTTATCTATCCCTTAAAACATTCCCAACATCATTTTATTACATTCATAAAAAACAGGCAAACGATTTTTGATAAACTTAAAGAAATGTAACAAGATAATTATTAGCAATAAAAAAGAACCCCATTTGGAGTTCTTTTTTATAAATTTCTAAACTTCAATTATATAGCTTTTTGAACTTTTCCTGCTTTTAAACAAGAAGTACATACTCTGATTCTTTTTGTTACACCGTTTACAACAGCTTTAACTGATTGTAAGTTAGGTTCTTGGGTATGAACGATTTGTTTATGAGAAAATGTTAATTTAGCTGCTTTAATTGGAGCTTTTCCACAAATTTCACAATGTTTTGCCATGATTTTATTTCCTTTTCTAGCTAGTTTTCTTACTTCAGTACTATCATAATAACCCAAAAATACTATTTTGCAAGAGACATGTTAAAATGTAGTAATATTTACCCCTTTATGATATACTGAATTTTATGGAAAATAAAATTAAAATCGGACTTATAGGACTGGGCACAGTCGGAAGCGGTGTGTTTAAAACCCTTCAAAATTTTAAAAATATAGAAATAGTAAAAATTGCAGTTCGCAATAAAAACAAAAAACGTAATATCGAAAATTTGGATGAAAGTATTATCACAGACAATCCGTATGAAGTTGTCAATGATCCTGAAATTCAGATTGTTGCTGAACTTGTCGGCGGAATTGAACCTGCGTTTGATTTAATTAAAACAGCAATTAAAAACGGTAAACATATTGTTACTGCAAACAAAGAACTTCTTGCAAAACACGGGGAAGAACTTTTTAATTTTGCAGAAGAACACAACAAAGTTGTTTTATATGAAGCCGCTATTGCAGGCGGAATTCCTTTGATTATGCCGATTAAAACAATTTTAGCAGGCAATAAAATAAATAAAATCAAAGCAATTTTAAACGGCACAACAAACTACATCCTTACCAAAATGGATGTACAAGGCGCATCATATGCCGAAGTTCTAAAAGAATCTCAAGAACTTGGATACGCAGAAGCAGATCCGACAGGTGATGTTGAAGGATTTGATGCGGCATACAAAATCACAACCCTTGCGACAATTGCATTTGGAAAAAGAATTAAAATCGATAAAGTTTACCGTGAAGGTATAACAAAAATCAGCCCTGATGATATGAAAGCTGCAAATGAGATGGGGTATAAAATTAAACTCATCGCGTCAGCAGAATTAAATAATGACGGCAGAGCAGATGTAAGAGTTCATCCAATGCTTGTTCCAAAATCAAAAACATTAGCACATATTGACTATGTAACAAATGCGGTAAGTCTTACAGGTCATCCTGTAGGTGATGTAACACTTTCAGGCCCGGGCGCAGGAGAATTCCCGACAGCAAGCTCTGTTGTAGGTGACATTTTAGCGATATCATCAGAATTAGGCAGAACAGATTATCTCCTGCCGATGATGAGATGCCGCCACTGTGAAAACGCTGTAATGATGGATGTTTCAGAAACAGAAAATAAATATTATATCTCAATTACAGCACAAAACAGCAAAGGTGTAATCGGACGTATCGGTAAAGCTTGCGAAGACAATAACATAAGCTTAGCAAGTATTGTACAAAAAGAAGTTGCCGGTGATAATACCGCAAAAATCACTGTTATTACAGAACTTTCCAAAGAAAAAGATATGCAAAAAGTTATTGAAATCTTCAACAACGACCCTGCAATAACGAAAGTTAACAGCTTAATAAGAGTTCAAATATAAAAGCAGACGCCGGAAAATAAATTTTCCGGCGTCTGCATATTTAACCACTGCCCATCAACTCATTGCCATGCCAACCTGCTATACGAATAGTTCCGATTTCGGGTTTGAGGCATTTTAAAATTTATATTTACATTTCGTTACATCTATAGTACAATTGTTTAAAAAGTATAAAGAAGAGGAAAAATTATGTATTATCAAGGATTAATAAATAAATACAGAGAGTTTTTACCTGTAACTGATTCAACACCTATTGTAACACTTAACGAAGGTAATACTCCGCTTATCAAAGCAAATAACTTAGCTAAAAAAATCGGACTTGATGCCGAAATTTATTTGAAATTTGAAGGCTGCAACCCGACAGGAAGCTTCAAAGACCGTGGTATGACAATGGCAGTAACAAAAGCTAAAGAATCAGGTTCCGGCGCTATTATTTGTGCCTCAACAGGAAATACTTCAGCATCAGCTGCGGCATACGGTGCTAAAGCAGGATTAAAAACATATGTTTTAATTCCTGACGGATACATCGCACTTGGTAAACTTTCTCAAGCTATGATGTACGGTGCTGAAATCATTGCAATTCAAGGAAACTTTGACCGTGCGCTTGAAATGGTTCGCGAAATTTCTGAAAAATATCCAATAACTCTTGTTAATTCAGTAAATCCATACAGAATTGAAGGTCAAAAAACCGGTGCATTTGAAATCTGTGAAGCACTTGGACAAGCTCCGGATTATCACTTCATCCCTGTAGGAAACGCAGGAAATATCACAGCTTACTGGAAAGGTTACAAAGAATGGTATAATTTAGGTATAATCCCTGCACTGCCGCAAATGATGGGATACGAAGCAGAAGGTTCAGCCGCAATTGTTCGCGGTGAACGTATAATGAACCCTGAAACTCTTGCAACAGCTATCCGTATCGGTAACCCTGCAAGCTGGAAACAAGCAGAAGCCGCTCGTGATGAAAGCAAGGGTAAAATAGATTCTGTAACTGACGAGCAAATCGTAGAAGCTTATAAACTTATTGCATCTAGTGAAGGAATATTAGCTGAACCGGCTTCAGCTGCATCTGTTGCAGGACTAATTCAGGCACACTCCCATGGACTTGTTAAAGAGGGTTCAAAAATTGTTTGTATCCTAACAGGAAACGGATTAAAAGACCCTGATAACGCTATAAAATATTCAAACGCAGATGTTAAGAAAACATCCGCAGAATTAAATGATATTTTAAAAGTTATGAACATATAAAAATAAGGGCGGGATTTTCAATCCCGCCCTTATTTTATATCAAATATTCAAGAGAAAGCCCCCTCGATATTTTCGAGGGGGCTTTTTTATCTTATGGAATTAAGAAAATTATTCTTCGTCCAAATTAAAATCAGGTGCACCAAACATTCCTTCGATTTCTTCTAAAATCGCAGAAGGTTTACGAGCTTGATTTCTTTGAGCAACAGCGCGTTTTCTTTCTTCTCTGTCACGTTCTTCATCAGCATTAATCAAGTGATGGAAACCTGTACCTGCAGGAATTAGACGACCGATAATAACGTTTTCTTTCAAACCTCTTAACAAGTCTTTTTTACCATCAACTGCTGCTTCTGTAAGGATTCTTGTTGTTTCCTGGAATGAAGCTGCTGAGATGAATGATTCAGTATTCAATGAAGCTTTTGTAATACCTAACAACATGTATTCACAAGTTGCAAGAGTTTTACCTGCTTCTTCTGCTGCTTTATTTTCTTTTTCGAATGTTTGCATTTCTATCAATTCACCAGGTAACAAGTTAGTATCGCCGGCATCAATTACCTTAACTTTCTTAGTCATCTGACGAACAATGATTTCAATGTGTTTATCAGCAATTTCTACACCTTGAGAACGGTATACACGTTGTACTTCGTCTACAAGATATTGCTGAGCAGCTTCCGGACCGCATAATCTCATAACATCATGAGGATTCATAGGTCCTGAAGTTAACGGTTGACCTTTTGTAATTTTTTGTCCGTTAGAAACAATTACATTTGAGTCAATTGCGTATTTAATCTCAGTTGATGAACCGTCAGCATCTGTCAAGAATAATCTTGGCAAACCATCATCATCAATTTCAATTTTTGCAGTACCGTCATATTCTGCTAAAATAGCACAATCTTTAGGTTTTCTACCTTCAAGAAGCTCTTCTACTTTTGGAAGACCTTGAACAATATCGCCTGTTTTTTCTCTTTCAAATACTAATGTTGCAAGTAAGTCACCTCTTAAAACAAGAGCACCTGAATCGATTTGAAGCATTGTACCAGGGCTAATTAAGTAAGGACGTCCGTTTCTGATAGAAACTTCGCCTTTATTAACAGCAGTAACAACACCTGAAACAGGAGAAGTTTCACCGCTTTCAGCTAAGACTTTATCAGTTTTTACAAAGTCACCTTTCTTAACAACTGCTTTTCCTTTTACAGAAACTGTTGTTTCAGAGCTTTGAGAGATTAAAAGAAGTCTTCTTACTTCTTCATCATCAGATTTGATTGATGCTATTGCATCATGCATTGCTAAAACTTGAGTTTTTGCAACCGGTGTTTTCGGTTCAATTGTTTCACCGTCTTTAACAAGTAATTCTGTTTGAAGAGATGAATTAGCAGAACCTTCCATTTCACGACGAACGATTAAGTTTTCAAGTACAACAATTCTCAATGAACCTTGTGAATCAAGTTCTACCATACCTTTAAGGTGTGATAAGTAACCTTGCATTTGAAGAACTAAAGATGTTCTTGTGATTGTAGCACCGTCAACATTTCTAACTCTTGCACCGTCTTTGTATTGAAGTTGAGTTACAGGGATAATATCAATTAATTCATCAGTTGTATTGAACGCAATTGATACATCTTTCTGATTAACTTCTAATACTTGAACCGGTCTTACAAGAATTTGTACAGGCTGGTTAGCAATTGAATCGTCATCTAATGATAAAGCTGAATCTAATTCTTCATCTAAATCATCAAGAGGTAACTCATCAACTGAAGAATCCATTATTGTAACAATAGATGTTTCTTTAGCTTTGATACCTTCTGCGATAACTGTACCTTTTTTAACAACTTCACCTTCATCAACTTTCAATTCTGAAATACTCGATAAAGTATGAACTTCACCAGGTCTTACAGTAATTTCGTGAATTACATCGTTATATTCTTTGAATTCTACAACACCATCGATATGGCAGTAAACGTCTTTAACAATTTCAGTACCAGCTGTAACTGTTGTTCCGTTTTCAACCATTTTCAATGTTGAATCTTTATTGATTTGGTGAATTTCTTCAGGAATAAATACAACTTTACCAGGTTTTGTAATGATTTGATTTTCATCAACTTCAACATCAACGTATCTGATTTCACCTGATGATGTTACAGCACACTCATCATCAATAAGTTCTGCAATAATCATACCGTTTTCAACTGTTGTATCAACAGGAGCTTTAACGATATATTTTTCACCGGTTTTATCAACTGTCCAAAGTTGTTCTTTTTTAGTTTGTTCAAATGAAGCATTTTCAGGGCTTAAAGATGCGATAACAATTGTCAATTCTTTACCTTGAACAATTTTCTTAATCTTTTTACCGTCAAATATAGCTTCTTCGATAACTAAATCTTCACCAACTCTAACTTCACCGCCGTGTTCAGAAATTGTTAAAGTTTCAGCAAGTTTTTCGCCTTCAGAAATTTTCTGACCGTCTTTAACAAGAATTCTTGAACCACCAGGAAGAGTATAAACGTCACCGCCTAATACCCAAATAATACCTTGTTTGTTAGTTGTTCTTGAAACGTTACCTTGTCTGTCTTTCTTTTCATCAGCTTTGAAGTCTTCAAATACTACTTCACCTGAAATATCAGTTGTAATATCTTTTGTAGCTTTTTCTGTTAAACGAGAGCTGTCACCAACTGATGATGGAGCGTGTTCAGCCATTTTGAAGCCTTTAGCAACTTCCATTCCGTCAGTAATAAATAATGTAGCACCTGCAGGAATGTGATATTTAGTAGTTCTTTTTTCGCCTTTAACTTCAATATCAGCTTCATACATAGAAACCTGAACGATATCCCCGTGACGTGTTCTAAGTTCTCTTGCTTTGATTTTAGAAACAACAACACCGGCTTCACGAGCTAAGATTTCTTTTTTAGCTTCTTTAACTCCTACCGCACCACCTGTGTGGAAGGTTCTCATTGTAAGCTGTGTACCAGGTTCACCGATTGACTGAGCTGCGATAATACCGATTGCTTCACCGATATCAACAAGTTTTTGAGTTGTCATTGCCCAGCCATAACATTTTTGACATACACCATATTCAAGTCCACAAGTCAAACCTGAACGAACTCTAAGTTCGTGTAAATCCAGACCTGAGATTTTCTTAATATCATCACGATCCATTGTAGTACCGTTAGCAACTAAAACGTTACCTTCAGCATCACAAATGTCCTGAGCTACTGTTCTTCCTAACAATCTGTCGATTAACGGAACAATAACTACATCGCCATCCATGATAGATTTAAGATCGATATATTTTGTTGTATGGCAATCATCAGCTCTAATAATTACATCTTGTGCTACGTCAACAAGACGTCTTGTTAAGTAACCTGAGTCAGCTGTTTTTAACGCTGTATCTACAAGACCTTTACGTGCACCGTATGATGAAATGATGTATTCAGTTACTGACAAACCTTCTTTAAAGTTTGATTTAATCGGTAAGTCGATGATTTGACCTTGCGCATCTGCCATCAAACCACGCATACCAACCAGCTGTGAAACCTGTGATAAGTTACCACGAGCTCCGGAGAATGCCATCATATATACAGGGTTTAATCTATCAAAGTTTTCTACAACCTGTTCTGTCAATTTTGCTGTTGTTTCAGACCAAGTATCGATAACTTTTGTATATCTTTCTACCTCTGTAATTTCACCTTTAAGGTATCTGTTTGTTGATTTTTCAATTTCTTTTTCAGCTGATTTCAATAACTCTTTTTTAGATTCAGGAACTGAAAGGTCTGCAATTGAAATTGTTGTACCGGAAACGGTTGCATACTTATAACCTAAGTTTTTAAGAGCATTGGCTAATGCTGCTGCTTTAGCACCGCCGTATTCCAAATACATCTGACCTAACAATTTTTTCAAAGAACCCTTGTCCATTTGTTTGTTAATGAAATCAGGTGATTTTTTTGTATTTGTATATGTTCTTTCCATTCTAATTTTCCTTCAATTAGTTAATTTTTACACTGATTTTTACACTTACACAAGTGCTTTTCTAACCTCTTCGTTGAAGATAATTCTACCAACTGTAGTTTCTAATCTTTCACCTTTTTCATCTCTAACGATGATTTTGTCGTGAAGCTTGATTACACCTACTTCAAGAGCAGAGATTGCATCCTGGAAGTTATAGAAGTAACCCTTAACTTCTTGAGACGGATCTTTGATAGTAGTTAAGTAATACATACCCAATACCATATCCTGAGAAGGTGTTACGATTGGTTTACCGTTAGCAGGAGCTAACAAGTTGTTAGTAGCTAACATCAACATTCTTGCTTCAGCTTGAGCTTCAATAGAAAGAGGAACGTGAACAGCCATTTGGTCACCGTCAAAGTCAGCGTTGAACGCTGTACAAGCAAGCGGGTGAAGTTGGATTGCACGGCCTTCTACCAATTTCGGTTCGAATGCCTGAATACCTAATCTGTGAAGGGTTGGAGCACGGTTTAACATAACCGGATGTCCGTCAATAACCTCTTCTAAGATATCCCAAACGATGTGTTCAGATCTTTCGATTTTCTTCTTAGCTGATTTGATGTTTTGAACGTATCCTCTTTCGATAAGTTTGTTAACAACAAACGGTTTGAATAGTTCGATTGCCATTTCTTTTGGCAGACCGCACTGGTTCAATTGAAGAGTCGGACCAACAACGATTACTGAACGACCTGAGTAGTCAACACGTTTACCTAACAAGTTTTGACGGAAACGACCTTGTTTACCTTCAATAATGTTAGATAGTGATTTTAACGCTCTGTTGTTCGGACCAACGACTGTTCTGCCGCGTCTTCCGTTATCGATAAGAGCATCAACTGCTTCTTGTAACATACGTTTTTCGTTTCTTACGATAATTTCAGGAGCACCCATTTCCAACAATCTTTGTAAACGGTTGTTTCTGTTAATTACACGTCTGTATAAGTCGTTTAAATCTGATGTCGCGAAACGTCCGCCGTCTAATTGAACCATAGGTCTTAAATCAGGCGGTGTTACAGGAAGTACATCCATAATCATCCAAGTTGGATTTGTATCTGATGAGATTAAAGAATCTAATAATCTTAATCTCTTAATTAATTTAGATTTTTTCTGAACAGAAGTTACGTTTCCTGCAAGTTCTGTTCTGATTTCTTCTGCTAAAGCTTTGATATCAACTTCAGCAAGAAGTTCTTTAATAGCTTCTGCGCCGATACCAACTTTTAAAGTTGATTCTTCGTTTTCAGCCATATAATCTTCGTATTCTTCTTCAGTTAACAATTGAAGTTTTTTGAAATCACTGTCGCCGCCATCAATTACAACATAGCTGTTGAAATAGATAACTTGTTCAAGATCTTTCAAAGTCATATCTAAAAGTAAACCAAGATATGAAGGGATACCTTTTAAGAACCAGATATGAGAAACCGGTGCTGCAAGTTTAATATGTCCCATTCTGTGACGGCGAACTTTTGAATCAGTAACTTCAACACCGCAGCGTTCACAGATAATACCTTTATGTCTTACTCTTTTATATTTTCCGCAATAGCATTCCCAGTCCTTTGTCGGCCCGAAAATTCTTTCACAGAATAAACCGTCTCTTTCCGGTTTTAATGTACGATAATTTATTGTTTCCGGTTTGGTAACTTCGCCGTGAGACCATTGAAGTATTCTGTCCGGAGAGGCAATACTTATTCGTATATAATCAAAATAATCAATACTTGTTGACATTTATAATGTTCTCCTTTTTCAATTTGGTGAATCCGGCGGGAAAATATCCCGCCAATCACACATTACTTATTATAGATCTCCAAAAGTGGTAGGTGTTTCAAAGAAGTTGATATTCAACAACTCAGAATCAACATCTGACAGAGTTCTTTTTGGAGCAGCTTTTCTCAAGTCGTCCATATCTGTCATCAAGTCTACTTCCTGACCGTCTTTCTTCGCTACTGTTATATCTAAACCGATACTTTGTAATTCTCTTACAAGTACTTTGAATGATTCAGGAATACCAGGTCTTGGAATATTGTCACCTTTAACGATAGCTTCATACGCTCTGTTACGTCCGTTAACATCATCTGATTTGATTGTTAACATTTCTTGAAGTGTATAAGCAGCACCGTAAGCTTCCAATGCCCAAACTTCCATTTCTCCGAATCTTTGTCCACCGAATTGAGCCTTACCACCCAAAGGTTGTTGAGTTACTAATGAGTAAGGACCGGTTGAACGAGCGTGGATTTTATCATCAACCAAGTGGACAAGTTTCAAGAAGTAAGTTAAACCAACAGCTACAGGTCTGTCGAATGGTTCACCGGTTCTACCGTCAATAAGCATTACCTTACCGTCTTCGCCAACCCAATCGCAGCCTGATTCTTTGATACCTCTAAGAAGTTCAGCTTTTGTTGCGATTTCTGATTGGTTTTCACCGTACATTTCATCAAATGATGGTGCTTCGTAATGATCACCTGTCAAGTATGCAGCCAAACCTAACAATAATTCATAAGTTTGACCAACGTTCATACGAGAAGGTACACCCAATGGGTTCAATACGATATCTACAGGAGTACCATCAGGTAAGAATGGCATATCTTCTTTTGGCAAGATACGTGATACGATACCTTTGTTACCGTGACGTCCTGAAAGTTTATCACCTACAGAAACTTTACGTTTTTGAGCAATGTAAACTCTGATAACTGTATTAGCACCAGGTGGAAGTTCATCACCTTTTTCTCTGTCGAATACTTTTACGTCAAGTACTCTACCGCCTTCTCCGTGAGGTACGCGAAGTGAATTATCTTTAACATCTCTTGCTTTTTCAGCGAAGATTGCTCTTAATAATTTTTCTTCAGGCGGATGTTCAGATTCACCTTTAGGTGTAACTTTACCAACTAATATATCGTCAGCGTAAACACGAGCACCGATACGAACAATACCGCGTTCGTCCAAATGTCTTAGAGCATCTTCTGAAACGTTTGGAATTTCACGTGTAATTTCTTCCGGTCCAAGTTTAGTTTGACGAGCTTCGATTTCTAATTTTTCAATGTGTAATGATGTGAAGATATCATCGTGAACGCATCTTTCTGAAAGTAAGATAGCATCCTCGAAGTTATAACCTTCCCAAGGCATATAAGCAACCAAGATGTTTTTACCTAATGAAAGTTCGCCGCCGCAAGTTGAAGCACCATCAGCAATTACATCGCCGGCTTTAACTTTGTCGCCTTCGTGAACAATAGGTCTTTGGTTAATACAAGTATCTTGGTTAGAACGTACATATTTCATTAGAGTGTAAATATGCGGCTTACCTTGTACATCTCTGATTACAATTTCTTCACCAACAACTCTTTCAACTGTACCGTCTACATCAGATACAATAACCATACCTGAGTCTTTTGCAACACGAGATTCAAGCCCTGTACCAACTCTTGGTCTTTGAGTGATTAAAAGAGGTACTGCTTGACGCTGCATGTTAGAACCCATCAATGCACGGTTAGCATCGTCGTGTTCGATGAACGGAATCATTGAAGTCGCAACTGAAATGATTTGGATAGGGCAAACACCCACATAGTCAACTTTAGAAGCTTCTGTCATAATAAATTCTGAACGATATCTTGCAGGAACCATTGACTCAACAAATCTTCTGTCTTTTGTTAATTTAACGTCAGCAGGAGCACAACGGAAATTTTCGTCAGCATCTGCTGTCATATAAACAACTTCATCAGTCACAACACCGTCTTTAACAACAAAGAACGGAGATTCAACAAAACCGTAATCGTTAACTTTAGCGTGAGTTGCAAGTGAACCAATCAAACCTGCGTTCGGACCTTCCGGAGTTTCGATAGGACAAATACGTCCGTAGTGAGAAGGGTGAATATCACGAACCGCGAATCCTGCCCTTTCTCTTTGTAAACCGCCAGGTCCTAAAGCTGAAATACGACGTTTGTGAGTCAATTCAGCAAGAGGGTTTGTCTGGTCCATAAACTGTGATAACTGTGAAGAACCGAAAAATTCTTTTAATGAAGCAACTAAAGGTTTAGTATTCAATAAGTTCAACGGTGTTAAAGTTTCAGAATCTTGAAGAGTCATTCTTTCTTTAACGATTCTTTCGATTCTTGAAAGACCTACTCTGAATTGGTTTTGTAACAATTCACCAACTGAACGGATTCTTCTGTTACCCAAGTGGTCGATATCATCCAATTGACCTTCATCATAAGTTAAGTTGATTAAGTATTCAATTGTTGAAACAATATCTTCAACAGTTAATGTTCTTTGGTTGTTTGGTATATTTAAGTTTAATTTTTTGTTTAATTTATAACGACCAACACGACCGATATCGTATTTCTTTTCATCAAAGAATCTTGATTCTAAGATTTGGCGTCCGCCTTGAGGAGATGCAGGATCACCAGGTCTTAATTTTTTGTACAATTCAATTAAAGCTTCATCTGTAGTTTCTGTAGGATCTTTTTCCAAAGTCTTTTTCAAGAATTCAAAGTGAGTGAATTTTGATTCCATTTCAGAAACAGTAATACCCATAGCTTTTAATAAAGTTGTAGCTAAGATTTTTCTGTTTTTGTCGATTTTAACGTGGATAATGTCGTTAGAATCTGTTTCGATTTTCAACCAAGCACCGCGGTTAGGAATCATTGTAGCGTTATACAAACGTTTTCCTGTAGGTGACGGATCGCATTTGAAGTAAACACCAGGAGAACGAACGATTTGTGATACGATAACACGTTCTGCACCGTTTACAATGAAAGTACCTTTGTCAGTCATTGTAGGGATGTCGCCGATGTAAACTTCTTGTTCTTTAATTTCACCGCTGTCACGGTTAACTAATCTAATCATAACGCGTAATTGTTTTGCATAAGTTGCGTCATGAATTCTTGCTTCTTCAACTGTATACTTTGCATTATCGAAAGTATAGTTTGGTAAGAAGTGTAATTCTAATCTGCCTGTATAGTCTTTAATAGGAGAGAATGAAAGTAATTCTTCTTTCAAACCTTCTTTTAAAAACCATTCAAACGATTTTTTTTGCACTTCAATAAGGTCCGGTAAATCGTCCAAACGAGTATGAGGAATACCCATTGGCGTTACTCTTTTTGCATATTTTGTCTCAGACATTAATTCACCTCATTTAATAATGGTGTACTACTATAAACAATTTTTCTAACTTAAGGCTGTAAACCCTCTGCCATAATTGGCAAATAACTGCAATTTCAGGGATTTGTAAATGTTGGTGAAATCCGCTTGTAATCAAATTTCCAAGATTTAGGCACACTTCGCCCAACTTTACTTTTGCATGTTATTCCATCATATTACTTCAATTTTAATAGTCAAGCAAATAAGGCATGTTTTTCGGTAAAACTTTTCATTTTTCTTAACAAAAATTTACAGGTCCAAAGGGGTAAATATTTTTACTTACTGAAAGTTTGATTATATAAGGGTTTCAGTGTCAAGTCATTCTTGAGGATTATTTTGAACATTGCATAAATAAAGGGTTTTGACGATTTCGCCAAAACCCTTGTATGACAAAACTTTCTACCATCTTCATTGAAAAAGAACTATATTACCCTTCCTCATTCGAAGAAGCAATCCATTTATATTTTCTTACATTTGATTAAAATTTAGCAATTCATATACGTCCATATCAAATGCTGTGGCGATTTTTACCAGAGTATTTAAAGTAGGATTTCTTTTTAAATTCTCAATCCTGCCTACATAAGTTCTATCCAGACCCGCGATAAAAGCTAATTCTTCCTGCGACATACCACGTTCTTTTCGTAATCTTATTATTTTCTTTGCTAATTTTTTGGCTACAATATTTGACATATTATTAATATTTACCAATTATGTGTCAATAGTCTACTGCCCATTGGCACTAAATTGAGTTAATATTAATTTCGGGTATAATAAAATTATGTTTTACTTTGAAAAAATCAACGGAAAAAATATATTAAAATCAGACTTGATTAAAAATGCTAACACGTTTTTTACAACACGAGATATTTGTATTTGTGATAAAGAAATGAACAATAACTTATTGATAGAAGAAAATAAAAAAATCATTGCAGATTATTTAAATATTTCTTCTAAAAATCTAATTTCTCCGACACAAACACATAGCGCAAATATAGATATAGCAATAGAAACACGTCATGACTACCCTGAAACGGATGCGTTAATTTTAACGAAAAAAAACCTCGGAATTTTCTTAAATTTTGCAGACTGTACTCCGGTAATTTTATATGACAAAAAACAAAATATCGGAGCAATAGCTCATGCAGGATGGCGCGGAACAGCTCAAAAAATTGCCCCGAAAACTGTTCAAAAAATGGGTATAAATTTTAATACAAATCCTGCAGATGTAGTTGCTGTTATTGGTCCTGCTATTGGTTTTTGCTGTTATAATGTCGGTGAAGAAGTTTATGAAAAATTATCAAAAACTGTCAATAATTTTGAAGGACTTTATGAAATCCGTGAAGGACAAATTTTCGTTGATTTGAAAAACATTAATAAACAACAGTTGGAAGAAATCGGAGTAAAAGAAGTTGATGTTTGCCCATATTGTACCGTTCACGATAATAATAAATTTTTCTCATACAGAAACGAAAACGCTACAACATTACGTCATAGCGCCGTTTTAAAATTAGGATAAAATTAAATTACCATTTACCAAAGTTTTTTACTTTGATTTCATCATTATCATCTTTTTCTACAACTCTTGCATTTGGTGCACCCATAAATAATATTAGGTTTTCACGTCCGTTTTTTGCATTGATTTTAATATTACCTTTTGATGAAGAAATACTTAAACCTCTTGGTGTATTTTCATCAGCAATAAATGTCATAGGTATATTTATTTCGGATGCTATCGTAAAATACTTATCCGGACCGCTTGCAATATCATCATTTGTCACTCTATGAATCACACCTGTTTCAAAACCATTTGAATCCAAAGGTTGTGAGCCTCTAAATACAAATGTTCCCATAGTTGTTTTAACACGGGTCAAACCATTTCTTATATCTTGATCAGTAGAAACAACTCTTGCTCCTGTACCACTGCCAAATCTTATCCCTGCAATTACATTATCATCAGCCATAAATTTATCCCCTTTTTATTCCCCTGTTTACATAGTTATAAAAAAATATTTTTTCTAATAATTGATAAAATATTCACAAATTGTTACAATATTTCTGATATAATTTAACTATGCAAAAAATAATAGTCGGTAAAATTTATAAACACTACAAAGGAAATATTTATAAAATCATTGCCATAGGAAAAAATTCCGAAAATTTAGAAGAAATGATTGTTTACGAATCAACAAAAGACGGGCAAATATGGATTCGCCCAAAATCAATGTGGAATGAAACAATTGATAATAAAGGTACTTTAAGATTTACATTAATAGATTAACTGCTAGCGGGATGGAAAATATTTCAGATAATAAAAAATTATACTATGAATTCTTGGTACTCATCACTTACTAAACCGCCGTTAACTCCGCCTCCGTCATATTTTCCTATTGCGTGGAGTATTTTATATTTTCTGATGACTATTGCTTTTTTTGTTATATTATCTAAACCCGACTCAACAGATAAACATATCGCAATAACCCTGTTTCTTTTTCAACTAATTTTAAACTTTACCTGGAGTTATGTGTTTTTCGAGATGAAATCAATCACTTTAGGGCTTATTGATGTTGTTTTTCTTCTTATATTTTTAACTTTAACTATAATTTATTTTTTCAAAATATCAAAACTTGCAGGATTTCTATTGATACCATATCTTTTGCAGGTTATTTTCGCCCTATACTTAAATTCCGGAATTCTTATACTAAACTAATTTGTAAAGAATAGTAACGGTTATCATTAATAAATAGCACAAATTATTTTCATTGTCGTTAAATAGATACAAGGGAAAAGTAGAAGGTTTGTGCCAATGAAAAAATTTATATTAACAGTTTTGGTATTATTACTTACAACAACTACAGCAAATGCGACTTATCACGTTCATTATATGAACACCGGTGCTGTATCTCACTCTCATTACGGAGCACCAAGACCAATTAGTGCATCATTCGGGCGTAATGCTGCTTTCACACCTGCCGGCAGAGCAAGAATTGCTTCAACAAGAAGACATTATGCGCACCTTAGAGGAGAACAGGCAAGATGTGCAAACTGTTATAATAAAAGACCTGTAATTTCTACAGCATCTCGTGCTCCAATGGAAATTTCAAGATTCAACAAAAACTACAAAATTACAGCTCAAAAAACATACACACGTAACGGCATTACATATTATAACTAAGGATTTGTAAATGAAAAAAGTTTTTCTTACATTATTAATATTTTTATTTACCGGTTTAAGCTCAAATGCCTCATATATGTGTACCGGCTATTACTGCCGTACTGGTTACGCTCACCCGAAAACCAGATTTGCCAAGCCAAATAAAAGATTTTCCAAACCCCAAAAAAGAATGGCTCATGTCAGACCAAAATATATATACACCCCAGAATATCAAAAAAATATCGTAAAACACCAATCAGGTATGAAAAGACAGCATCCGATAACAGCAAAAGTACAAAATAATACCCCGTCAAGATTTAACAAAGACTTTCAAATTCCGCAGTATAAAACCATTTCTTGCGGCGGAATTACTTATTACGGTGTAAATAACGCTTGCAAAAATTAAAATTAAAATGAACAAATATTGAAAACTTCCGTTATAAATTGTATAATAATAAAAAATTTGGAGGTTTTATGAAAAAATTTTTATTAGCACTTTTGGTCATAGGAGTAACATCAACTGCAGCAAATGCAACTTATCACGTGCAGTATATGAATACAGGAACTCCTGCATCTTCTTCATATGGAGCACCTGCACCGCTTGAAGCACAATTTGGCAGAAACGCTGCTTTTACACCTGAAAACAGAGCAAGAGCCGGTGCAAGAAAAAGAGCCATTAAACACGAAAATCAATATTATAACGGTCTTGAAAAAGGCTGGGCCACAAATGTAAATATTAATAATACTACTAATATTCAAAAGGATTCTGAACAGCCGGCAACAGAAACAAAAAGCAGATTTTTAAGAGATAAATTTGCTAAAGACAAACTAAAAAATAAAGATTAACTATTTTGTTCTAAATCCAGTAAATATTGTTTAATTTCAAGTCCTCCGGCGTAACCGGTAAGAGTACCGTTTGAACCGATTACACGGTGACACGGAATTATGATTGCTATTTTATTTTTATTATTCGCACTGCCAACAGCACGCGAAGCTTTTGGGCTGCCTATAAGTTTTGCGACATCACCATATGATGCGGTTTTACCATAATCAATTGTCATTAAAACCTTCCAAACCTTTATTTGGAATTCTGTTCCATCAAGTAAAAGCGGCAAATCAAAACTTTTTCTTTTACCTTTAAAATACTCATCAAGCTGCCTATATGCTTCTTTTATCAAAGGTGTTTCCAATAATTCACCTTTAACCGTATCAAAAAAAGATACTTGTGAAATTTTGCCGTCTTTCTCTGCTATTCCAAGCCTGCCAACAGGTGTATCATAAAAATATTTTTTCAAAATTTGTGTCATAGTAATTTATATTATATAATAATCCTATGAAAAAAATACTATGTTACGGAGATTCAAATACATTCGGATTTATTCCTGAAACCTGCGGAAGATACGCAAAAAATGAACGCTGGAGCGGGATTCTATCTGAAATTTTACCAAATTTTGAAATAATCGAAGAAGGAATGAACAACCGCACCGGATTTTTCAAAAACCCTGAAGGGCTAAAACAAAGCGGCGGCGAGTATTTACCTATATTTTTACAGAACCGCAGAGATATAAATATTTGTATTCTTGCTGTCGGAACTAATGATGCACAGTTTTTCTATGATTTAAATGAAACAAATTTACAAAACGGGTTACAGCATCTTATTGATTCAATCCGAAATGTTAACCCGGAAACTCAAATTATCATAATTCCACCGGTGAAAATTACCGAAAATATTCTTACAAGCAGGTTTTCAATGATGTTTGATAAAAATTCAATCGAAAAAATTCAAAAACTTTTTCCGATTTTTGCTAAAAAGGCTGTCGAAAATAACTGTTTATATTTTGATTTTAATGAAATTACAAACCCGTCAAAAACTGACGGGCTGCATTATACAATCGAATCTCATAAAATTATTGCCAAAAAACTTGCGGAATTTATTTTTGAACACTCAATTTAAACCCTTGAAATGCCGGATTTGTGTTAACAAAATCTTGTGAAGAGTTTTGTTCTTGTGGTTTAACCTGATGATCATATCTGTATTTTGTCCAGATTCTCGAAACAGCACTTAATGTAAAGCCCATTGCGATTAAACTGAATAAATAAGGAACACCTGTTATTACAGCTTTTTGCTTAATAAGTTTTGCAAGTTCAGCATCAACTGATGTGTTATTCAATTTAGAAAGTTTTTCTGCTATTTTTGGCAACTCTTTTCTAGACGGAACATTTTCAATAACTCCGTCCTTACCGCGTTTGATAAGTTCAGGGAATTTTCCTTTATTTGCCAAAATTTTCTTAAATCCGGCATCTAATATTGAAGAACCAAAAATCGTGTATAAAACCACAAGCGGAACTCTTGTCCAAACCTCATAAAAATCAAGTTTTCCTCTGTCTTTAGCGGCACTTGAATAACCAAATAAACCTGTAATACAAGTCACAGCAAGCTGACCTTTACTTAGCGCAAGTTTGCCGTTATTATTTACAAAATCCAATTTTAGGTAATCTTTTAAGAAATCATCTGTCTTAGCAGATTTTAAACCAATTTTATGCAAAAGTTTTGAGATCTGTTCGCCCGGTTCAAGTAAAATTTCAGAAAATTTGCGTGCAGCTTTTGAATTATGTCCGAATCTGGCAAGTGCAAGCCCTGAACCGATTCCGGCAGCTGACAATAAACCTGTTTTTACAAGAACACTTTTTGAATGTTTTTCAACCCTTTGCTGCTGTTCATTATTTTCGGTTTTATTTTTGTTTAAGTTTGCCACATTATTAAAATCACTAACCTTAAAGACTTTTAAAGTAAATAAATTTTTAGCAAAACCCAGCGCATACTCTAATGCCGGAACGGTAATACATGCCAGTAATAACCCGCCTTTTGTTGTTATAAGTCTGTTTTTTAAAGTTTTATCTAAGTTTGAATTTTTGATTTTCTCAACACCTAATGCAAGGTTTTTTACAACATCATCTCTAACTTTTTTAGGCTGAATTTTTTTAAACAAACCTTTTCTGAATAAATGTTCTCCAAAAAACGGTGCTGCGAAATAAAATATTCCTGACTCTATAAATTCTAAAAAGGTAAATTCACTAAAATCAATAAAGCTCCTTGATAATACAGCTTTTGGAAACCAGTTTGTCAAAGTTCCCTGAATAAATCTTGTTGATGATAAATTTTCCTGCGATTTTAAAAATTTATCCAAATATTTTGTACTACGTGTGAATTCTTTTTGTGCGCCTTTAAATGAAGGTAATGTATTTTGTTTAAATTGAATATTATTGCTATTTATTGATTGAATCATTTTCTTTTCCCTTATATGTTAAAATTTCTCACTAAAAAAGGACCGCCTTTCAGGCGGTCCTTATAATTTGTTATCTTGAAATCTTAACACATTCGATTCGCATAACAATGACCGCCTGAATTTAGGCTTTGCATCATCATAATTTGCATCATCATAGTGTTGTTTTTCATTATTTTCCTTTTCCTTTTGAAATTATATTATTACAGTAAATAATAATTGTCAATTCTACAATATATAAAACCTGTAAAAATATTTTTTGCTATCTGTTTAAACTGCAGCCCCTACTTTTGCGAACTGTGATTCATAAAGATGTTTATAAACGCCGTTTTCAATATGTACAAGTTCGTTATGATTACCGAGTTCAACAAGCTCACCGTTTTTAATAACTGCGATTCTGTCAGCATTTTGAACTGTTGTAAGTCTGTGTGCGATAACAAAAACTGTTCTGTCTTTCATCAGGTTTTCAATTGCCTGTTGAACAATTTTTTCTGCTTCATTATCAAGAGCACTTGTTGCTTCATCAAGAATCAATATCGGAGCATTTTTCAAAAATGCACGGGCAATTCCGATTCTTTGTTTTTGACCGCCGGAAAGTAAAACACCGCGCTCACCGATATTTGTTTCAAGTCCTTTTTCAAGACTGTTTACAAAATCTTCTAAATAAGAATCTTTAAGCGCTTTTCTTAATTCTTCTTCTGTAGCGTTCAAATTACCAAGCATAATATTTTCTCTGATAGTACCGGAAAATAGGAAATTATCCTGAAATACTATAGAAATATTATCTCTTAAGGATTCAAGCGTAATATCACGTACATCAACCCCGTCAATCATGACATTTCCGGATTTAATATCATAAAATCGCGGAATCAGATTAACTATAGTACTTTTACCGCCGCCTGAATTGCCGACAAGAGCAAAAGTTTCACCTTTTTTAACAGTAAATGAAACGTTTTTCAAAACAGGTTTATTTTTTCTGTATTCAAAATTAACATTTTTAAATTCAATAGAATCATTCATACCTGTAAGAGTTTTTGCATCTGCTTTTGTTTTGATAGCAGGCTGGGCTTCAAGTTGTTTTATTACACGTTCTAAAGCCAAAAGGGCATTTTGCATATTTTTTGCATTGTTTCCTAACAATTTGATAGGTGTGTAAAGCATAATCAACGCTGTAATAAATGATACAAAGTTACCGCTTGTAATTGTTCCTTTAACAATCATATAGCTTCCCAAACCGATAACTGCAGCAATTCCGACAGATACGACAATATGCATCATAGGAGATAACCAGCCGGTTTTCTGAGTAATTTTCATACCTAAACCAAATACGCTGTCTAATACATTATCAAAAATTTTATTTTGATAATCATATAAGTTATATGCCGTAACAACTTTGTTTCCTGCAAAAGCTTCGTTATATGCTGTGATAACTTTACCGCCTGCTGATTCTGATTTATCTGTTATAGCTTTAATCATTGCACGCATTTTTGTTAAAGGAACAACTGCACAAATTAAAACAACAATCGCAATAATCGCTAATTGCCAGGAATTATAAAGCAATACGCAGATTAAAGACAGAGATGAAAATATTCTTGATATACCTGTTTTCAAGTTATTCAATAAACTTCCGCAGGCAGTATTAACGTCATTATTAAACCAGCGCATAATATCACCTGAAGTTCGCATATCAAAAAATGACGAATCTTTGTGCATTAATTTGTTATACAAAGTCTTTTTAAAATCATTTGTAACCTTACCGCCAACCCACGCATTCATATATGTTGAAAGATAATTTAACAACCCCTGGGTTGAAGTAAATGCCACAATTAAAAGCGGGATATACCATGGAGATTGTACGGTTTTATCAACCATGACAATATCCATATAAGGTTTTAACGAAAGGGCAATAACCGCATCCAGTGAACCTATCGGAATTGCAAGCCCTAATGCAAGAGCAGTTCTAAACCAGTATTTTTTAAAATACGGTATAACTTTAGCGTAATTTTTCATTACTCCGTCTTTGTCAAATAGTTTTATTAAATCTTGAAATTTTTCCATAACTTCCTCTGCAATTTATTTTAATGTTTTTTCCCAATTATAAGCTGATATAATACTTTCTTCGAGTATTTTTTCAGGATTCCAGCCTAAAACTTCTTTAGCTTTTTTATTATCTGCTATTAGAGTTGCCGGATCACCTTCACGTCTTCCTTTTATATCAACAGGAATTTGTTTTCCGGTAATCTTTTCACAGGTTGTAAACACTTCTTTTACACTGCTGCCTTCATTTGTACCAAGATTAAAAAAGCTTGTAACACCGCCATTTTCTAAATATTTTAGTGCAAGAACATGAGCATTTGCAAGGTCTTCTATATTAATATAATCTCTTACACATGTTCCGTCTTTTGTCGGGTAATCAGTTCCGAACATTTGAAACGTTTTACCGCCGCTAAAAGTTGATTTCAAAATATTAGGAATCAAATGTGTTTCAGGTTCATGCCATTCGCCAACACGAATTTTACTATCTGCACCAGCAACATTAAAATATCTTAAACGAACACTTTTTAAACCGTAAGCTTTATCATAATCATCCATAATATTTTCTATCATTAATTTTGTTTTACCATATGTATTTATCGGGACTTGCGGATGATTTTCATCTATCGGAACATAATCCGGCTCGCCATATGTCGCTGCAGTTGACGAAAATACGATTCTTTTAACATCAAAACTAAGCATTGCTTTCAGAAGATTTAAAGTTCCAAAAACATTGTTAAAATAGTATTTTTGAGGATTTTTTACAGACTCTGCCACCTGAGAATATGCAGCAAAATGTACAACCGAGTCAATTTTATGTTTCTTAAAAACTTCATAAATTTCGTTGTAATTCTGTAAGTCTCCTTTTATAAAATCAACAACTTTTCCTTTTGCATCAATCTTACGCAATGCTTCTACTGTTTCAATATGACCAAGTTCCAAGCTGTCAAATATTACAACATCGTATCCTGATTCCATAAGAGTTATTACATTATGACTGCCAATATATCCGGCACCGCCAGTTACTAAAATCATTCTTTAATCTCCCTTGTGATTCCCATTTTCTCAAACTTTGATTGCTGCGGAAACTCTTTTTCTAAAAATTCTTTCATTGCTGCTCTATCCTCATCACAGGTTTCAGAACTGTCATTTATACAAAACAAATATGGTCTGTGTTTAATTATTTGTGATAATTTATTCTTTTTCAAGACAAACATCATAGAATCTTGAGATTTTTTATGTATTAAATCAGAAATTTTAGCCGCAAAGTTGTTAACAATTTTTGGCGATGCACAGCCGCATGCAATCGAATAGTATCCAAAAATTGAACGCTGAATACAATCTTTTTCACGGAATTTTTGTCTTGCAGTCTTTTCAAAACCTTCCAAAAATTCATTATAACATTTTTCTATATCTGATTTACAATAAGCATCAATATTATGGTGTGGGAAATATGGAAAAGACTTTCCATATTTTTGTTCAACAAGTTTATAAGCTGATGAAATCATATATCCGTAAAGATGTTTATAAGTTTTATTTATAATTCGTCTTTTTGAAAATCTAAAAATAGGTTTAGTATCTTTTTCATCAAAAAAGAAACTTTTTTGTACAGGTCGTGCAAAAAACATATCATCATTTGCGAATAAAAAATGTTCTGATAAATTCGGAATCTTATGTAATGCCGTTTCAATAGCCGAAGCATTAAAAGTCGGTAAAACATCTTCCGGCAGTATTTCTTTATGGTCAATAATTTTAATTTTAGGATTTGTTGTATCAAGCCATTTAGGCACCTGACTGTCAGTTACTATAAAAATATTATTTATCCATGGTGCATATTTTTCCAAAGAACGCAGAGAATATTTTAGTTCATCATTATCAATAAACCTGCAGTCTCCAGTGGAATCATTATCTGTAGTTTTGCCAAGTTTGCGTAACTCATCATTTTTCTTAGTTCGCCACACATCATCTGATGAATCACACCACAAATATACAATATCAACAGGATAATTTTCCATAACTTAATTCTCTTAAATCCTCTACCAAATAATTATATATTATGAAATTCCTGCTTCAAGGTTATTATAATAAATATTACATAATGTTTTCAATATAATTCATTGCTTCGTTATGAATACCATGATTAACAAATTTCGCATATTGTTTTTGAGCATCTGAAGGACCTTTTGCAAGCGCAATTTGTCTTGTTATTTTTGCCATAAAAGAAAACAACGGTAAAATTTCACGTTCATCAAGCATAATATCATAATCATTAATTTTGAAATTCGAATTCAAAACATCAGCTACATCATCTTTTACCCCAAAATGTTTCATCAACAAAGTAAATTGATTAGGTTTTTGATGATTAATACAATTAACGTGATAACACGGTCTGCACTTTGAAAGTGTTTCATGAAATTCGCTCAAATGATTACCCTGCGCATCATCAGATAAATCACACTTGATTAAAACTTCCGTGTAATCTTTGTTTCCGCGTTTTATTATTCCCGTGCTGTCAACATATGAACCGAATTTTGAATATGTTTTCTTTCCTATATGTAAATTATGAATACCTGTAAATGAAACTTCCATATTTAATATAAACCCTGTAAAAATATTTTTTGCCACCATTAAAATTTTATGCTAAAAAATTATTATGACTACACAAATTCGAAAAAAAGGGAATAATATTAACACGCTTCCTGATGATTATACAGTTATAGACATTGAAACAACAGGTCTTTCAAGTTTAAGAAACGAAATTATAGAGCTTTCGGCAATAAAAATTCGACAAAATAAAATAAGTGAAAAATTCACAACTCTTGTTAAACCTAAAAGCAAAATAAATTATTTTATCTCTAATTTAACAGGTATTACAAATAAAATGGTTGAAACAGCACAGCCAATAGATAATGTTCTTGATAAATATATTGAATTTATCGGACAAGATGTTGTAATTGGTCATAATGTTAATTTCGATATTAATTTTATTTATGATAATTATCAAAAATACTTCAATAAAGAATTTTCAAATGATTACATTGATACCTGCGCAATGTCACGAAAAATTTGCGATCTTAAGCACCACAAATTAAACCTTGTTGCAGATTATTATAAGATTGATTCCTCAGGTCATCACAGAGCCGAACAAGATTGCTATATGACATACAAAATTTATGATGCGATGAAAAATGAAGTTTCATCAAAAATCAGTTAATTTATTGTATACTGCGATTTTGTCAGGAATTTTATATCAATTTTCTTTGCAAATTTTTGCAATTCTTCGCTCATAATTTGATTTCTTTCATCAAATTCTTCGCCTTCTTTGCCGTTATTTACGAATTCATTGCTGATATAATTTTCGGTTGTTTTAGTGTTAAATCCGTCAAGACCTGCAAAAGTAACTTTTTTTACACCAATTTTACCCAAAAGTTTTAATAGCATTAAAGCAGTGTTATCAAACATACGTGAATTATTCAAATATGATGAATAGTTAAGCAATTTTGCATTTTGCGGAATAGATTCAATGTTTGAAGTTACAACAAGCGGTTTATCATTGTTTTCTATTGATGAAAACCTTTTTAAATTAGTAATAAATACTAAATCTTGCGAATAATTTTCCGGATCAAAATTTAAAGAAATTATAAACGGATTCTCACTTTTGATATAATTATCAATTTTTTCCTGCTCCTGCATCAAAGTTTTACCCGGCGCAATAACAAGCAAATCTTTACCTTCAAGAGTTTCTTTCAAATATTTTACTGTGTCAGTATCATCAATTTTATGAGAAAAATTATCCAGATAAATCTGACGGATTAAATTTGTATCATAGAGTGATTTTTTATTATTCGGAACAAGTTTTAACAAATTATTTATCACTTCAACCGGAACAGTTTGTTTTTCAACCAAATATTTTGCATAATTCGGATGGCAGTGATTTTTTGCCGCTAGATAGTAAGGCACTGAATAGCCCCACGGAGTGTTTGCAAATATAGGGTTAATCTGTTCATCAATAATTTTTAAAATAGGAATAATATCATAATTACCATCATAATTATCGTTGATATATTCGGTTAAAAGCTCTGTACAAAGATTTCCTGCCCCTCTGCCCATGCCAAATATTGTTGAATCAATAATCAATTGGCGATTACGGTTAACCTTCATAAGACACTGAGCGTTAGAAAATGAAAGCTGAAGATTATTATGCGAGTGGAAACAAAGCGCAATATCTTCATCCAAATTATTATCAATAAGATAATACAACCTTTGCAGATTTCTTTCTTTCAAAACCCCGTTTGTATCAACAATAGAAAACCCGTAAGGTTTTAATTTATTTACTTTTTCAATTAAATCTAATAATTCACTGTCAGAATAAGTTTCAATGTTTGTAGGATTTACAAAAACCTCATATCCGCAGTCTTTAATTTTTTTGAAATAAGAAAACACATCTTTAATTTCATGTTTTTTAAAAGTTACACGAATTGAATCAAGTTTTATATCAGGTGTTTTAGGAACAAGTTTTGACTTGCTAAATTGCCCGAAAACAATCATAGCTACAGTTTTAGAATAAAGACTTTCTTCTGGCAGAATATTTTCAATCTCTTTTATTTCGTTAAAAACAGATTTTTCTTTATCGTATTCACAATCTTTCAAAAATCCTATTTCAGCATAATCTATTTTTGCGTTGTTAAGATTTTTCAAGATTTTCACAATACGCTTAAATCCGAAATCCCATTTATTAACGTATCCGCCATCTCTTAAAGTACAATCTAAAACTTTTATATCATTCATTCTTAATTCACCATCCTGTATTTTTTATACATAAATTCTGCGAATTCGAAATCTATTTCATTGTCAATATCTGTTGCCTCAACAGAGTCGATTTTAAACAAATTTGGCTTGTATCCGATAATATCCATTTTTTCAATCATCAATTTTCTTGGAATAATACTTATGGCATGATTTAAAGCTACAATATCAGGTAAATCCTGACTTTTAGGCTTGTTAGCCGCATCATAATTTATCGGTTTGCCATCTTGCCACATGAACTGTTTAATCTCGTTAACTGTTGTAAGTGAGTCATATTCATCAAGATTTTCAAAATATGCTTTGATACAATGTTCAATGGTTTCATCCTTGATTAAAGGATTTGTCGCATCCGCAAAAATTATTGTATCACAATCAGAATTTTCTGCCATATTTTTGTAAACCTCGTTCATACAAACAGTACTTGATGCGAAATATTCATCTCTTTTCACTGCTTCTGCACCCAGACCGGCTGCGATTTCAAGCATTTCATCAGAATTTGAATTTACAATTACACCATCAATACCTTTAATTCGTTTCATCTGTTCTACTTTTATTGTAAGAAGATTACTATCTGCAAAAGGTTTTATATTTTTGTTTTTAACTCTAACAGAGCCGGCGCGGACAGGGATTAACACTTTTATCATGCTGCAGCCCTCCCGCTAAAACGCTCTGAATATAAGCTATAAAGGGTTACCCCCCCCCGAAATTTTAATATTCTGCGAAGTTTTTAACATTTCACGGACTTTTTCCAAATCTTTTTTGGTATCAACAGAAAATGATGAAGCATCTACAGGTATAAATTTAACTTTTTTACCATGTTCTAAAAATCTATATTCATCAATATCTTCAATACCTTCGATTTCTCCGCGTTCTGTTACACCGCAAAATTCAAGCGCAGATTTACTAAAGCACTGAATCCCAACAAATTTTTTATACTCAAAATTTGAAGAACCTTTCGGATATGGAATCGGTGTTCTTGCCATATAAAGCCCATAACCGTCAACATCTGTGACAATTTTAATACGCGCATTATCAACAACTTCCACAGGATTTTTCACTAGTGTCATAGCATTAGCAAAATAAAATTCATCAGGCGAAACACCATTTGGTACTAATTTTGCAATATTTTTAGGGTCAATAAGCGGTTCGTCACCATTAATATTAATGTAAAAATCCGCATCAATTATTTGAACAAATTCAGCTAACCTGTCCAGATGTGTTTTATGCGTATCTTTTGTCATTACAACTTTGATATCGTATTTTTCGCATTCTGTTTTAATACGCTCGTCATCTGTTGCAACATAAACCTCTGATAGAGCTTCTACTTTTTTTACCTGATTATAAACCCACCAAATCATAGGTTTGCCGCAAATATCAGCAAGGGGTTTCCCCGGAAATCTTGTTGACTGGTAGCGGGCAGGTATTACTCCGACTATATTCATACACTCTCCTTTATTATTTTTAATACATCATCTTCACTCATTTTACCTTCAGGAGACTTTAAATATCCCCACGAAGTTAAACACGCTTTTAGATTCTCGATATTTGCACAACTGTTGATGTTATCTTCATTATCATCAATCAATATTGCTTCATCAATATCAGAATGAGAATCCAAATATCTTTTTATAAATTCACCTTTAGATAAATTTTCCAAATCTTTTTTATCAAAAATTAAATCCGAATCAAACTCCACACCCCAGAAATTAAATTTTTTAATAATAGCATCTTTATTTTTTGTAGAAAGAATCGCAAATGATGAATCATCAGCCTGTGCTATAATATTTTTTAACTTTTGCAAAAAGTTTGTAGGAGTTTCCAAGCCGTTCCAAAATTCAAAATCCTGCTCCATAAGTTCTTTTCTTTTACCAAGAAACTTTTTATTAAATTCGTCACATTTGTCAGTTTTTCCTTGAGACACAATGTATTTGTAGCGGGCTTCGATAAAATCAGCATTCTTATAAGAAAAATTTTCCAAAATATCTGCCAAAATATAATATTGCCAGCTGTTTGCAACAAGAAAACGGTAATTATGAAACATTTGATAATTTTCTTCATCTATCGGCTGCTTTACATCTGTATTTTTATACGCGAAACGTGTAAGTAAATAAGCTTCTTTTACGCTGTCACAAAGCACACCGTCAAAATCCAAAAATATCAAAGTTTTAGACATTCATTACCTCTTTTGTTTGTAAAATTTCTATCTTATCGCCAAGTTCATCACGGATTTCAGGGTGTTCAGCCAAATACGATTCTGTCCAGACTTCCTTAAATATTCCTCGCAGCCCCACAGGATTCACTGAAATAATTTCCGTATCAGGATAATAGGCATCAGCAAAGTTCTTTAATTTAATCCATTTTTTAATTAAATGAGTTAAATCATCCAAATTATCACCAAGCTTAGATTTATCATAATGGCTGCTTGAGCAGTCACAGCCGACTAAATATATCCTTTTCGGATTAGTCCACAAATTAAACTGCATAGAAGGAAACGCAACTGTCCCATAACAGCACAAAGGCTGGGTTGTAATATCACACACAAATTCCGGTCTAAAACCTTTTATATCTGCCCAATCCGTATAATAACGCATCGCACCGTGTTTTATTGCAGTACTTTCAGGGATCACCTTGCTTCTGCTTTTTTTATACTCACAAGTATATCCATAAAACAATTTACATTCAGGAGTTACAAAATTCGGGACTTCATCAATATAGTCTTTCACAGCTTCATAATCCTGCATAAATAAGTAATCCAGTTTAACTTTTTCATACTTAAACGCAGCATTACAGCCAACATACACAGCACCATCAACAGGATTAAAGTAATTTAATGTAGGACCTGTTGCAATAAGGAAAACATCTTTTCCGTACATAGCATTTTTATAACCTGAAAAGGCCTTATCATGCTGAACATATACAGATATGTTTTTTTGCATATTCCTATTTAAATCATTATGTAATTTATCCATTTTCTTATACAATTGTTGATTACTATTCTTTAATTTAATTTTAAATCCAAAAATATTGATGATTTTATAATAATTTTCGTTATATATACCAATTATTTTATCAAATTTTGCCATTTTAATTTCCCCTATTTTCAACTTCAAACAATTTTTTATGCTGCAAATCGCCTTCGCCTGAAACGCTGTAAATAAGGGCCTAAAAGGGTTACCCCCCCCCCGATTTTCTGATTATTTGCGAAATTAGATAATATTTCTATATCATTTCCCAATTCTGCACGGATTTCAGGGTGTTCAGCCAAATACGATTCTGTCCAGACTTCCTTAAATATTCCTCGCAGCCCCACAGGATTTATTGAAACAATTTCTGTATCAGGGTAATAACAAGCCGCAAAATCTTTTAAACGACTCCAGAATATAATTGAATTATCATCATTCTTCTGAGAATCTTCATTGCGTTTTGATGTATCAAAAGATTTGCCGGAAAAATGTCCGGCTTTTGTCATATTACAGTCAATTCCTGCAATATAAACCCTTTTCGGGTAAGTAAATAATATAAATTGCATTGCTTGTAATGATACGGTACAGAAATTTCCCAAAGGTTCTGAATCAATATCCAGTGTAAAATCACTCGGATACAATTTGGTACAAGTTTTGTATCTTAAGGCTTTTGATTCTAACGCCACATATTCGGGAATTTGAAAATCTGCACCTAAATTTTGATCTCCTACAAACTTTATACATTCATCAGGTCTGTAATTGATAAAACCATCGTAATACTGCTCAATTCCGACTTTATCAATCGCAAAAAGATAATCCATTTTAATTTTATCAAATATAAATGTTCGATTTAAACCAACATTAACTGTACCTTCAATAGGTTCAAGATGATTCAAGCTTGGACCTGCTCCAACAAGTAATACATCATTTCCTCTATTTATCCCCTTGAATCTTGAAAAAGTTTTTTGGTGAAGAAGTGCAGTTGTAATCAATCGTTTATTCTGCTTAACTAAATCTCTTTGCATATTTCTCATTCGATTAAGAATAACAGCATGTTTGTTTTTAAATTTTAACTTAATTCCAAAGATGTTTAATATTTTATAATTACCGGAATTATAAACTCCAATTATATTTTCAAATTTCATTATTTATCCTTTCCCCATATCAAGCTTTTTAAACTGATTCTTATACCAAGAATATTTATAAAAAACTCTTTCTTTTTCTTTATAAAGTGAACATGAATAAGCTGTTTTCTTAAATCCGGATGAATTTCTTTATACTTCAAAATCTTTTTAACACTGGTTTTAGAGCGTTCATAAGATAATCTATACAAATCCGTATTTAAATCACTTATACCCAAAAGGTATTTAAAAGCCTGAAATCTCGTAATTTTTGGAGCGACTTCCCTGCCTTCATGCGAACCTACATGGGCATAAACAATTGTCCCTAAACCATCAGCTGTTTCTTTATCAATCGCTGTTTTAAGCCAATCAGAATACTCGTTCGCAATAACAGGGAATCTGCAATCAATAGAATAATTTCTTGATATAACTTCATATCCCTGTACAAAAGAAAGAATCCCTTGTAAATAAGCATCAAATCCCCAGGATTTTGTATCAACATCATTTTTATCTAAAATCGGTTCATATTTACCTTCTGAATTACATTTATATCCTGTTGTTTGACCGTGCGGAGCACGCGAAGTTAATTCTAAAAGCGCACAAGCATCATTTCTTTGAATAAAATAAAATCTGTTTACATTTTTTGGTTCAACTTTATAAATACCATTTCTAAAATAGAATGAATTAATCGGCTTATCATAGAACGTATTTATAACTGATGCCAGACAATTTTGCGTTACACCGCTTCCGGATAAATCCACAAACGCAAAGTTATCATCAGAAAAATCAATTTCCTGCTTCATATAACCAATTAAATTTTCACATTTTTCAATATTCTCAGATTGAAGTTTTGAAATATATTTTTTGTTGCCCTTCAATGCATCAAGGATTTCTTTTCTTTGCTCTTTATTAAAATTCTTGTTTGATTCACGCAAATTTTCAGGCAAAAACTTTGTTAAACGTTTTTCGCTGACACCAAGAGCTTTACTTAAGAATTCTTTATTTAAACCGTATTGCATAATAATCGGATCAAGATTATCCAAACATACTGCAATAGACGGCTTTTGCCATGCTGCACGGGAGCCGTAAATATATTTTGTTTCTATATTTAGACTGCGGGTTTTAATAATATAATCAGCTATTTCTTTTAAAATAAATCCGTCACGTGCTATAAAATATAGTCTTTTAAAATTTTTCTTAACAGCTTCATCTAAAACCCATAAAACATAAGGAATTAAAATAGGAGCAGTTAAAGATGCACCTAAATCGAATTTTGAATCATCAGACAATAATCTGACATTTTTTGCACAGCCTATTAAAAGCTGTATTTCAGTATCATTAACATATTTATTAATTACTTTTTTTTCATATGGTTTTAAATTGGTATAAAGGAATTTCTCTGCTTTAATACCAATAGCTGCCGCATCCTGAAAATCAGAAACCTCATTATCACCATAATGATGCCAATTTTCATATGGAACATTTTCAAGTTTTTGTACATATTTAAATAATTCAGAACCGCGTTTTTTACATCTGCATTCACTTGAAACATAAATTTTAACATCTGCAAAAATGTTATCAACCTTCATAAGCCAGCTTCTTATAACATCCGCAGAATGATACATATCAGAAATTAATATAACTTTTTTCTCATTAGCTATTAAATCTTTTATAATATTTATATTAACCGGAATTCCGATAATACTGTTATATTCGGTTCTTAATTCCAACTCTTTTAATTGATGAACATCACTATCAGTTAAATTATAGTTTGACTGCAAATTTTCATAAATTTCATCAAATGTGCAATCCATAAAACCATTTACACAATCATTATATGAATATAAATAATGCTCACTCATCCGTCTGTATTCAGCAAAATTTTGTCTAAAATATAACGGCATAGATTCATACATTTTATTGGACAACAGCTCATTTTGCATTAGAACAAAAATTCCATAAGGAGTTGCCGTTAACCTTGTAATCAAGGTATCAAAAATATCAAATGAGTATAATTGAATATTATCTACAGGCTTTTTTTTCTCTATTTTAGTCTTTAATAATTGGCTCATATTTTAATTAATTCTCAAATTCTTATTATAAAATCTCTATCAACTTCAATAATTATCATGCAATATTAACATTGCATTGTCAAGCTTATAATCTTGTTTTAAACAATAGCAAAATTTATTTTTACATGTATTATTATAATTATTATGATAACAAACAATCAACCCTCATTTACCGGTCTGACAAAAATTTATGCAATTACAGATTCCCATCAGGAAACCAGAAAAACCCGGGCCTTTTTGTCCAGAATTTTGCACGAAACAATAAATGATAAAAATGTATTATTTTTAAACTGCGGAGATATGTTTAAAGGAATTTATTCCAAAAATCTTGAACGTGACAGTTATATTAAAATGAAATCCGCAAAACCTGACATTGAAATGGTAACAACAATCGGCAACAATGATTTCGGATTTAATAGAGAAAGCCTTGATTATCTTATCGATACAATAAGAAATTTCACATCAAAAGGAATTAAAACCGTTTGCGCAAATATCTTCCAGACAGATGGGAAACGTCCTGACTGGCTGCTGCCATATACCGTGGTTAACCGTGACGGGGATAGAACATTTATTACAGGTTTTTGTATCAACAACATTAATACCGCAAAATTCGGTATAGTACCAAAACCGCAAACAGATGTTATAAATGAAATTTTAAATGCCATAAAAAAAGAAAAACCTGAAAATGTAATCATTTTGAATCATGATTACATGCCTGTAAGTAAGGATATTGTTGAAACCTGTAAAAATAACAGTATAAAAATTGATATAGTTATCGGCGGTCATGACCACGATATTGTACCTCCTGATACAGAGTTAAACATATATTATCCTCACTCATTCAGCGATTCTATGTACAAAATGAATCTTATAAATAATAACGGTTCATCACAGGTAAATAATGTTGAGATGATTAAAAATGAAGGTTTAAAAGTTGATAAAGTATTTAGCAAAGATTTAGAAGAATATGAACAATCTTCCGGATTATCAGAAAAACTTGCACCCTATGTATTAAACCTTACAAAACAATATTCAAAACCTTGTCCTATAGGCAGTTTTTTAGCAGATAACATGAAAACAGATGCTAACGCTGATATTGCATTTTTCTCAACAGGCTTCATAATGAAACCAATGGATTATCGACCTGACTCATTTATAACAAATTATCTTTTCAGAAAAACAATGAGTGCAGTAAATCCTATTAAAACAGTTGAACTGGATTCTCAGCAAATATTTGAAGTTTTTAGCCACGCATTAAGAAACAACGAATATAGCTTAAGCAACCCTAAATTCCTCCAATGTTCAAACAATGTTAAAATTGAAGGAAAAAATAATCCGTCTTTAGGTATCTGGGAAGTTAAACAAATATATATAGATAACAAACCGCTACTTGATAAAAACTCAACTCCACTTCCATCAAATAAAAAATACAAATGCGCAATTGATTCATACATAGCAGACGGCGGTCAAGGATTCACAACACTTCAAAAAGCCGCTAAAAATGATGTTATTATAAATAATACACAGCTTACAATTGATGAAGTTTTGAAAAAAGCTCTGATACAAGCTTCTGATAAATACGAAAAAGGCTCAACATATCCGCAATTTGAATTAATTGAAAAGTAGTAATATTTATAATTATAAATAAGAAATTACCTCATCAACATGCCCTTTAACTTTAACTTTTCGCCACTCTTTTTCTATATTGCCGTTTTCATCCAGAATAAATGTTGAACGTTCAATTCCCATGTATTTTCTGCCATACATTGATTTTTCTTTCCATACTGCAAATGATTCCGCAAGCTTATGTTCAGAATCAGAAAGTAAAATAAAATTCAAACTTTGTTTTTCTTTGAAAGATTTATGACTTTTTATACTATCCGGACTAACACCTATTACAACAGCATAACTTGTCAAACGATTGATATTATCTCTAAAATCACAGGCTTCTTGAGTACATCCTGAAGTATTATCCTTCGGATAAAAGTATAAAACAACTTTTTTACCTTGAAAATCTGCTAATGAATATTCTTTTTCAACACCGTCAGCATCAAGCCCTAATAATTTAATATCTTGCATCAAAATCTCCTTTTACGTAGTAGTTAAATTCTTAATATCTGTTTTTGGAGGATTACCAAACATTTTTTTATATTCTCTGCTAAATTGTGTCGGACTTTCATACCCGACAAGATAACTTGCAGATTCTGCATTGTGTACCCCCGTTAACATTAAACGTTGAGCCTCATAAAGTTTTAATTGTTTTTGATATTGTAAAGGCGAAACATTTGTAACATTTTTAAAATATCTATAAAAAGATGATGGTGCAAGGTTTAAACTTCTTGCCAATTCATCCATATTTATTTTCTTTTTATAATTTTCTTTTAATAAATTAATCGCATCTGCAATTTGGTTATACTGATTACCTTTTGTATTTGCAGCTTTAATCAAATTTCCCAAAGGACCTGATAATAACAAATAGTGAATTTCTTTCATAATCATTGGCGCTAATATTTTTTGTTTATCATCAGTTTGTTCTAATAACTCAACCAACCTCATAAATGCACTAATTAAGTCTTCATCAGCATCTGCTCCGGCAAAACAAGTTGAGTTTTCATTGTATTCAAATTCTGCAGTATTCATTTCTGTCATTAATTGAGAAATTAGATAAGAATCAAGTTCTATAACAAGCCCAAGACAAGGATTTTCTTTTGTTGCGTTTTTAATCCTGCTCATCAAAGGAATATCAACGGAACATACAACATATTGACCTTTACTAAAAGTGAATTCTTTATCACCAAAAATAGTTTGTTTACTTCCTTGTAAAAATAATATCGCAAGAGGTTTATAAAAACATTTTTTAAGCTCAGTTGGAACTTCTCTTTTTGATACTTTAAAACCTTTAATAGGAGTATCATAATATCCCGGTTCTTGATATAGTTTAATAATTTTTTCTTTTAGTTGTTCAATTTTATTCATAACAAAATTTTAGCACAAAAATGATAGAATTAGATAAGAAAAAGATAGAATTAGGTCTTAAAAATTTAAAAAAAATTGTAAATAATATAAATTGGATTATTATGAGGATTTAAAATATGAAAAAATTTTTATTATTAATTATTTCGACACTTTTTATATTAAATTTTGGAGGTAATTGTATGGCAGATACAACTTTGACAACAAAACAGCAAAGCATTGTAAAAATCTCATCATACACTGCACGCGGTGATATGGAAAATCTTGAAAAAGCACTTAGTAAAGCACTTGATAACGAAATGACAGCAAACCAAATTAAAGAAATTCTTGTTCAAATGTATGCATACTGTGGTTTTCCAAGAAGCTTAAATGCAATAACAACATTTAAAAAAGTTGTTGAATCAAGAACCGATATAAAAAATGGTGAAGAAGGAAAAGTTTTACCTGCAAACACCGATAAATTTGCTTACGGTGACAATGTTCAAGTTGAGCTTACAGGCGGACATATTAAAGGCGGAGTTTTTGCATTTGCGCCTGCAATTGACCAATATTTAAAAGAACATTTATTTGCTGATATTTTTGCACGCGGAGTTTTAACTTATCAGGAAAGAGAAATTGCAACAATTTCTGCATTATCTTCTCTTGAAGGGGTTGACTCACAGTTGAAATCGCATATCCAAATTGGTAAAAATACCGGATTAACTGATGAACAAATTAATGCAATTTTAGACCTTACAAAAAGTGCTCGAAGCGGCGCTTTTGCATTGGGCATGAAAAACGATGCTTATGCACAATATTTTATAGGCCAAAGTTATCTACAACCATTAACAACTGAAGGTGTGAACAGTGCAAATGTAACATTTGAACCGGGCTGCCGTAATAACTGGCATATACACCATAAAGGCGGACAAATTCTTCTTGTAACATCAGGCAGAGGATATTACCAAGAATGGGGAAAACCTGCGCAAGAATTAAAAGCCGGTGATGTGGTTAACATTCCGGCAGGAGTAAAACACTGGCATGGCGCAGCTTCTGACAGTTGGTTTGCTCATATTGCAATCGCTGTTCCGGCAGAAGGTGCATCAACAGAATGGCTTGAAAAAGTATCAGATGAAGAATACAGCAAATTAAAATAAGGAGAAATAAATGAAAGTTTTATTATTTAACGGTTCACCGCATAAAGATGGTTGTACTTATACTGCATTAAGTGAAATTCAAAAAACATTAAAAGAAGAAGGTATTGACTCTGAAATTTATCAAATCGGGACTAAACAAATTAGCGGGTGCAGAGCTTGCCGAGCTTGTGCAAAACTTGGCAAATGCGTAATTGATGATGGTGTAAACGAATTTTTAGAATATGCAAAAGATTTTGATGCATTTATTCTGGGTTCGCCTGTTTATTACGCAGCAGCAGCCGGAGGTGCGGTTTCATTCTTAAATAGAGCATTTTTCACTGCTTTTATGTCAGGCAGAGGAAATATTTTCTTACACAAACCGGGAGCTGCAGTTGTCAGCGCAAGACGTGCCGGCACAACTGCAACATTAGATCAATTAAACAGATATTTTACAATTACTCAAATGCCTATAATTTCAGGCAGATATTGGAATATGGTTCATGGTCATACCCCTGATGATGTCCGTCAGGATTTGGAAGGAATGCAAAATATGAGAATCCTTGCACGTAACATGGCTTATTATCTAAAATGCATTGAAGCCGGCAAAAATGCAGGAATTGAGCTTCCAAAACAAGAAGATGTTGTGTTCACTAATTTTATCAGGTAACTATTATGAAAAAACTTTTATTATTTATTTTACCAATACTATTAATTTGTACCGGCTGTACATTTGCACAAAATAATAATTTACAAGGAGGTCTTATGGACAAAAAAATATTAATCGCATATTTTTCATGGGGTGGTAACACAAAATATATAGCTGAAAAAATTCACAATATAACAGGCGGAGATATGTTTAGAATTGAAACAGCTGTTCCATATCCAAAAGATTACAATGAAGCTGCATATGGAGTTGCAAAAAAACAACATGAAGAAGGTACAAAACCGGAATTAAAAGATAATGGTGATGTTTTGAATTATGACATAATTTTTGTCGGAACTCCTGCTTGGTGGTATGATATGGCACCTGCGGTTAAAACTTTTTTAAGTGAAAATAATTTTGAAGGTAAAACTATTGTTCCGTTTATTACTCACGGTGGCGGCGGTAAATACACTATAGCAGAAGATATGGGTAAACTGGCTAAAGATTCTAAAGTTTTGCAACCACTTGTTGTTTATAACAAAGGTGATTCAAATACAAATAATCAAATAAAAGATTGGCTGAATAAACTAAAATTTTAATATTTAAAATAATTAAAATAAAGAGAGGGAAATAATACATGAAAAAGAAATTATTAATATCTATGATAGCAGCAATGAGCATCAGCTGCAGTTGTGCTTTTGCCGGTCAGGAATATTTAAATAAAGATTATCAAGTGAAAGTTTTAGAAAACATTAATTCACCTCAAGATGTGAAAAAACTTAATAAATCTCAAATTGATTTGCTTGCAGATGATTTAAGATTTGGAATTATTAATCGTGCAAACACAATCGGTGGGCACTTAGGACCGGATTTAGGATTTGTTGAACCTACAATTGCTCTTCATTATGTTTTCAATTCGCCTAAAGATAAAATCGTATTTGATGTTTCTCACCAAATATACCCGCACAAAATGCTGACAGGAAGAAAAGATGGTTTTTTAAATCCAATCAATACCAATATATCAGGATATTCAAATCAAGATGAAAGCATATATGATTACTTCAAAGTCGGACATACCTCAACATCTTTAAGTCTTTCAACAGGTATGGCAAAAGCCAGAGATTTAAAAGGTGAAAAATATAATATTGTTGCTGTTATTGGTGATGGTTCACTTTCTGGCGGTGAAGCTTTAGAAGGTTTAAGTAATGCCGCTGTTCTTGGCAGTAATTTCATCATTATCGTAAACGATAATGAAATGGCAATTGCCGAAAATCACGGCGGACTTTATACCGCATTAAAAGAATTACGCGATACAAACGGAAAAACTCAAAACAACTTTTTCAAATCTTTGGGATTTGATTATTACTACCTCGAAAATGGAAATAACACAGATGCATTGATTAAATTATTTTCAAAAGTAAAAGACACAACAAAACCAACCGTTGTACATATTCATACCCTCAAAGGTAAAGGATATCTTCCGGCTGAAGAAAATAAAGAAGCTTATCACTTTCAAATGCCTGGATTTCTAACACCACAAACAAAATTATCTTCTGAAAATTACAACAAAATCACTTCTGACTTCCTTTTAAGTAAATACAAAAAAGATAAATCTCTGATTGTAGTAAGTCCTGCAACACCGGGGGCAACAGGTTTAACTCCTGATGTTAGAGCAAAACTTGGCAAAAACTATGTTGATGTAGGTATTGCAGAACAACAAGCTGTCGGATTTATCTCAGGTGCAGCTGCTAATGGTGCAACCCCTGTACTGGAAGTTATGAGTTCATTTATACAAAGAACTTATGATCAATTATCTCAAGATTTAGCTTTAAACAATAATCCTGCAACAATTCTCATTTTTGGCGGCGGTATTAGCGGAGCTGATATGACTCATTTAGGAACTTTTGATATATCTTTGATAAGTAATATTCCTAATATTGTATATCTTGCTCCAACAACAAAAGAAGAATACTTAGAAATGCTTAATTGGGCAACAACTCAAAAAGAACATCCTGTTGCTATAAGAGTTCCTTCCGGAAGCGTCATTTCAACAGGAAAAACCGATAAAACTGATTATTCTAAATTAAACAAATTTAAAGTTGAAAAAAAAGGCTCTGAAATAGCAATTATTGCAGCCGGTAACTTCTATCAATTAGGAGAAAATTTAAAAGTTGAAATTTCAAAACAATTAGGAATTAATGCAACTTTAATCAATCCCGTATATCTCACAGGTATTGATAAAGAACTTTTGAATAATCTAAAGAAAGAACATAAAATTGTAATTACACTTGAAAGTGGAATTTTAGATGGTGGTTTTGGAGAAAAAATCACAAGATTTTATGGGAATTCAGATATGAAAGTTTTAAATTACGGTGCAAAAAAAGAATTCACTGATAGAGTACCTCTTGAAGAACTTTATAAAATATACCACTTAACACCGGAATTAATTATTAAAGATATACAAAATTTAAAATAAACAATTCTATTTATTTCTAAGTTTCATAAAAAATGGCAGTGGAATTAGTATAAATGCGAGCATAGCTACAATAGCAAAAGTATCAACATAAGCAAATAATGTTGATTGAGTAATCATTTGCTTATAAGCATAAGCATTAGCTTTATTAATAGCAAATGAACTTGATGCTCCACTCATGAAAGTATGAACCCAACCTGCCATTTTTTGTTGAAATATTAAATTATAATTAGACAAATTATCAACCAAATAATTTTGGTGAATTTGTGAATGTCTGGCAACAAGTGTGGATGACATTGAAACTACAACGGCAACACCAATGGTTTTACAAAAATTATGTAAGCTTGCACCATTTGCAAGTTGATCTTTTGGCAATGTACCTAAAGCCAATGCTGAAATTGGAATAAACGTTAAAATTACCCCTACCCCTAAAAGAATATTTGGAATTGACACAAATAAAAATGATACTGCCAAATTCACATTTGTATACATAAATGTTGCAAGTCCTAAAAAGAAAAATCCGATTGCAATTAATAATCTGCTATCATATATTCTCATTAAAAACGGAATCACAGCAAGCATTATAACACAAGAAATTACCCTCGGAGCCATTGATAACCCGCTTAACAAAGCAGTATACCCAAGAATATTTTGTATAAATTGCGGAGCAAGATACATTGTTGTAAATACTACCATACTGACAACAGTTGAAATAATCGTCCCGATGAAAAAATTCTTATCCTTAAATAATCTGACTTTTATAAAAGAATTTTTGTTTTCAATTTCCCAAACAATTAAGAACGTTAAAACCACAAGAGAAAAGCCTGATAACCAGCAAATCCACCCGCAATCAAACCAATTATACTGCTGACCCTTATCAAGAACTATTTGCATCGACACAAGCCATAAAATAAGTGCTGTCATACCAACAAAATCCATATTCGGTTTGTTTATCTTTGGTGCAGCTTCTTCAATATTTCGACAAATTAACATATAGGAAACAATCCCTATCGGAATATTAACCGAATAAATATAATGCCAATTAAGATTATCAACCAAAAATCCACCAAAAGACGGTCCTAAAATTGCGCAAACCATAACAGCAAAGCCAAATAATGACATCGCAAGTCCCTTTTTCTCAGTAGGAAATGCCGATAATAAAACAGTTTGCGACATCGGTGTCATAGGTCCGCCGCCAATCCCCTGAATTAAACGCCCCAGAACCATCATATTTAAAGAAGGTGCAACCGTACAAATAAGAGCACCTAAGGTAAATATAACAACACTGATTTTCATAAACTGTTTACGTCCGAGTAAATGTTCAAACCAACCGGAAAGCATAATCATACAAGCATTTGCTACCATATATGATGTTACAATCCATTTTGCTTCATCTGCTGTTGCCGCAAAATATCCTGATATATGCGGAATAGCAACATTAGTTGCGGTAGTTGCTAATGCCGAAAATGAAGTCGGCATCAGTATTGATACAGCAATCAACCAGATAGGGACTTTTCGTTTTTTGCAAATCTGAGTAATTGTCATAATTTACCCCTATTTACCCCTAACCTTTACCGTTGGAACTACAGACATGCCGGGAATAACGTTATACCCTGAAATATCATCTGTAAAAATTATTTTGACAGGGATTCTTTGAACAATTTTTACATAACTGCCGACAGCATTTTCCGGAGGAAATAAACTTGCCTTTGCACCAGAAGCCATTTGTAAGCTATCAACCTTTCCGTTAAAAACCTTATGTCCATAAGCGTCAATTTTTATTTTTACAGATTGCCCTTTTTTCATATTTGCCACTTGAGTTTCTTTGAAGTTTGCAACAACCCAAACATCATCTTTAGCGATTGCAAACAATGGCTGTGCAATTTGCACATAATTTCCTTGTTCAACCGTACGATGAGTTATTTTACCATCTTGAGATGCGTAAATCTTCGTATATGAAAGATTCAATTCATTTTCTTCAACTTCTGCTTCTAATTTTTTGATTGAAGCCGTAAGTTCATCATATCTTGCTTGTGCTGATTTATTTTCTGATTTAGCTGCTGTAAGTTTTGTTTTTGAAGAATCATAATCCTGAGTTGATGCAATTCCTTTTTCATACATTTGCGAATATCTGTTGTAATCGTTTCTAGCAAAATCTAATTCCGAAAAGCTTTTTTCTACCTGATTTCCTGCACTTACTAAAGCAGCACGGGCTTCTTCAAGCTTAGCTTTTGATTGCTTAAGCTTAGTTTCATAATCTTTCGGATCAATTTCTAGCAGTAAATCACCTTTTTTAACTTCCTGATTATCTTCGATATTCAGCTTTATAACCGGACCTGATACTCTCGGAGCTACCGTAATAATATGCCCGTCAACAAAAGCATCATCTGTTGATTTATAAAATATTGAATTAACTGAAACAATTAATCCTAAAACTAAAAGTATTACTGCTGTGATTAAGGGTACTATTACTCTTTTCTTTTCAAATATATGTCGGGTATCTTCTTCTTTTATAACTTCGGCTATGTTTTCTTCCATTTGTATCTCCTTTTAAATCTGTAATTTGATATTATCTATTACATTAGCTTTAATTTTTTCCAATGTTCTTTTGGTAATCTCTAAATCTTCAGAGGATATACCACGGGTAATAAAACTTCTAAGTTCAGTATCCATTGGCTCTATTTTTTTGATTAAATCTTTGCCTTTTTGTGTTGCATGTATTTTATAAATTCTTCTGCCATTTGAATCTGAAAATTTTTCAATCAAATCTTTTTTCAATAAAATTTCAATAAGTCTGGCAACATTTGCTCTGTCTTTTAATGTTATTTCGCAAATCTGGCGTTGATAAACTCCTTCATTTTCAACAATAAAAAGAAGTATTAAGTATTGTTCCGGAGTAATTCCAAAATTTCTGTCACTGAAAGTTTGTGATGATAATCCTCTTATCAAAGTTCCGACAACATAAATAATAGAACCGATTCTTTCTTCAATAATATCTTTTAACATATCTTTTTCCCAAATTTGCTTAATAAAATTTTCTTGTGCTATAATTATATCACAAGAAAATTTTAGGAATACTAATTATGAAAAAAATTTTTATACTAACCCTATTAATAGCAATATTAAATTTACCTGCAAGTGCAAAAACAGTACAAAACAACGAAAAAACTATTGAATATTTAAATATTGAATGGTGGGAAAGTTTTCACGATAATAATCTTACAAATAATTTATTAACTGTATATCGCAATAATTATGATTTAAAAAATGCAGCTTTAAAAGTTAAAGAAAACGAAAAACTTGTAAAGATGCAATTTGCAAATGAATTACCCTTTATCAATTTTTCAGGAGATTTGAATAGAGATTTACAAGCTCCAAGACAGCAATTTGGTTCAATGCAAATTCCAAAATATTCCCAATACAACTACAGGCTACCCCTAACAATGGGTTATGAAATTGATATTTGGGGAACAAACCGCTTGAAAACCAAAAGTATGAAAGAACAACTTGAAATTGTTAAACAAGCTGAACGAGCAACATATATCTCATTAACATCAGATTTCGCAGCAGATTATTTCAATTTAATAAAAGCAGATAAACTTCTTGAAATACAAGATGAACTTGTTAAAACTCAAGAAAAAATAGTTTCTATGATTTCTGAAAAATATCAAGCAGGTTTATGTTCCGTTAACGAACTTCTGGCAGAAGAAAAACTTTTAACTTCTTTAAAAGAAGAAAGAAATAAACACAAGTTAACAAAAGATATTTTAGAAGAAAGTTTAAAAGTTTATCTTGTAAATTATGATGATAACATTAAACGAAACAAATACGAACAAATAAATTTATTAACAAATATATCTCAAGAATACAATTCAACAATTGTAGAAAACAGACCGGATTTCAAACAAGAAGAAGCAAATATTAAAAGAATAGGATTTGATGTTCAAATTGCCAAAAGAGAATTTCTGCCCAAATTCACAATTATCGGTCAAATTGGCCTAAATGCATACCATCTTGGAAGTCTATTTAATTCACCTTCTCAGTTTTTGAATCTTGGAATTTTACCATCAATGGATTTATTTTCCGGCGGCAGGAAAGCAGCATTTTTCAAATTGAAAAAATATCAATATGAAGAAGCCCTAAATAGTTATCAAAAAACAATTTTAGAAGGAATAAAAGAAGTAAACTCAAGTGTTTTTGAATACAAAACCGCAATGGAAAATTATGACGAAAGTGTAAACCGATTAAATACTCAATCAAAAATTTACACTTTGGCTCAACAAAAAAATAAAATCGGAGCTTCCGGCAATCTTGATGTTCTATATTCAAAAGAAGCATATTTATTAACTCAAAAAGAAGAAGTTTCAAATAAAATCAATTCAATAATTTCAACAATAAGTATATATAAAGCAACAGGCGGAATCAATTTAAATAATTCCATTGATATTTAAGTTAATGCATTGACTAAATCAAACGATTGTTTTAATATACAATTATGAAAAAGATTGAGAATGAAAATTCAAAACAGAGAATTTTAAATGCTGCGACAAAACTTTTTGCCGCACAAGGATTTGAGGGAACTAGTATCAGACAAATTTGTAAAGAAGCTGATGCTAATATTTGTATGATTTCATATTTCTGGGGTGGTAAACAAGAACTTTACAACGGTATTATTGAAGATTTAATTGAAAAACAAACCGAATATGCAAAAACTTTTATTGATTTTGATATTGAACCGTCATCTTTGGATAAAACAAGTCAAATAAATCTTTTAATGACAGTTATCGATAAGATTATTGAATTTTTTTATTCCGAAAAAATCTCAAAAGATTTGCTTATATTTTTATTAAAAGCACAACAGAATGAAAAATCAGCAATAAATTCTCCTGCCTTTATGTATCTGAAAAAACTTATTGGTGCAATATTTAATAAACCTGAAAATGACAGAGAAATTATTTTCAAAACAGTTTTTATTATTTCTCAGTTTAATTCACCCAAAATACTTCCGAATTTTTCTCTTTACCCCCTCGGGCAAGATGATTTTATTCAAGAAGATATTAAAATTATAAAAGAAAATGTAAAATTATATATCAATGCACTTATCAAGGAGGCTGGCATTGTTTAAAAGAATTGTTCTGATATTTTTGTTAATGCTTATCTCACAATCTGCCTTTGCAATCGAAAGAAGCGAACTTAATCCTGAATTTTTTGCAAAATTTAATGATGAATGTCTTTATTATTATATTAATGAGGCAATTGATAATAATCATAGTGCTAGACAGGCTACTTACAGAGTTGAACAATACAGACAGCAGGTCAAATATTCTTTTTCTAAGGAATTGCCATCATTCAATGTTGCGGCAAATTATCTTGGAGTTCATGTTCCTCAATTAGATAATTTTGAATTGCAAAATAACGCTTTTATATTACCGTTTATGGCAAATTATGAAGCAGATTTGCTATTAAAAAACAGAGATAAAACAAAGGGAACAAAAAAGGTTTATGAAGCAAGTAAATTTGAAGAAAAAGCGGTGTATTTATCTCTTTTAGCAGATGTTGCAACTGTTTACACAAATATCCTAGAATATGACAAACTAATTATACTTGCACAGGAAAAAGTTGGTATTTATACAGAAATTCTAAGACGAGATACTAAAAAATTTGAACATGGAACAATTAGCACATCACAACTCAATACTTCTGCGAAAAATCTTGAAACAGCAAAAAACGAACTTGAAAAATTTCAAAAAGAGCAAGAAATTTTGTTAATGCAACTTGCAGTATTAACAGGGAAATCTGCGGATTGTATTTCTGATTTAAACCGCGGAAAATTTGAAACATTGGAATATCAAAATTCAATTCCTGATGAAATACAATCAGACGTTATTTTTTCAAGACCTGATGTTATGCAGGCTGAAAAAATGCTAGAAAAAGCAAAAATTGATATTCGTGTTGCAAGAAAAGAATTCTTGCCAAGGTTTAATATAACAGGATTATGGATTTTTAATACAATAGCGCCGGGAACATTTTTCTCTTGGGAATCTTCTTTGGCTGCAATACTTGCCGGAGCAAGTCAGGATATTTTTACGGGCGGCAGAAAGATTGCAAACCTAAAAATTCAAAAAGCAAAATATGAGGAACTGTTTGAAAAATACAGACAAACAGATTTGGAAGCCGTAAAAGAAGTAAATACCGCACTTTGTTTGATAAAACATAATACAACAGTCGATAAAAACACACTTGCAAAAGTTCAATACGAATACAAGAATTTGGAAAATTCTCGCAAAAAATATGCCCGCGGAACAATTTCTGCACCGGAATATTTGAATGATTTATCAAAATTTATTGACGTTCAAAAAGAAGCAATTCAAACAAAAAATCAAAGATTGGTAAATTATTTCACTCTATACAAAGCTGTTGGAGGCAAATTATGAAGAAAAAAATAATCGCACTTATTTTAATATTAATAATTATTGGAATTACGGTATTTTTTCTAACACGTGAAAAAGGAAATCCGAACCAACTTACGCTTTACGGTAATATTGAAATCCGTCAGGTTGATTTGAGTTTTCAAGTGCCGGGAATTATTGAAAAAATGCTTAAAGAAGAAGGTGACAGTGTAAAAAAAGGTGAACTTATTGCAATTTTAGATGCGAAAGATTACAAATCCAATCTTGAAAAAACAACAGCTGAAGTTGAAAAAACACTCGCTATAAAAAATGACAGCGTGGAAAAGTTTGACCGCAATGCTCCGCTTGTTGAAGACGATACTATTTCAAAACAGGAATATGACACCTTAAAAAATACACGTGATAAGAGTGTGGCTGATTATAATGCCTCTGTTGCCGCAAAAAATTATGCACAAAACCAGTTAGATTATACAAAAATCTATGCACCTGATGACGGAATTGTAATGGTAAGAGTTCAAGAACCAGGAGCAACGGTTAACAAAGGACAAATTGTATATTCAATCTCCAAAAACAAACCCGTCTGGGTCAGAGCTTACATCAACGAAACAGATTTAGGAAACATTAAATATGGTCAGAAGGTAAATGTTTATACGGATAGTACAAACCCTTCAACAGGTCAAAAAAGAACTTACAAAGGTCAAATCGGATTTATTTCACCTGTTGCTGAATTCACCCCAAAAACTGTTCAATCAACAGACTTGAGAACAGATTTGGTATATAGAATTCGTGTTTATATTGACGATATTGATGAATATTTAAGACAGGGCATGCCTGTAACTATTAAAGTGGATTTAGGGGCAAATATTGACCCCTCACCCCAGCCCTCTCCCACAAGGGGCGAGGGAGCAGCTCCATGAACACGGTTACAATTACAAATCTTACAAAAACATTTAACAACTTAACTGCGATTGATAACCTTTCACTTGGAATAGAAAAAGGTAAAATCACAGGTTTAATCGGAGCTGACGGAGCAGGAAAGACAACTTTAATCCGCTTGATTATCGGTCTGCTCCTACCTGATAGCGGCAATGTAGAAGTTTTGGGATTGAATCCGTTCACTCAAAAACCAGAACTTGTTTCAAAAATCGGTTATATGCCCCAAAAATTCGGTTTGTATGAGGATTTAACAGTTATCGAAAATTTGAAACTTTATGCTGATTTGAAAGGGATAAATGCTCCCTCGCCCCTTGCGGGAGAGGGCCGGGGTGAGGGGTCAATATTTGATAAAATGCTTGAATTTACCTCTCTTGCACCATTTCAGGACAGACTTGCAGGAGCATTGTCAGGCGGAATGAAACAAAAACTCGGGCTTGCATGTACGCTTCTTGGGACACCGGAATTTCTTTTGCTTGATGAACCATCAGTCGGAGTTGATCCGATTTCGCGCAGGGATTTGATGAAGATGGTTCGTGAAATGATAACACCTGAAACAACTGTTTTGTGGTCAACAGCTTACCTTGATGAAGCTCACAGTTTTGACACTGCAGTTGTTTTAGATAGGGGTAAAGTTATTTATAATGGAAAACCGCATGATTTGGCATCAACACCACAGGAATTTGAGGAAAAAGTTATCGAACTTATGGGCGGATATAAAAAAGAACCGTCAAAAATTGCGCAAAACTATACACCGATTGATTATAATTCAGAATGTTCTGTTGAAGCAGATAACTTAGAGAAAAAATACGGGAATTTCTATGCTGTAAAAAACAATTCATTTTGTATAAAACGTGGAGAAATTTTTGGACTTTTAGGTCCAAATGGCGCAGGAAAATCAACTTCTTTCAAGATGATGTGCGGACTTACTAAACCAACATCAGGTACTGCAAGAATTATGGGGATTGATATTTTGAAAAACCCTGCAAAAGCTCGTTCAAATCTTGGATATATGGCGCAAAAATTTTCGCTATACGGACAACTAACAGTAAGACAAAATTTGCAATTTTTTGCCGCAGCTTACGGTATTAACTTGCTTGACCGTAAAAAACGTGTTGATGAAATCATTGAAGTTTTTGATTTCAAAAATGTTCAAAATCAAAAATCAGAAGATTTGCCTCTCGGGTTTAAGCAGAGATTATCATTAGCTTGTGCTCTAATCCACAATCCGCCGATTTTATTTTTGGATGAGCCGACATCAGGAGTTGACGTTATTGCAAGACGAGAATTCTGGAATCATATTACTTCTCTTGCTAAAAAAGGAGTTACAATTCTTGTTACTACACACTTTATGGATGAAGCCGAATTTTGCGACCGTATAAGCCTTTTTTATAAAGGTGAAGCTATTGCTGTCGGAACGCCCGATGAATTAAAGCAAAAAGCTCACGCATCAACAATGGAAGATGCTTTTATAACTTTGATTAAGGAGTCAGGAAAATGAAAATATTAACAGCCTTAATTAAAAAAGAATTTTTACAGATAATTCGCGACCCGTCAAGTATTATAATCGCGTTTGTTTTACCATTATTGTCAATTTTGATTTATATGTATGGAGTTAATCTTGATTCTGTTAAAGTTACTCTCGGAATAAAAAATGATGATGCCAATTCTGAGATTTCAACATTAGTTAAATCTTTTGGACACAGCAAATACGTTGATTCTATTGTTTTTGATAACGAACAAGAATTAACGGAAGCCATAACTCGTTCAAAAATTAAAGGGGCAGTTATTATTCCAAATGATTTTTCAACAAAATTATCTCGCGGACAATCAGGTGATTTGTTGATAATCACTGACGGGTCGGAAGTTAATACCGCAAATTATGTTCAAAGTTACTCAACTTCTATTGCAAACAGCTGGCTGAATACAAGTAAATTCAGGCGTTTGGCAAATCCCGTTGTTATAAATCCCGAGCTTCGTATCTGGTATAATCAGGATTTAAATAGCCACTATTTTATTTTGCCGGGGTCAATTTCTGTTACAATGACACTTATCGGTATTTTACTCACCGCGCTTGTGGTTGCACGCGAATGGGAACGCGGTACTATGGAAGCGATTTTAAGTACGCAGGTTAGAAAAATTGATATAGTTCTCGGAAAATATATTCCATACTTTGCGCTTGGAATGATTTCCATGATGTTTAATGTTTTTCTTTGTGTCACGGTATTCAAAATCCCATTCAGAGGAAATTATTTAGTCCTTTTTGCAGTTAGTGCACTGTTTTTATTTACACTGCTCGGGGTTGGATTAACAATTTCTTCAAAACTTAAAAACCAATTTCTTGCAAGTCAGGTATCTTTAGGGATAGGTTTTTTACCTGCATTATTGCTTTCAGGGCTTATGTTTCCGATAAATTCTATGCCTACGTTTTTTCAATACTTAACTATGATTCTTCCGCCAAGATATTTTATAACTTTTATTGAAAGTGAGTTTATGGCAGGTACTGTATGGAAGCTTGTTTTTGTAAATGCAGTATTCTTAACCGTTCTTGGAATGATTTTGTTCATTGCGGTTTATAAAAATACGGATATGAGGTTGAAAGGATGATAGAGAGCTTGCGCCGTATTTTGGCACTTATAAAAAAAGAATTTATTACAATCTGGAAAGATCCGAAATCTCGCGGGATAATTATTGCAATGCCTCTGTTGCAGCTTTTTGTTTTTGCAAACGCAATTACCATGGAAGTTAAAAATATTGATGTCGCTTTAATTGATCGCTCAAATTCTGTTGAATCACGTGAACTTATTTCAAGCTTTGAACATTCGCCAAGATTTAGAAAATTTTACTACGTAAGTGACGAAAAAGAATTCAAAGAAAAAATTGATAACCAAAAAGTTCAAATCGGAATTTACATTAATAACGATTTTGCCTCATCCGTAAAATCTCAAAAACCTGTCAATATACTTATTGTGGCTGACGGCAGGCAGACAAATTCCGCGGCAATTGCAGGAGGTTATGCAACGCAGATTATAAACAGCTATAATTCAGAAATTACAGGAGTTCAAGGTGCTACAATAAATCCTGTTATAAGAAACTGGTTTAATCCCAATTTAGAATATCGGTGGTATATTTTAACTGTAATAATTGCGATGCTTGCACTTGTAATAACTCTGCTTTTGACAGCTCTTTCTATTGCAAGAGAACGTGAAATGGGAACTTTTGACCAGCTTATAGTAAGTCCGTTATCATCTTTTGAAATTTTGCTCGGGAAAACCATTCCGCCGCTTATAATTGCTCTTATATTGACACTTATTATGACTTTAATTGTTATAACCTGCTTTAAAGTTCCTTTTGCGGGGTCAATTTGGTTATTTTTACTTGCGGTTTTTATTTCCCTTTTGTCTATTGTAGGTGTCGGACTTTTCATATCGTCAATTTCAAAAACGCAGCAACAGGCGATTTTGGGTGTAATAACTTTTCAAATGCCGGCAGTATTGTTATCAGGTTTTATCTCCCCAATAGAAGATATGCCACTGTTCTGGCAATATTTAACGTGGTTAAATCCTGTCAGATTTTTTATGGTTTTGACACGCGGAATTTTCTTAAAAGGTATGGGATTTCAGGATGTTTTTGTCAATTTAATCCCATTAATCATTATAGCGATAATTACATTATCACTTGCCGGTTGGACATTTAAAAGAAAGTTGGATTAATTTGTTTTTGAGATTACAAAAAGGACTCTTTTTATTTACCGAAAGAGAAGGGGTAAATAAAAAGGGTAAATATAAGAGAAAATCTGACTATCTGTAATATAGTAAATTCTCTTTATTTGGCGGAAGCCCGCGTGGTGTGGGAAATTTGGTACTAAAAAAGAGACTGTCATAAGCCTTGAGTATTTTAATGGTGGAGACGGTGGGAGTGTCTTGGATTTACTTCATGCTCTCAGAATTTCGTCTTCGGAGCTTTGCTCCTGTCGACTCAATCTGTTCGCTACCCGAACTTGCTGCGCTCAGTCCGTCCGTAAATCCGCTCGAACCCAATGACAAGGCTTATGCCTTGTGTGGGTTCTCTACTTCTCAACCACAGCAACAAAAAAGGACTACCTAAGGTAGTCCTTTTTTGTTACTGGAGCGAACAGTCCAGAGAGCAACAGGCTCCCTGACTATATCAACCTGTTAACCTGATAAAATTTTTTAACCTGTTATTTTGCTATACAGTTAGTATATTAACTAGTTATATCAGACTTATTTGAATTTTAGAATTTATAAATAACAGGATATTAACAGGAAGGTAACAGGTAATTTTTAGGTTAAAAAGATACAATGCAAGTTTATTAAAATTTCTTCAAACAATATTTGTTGTAAATATTTTCTAGTTCTAAATAATAGTTTTCTTTAAATTTTATATGTTTTTTATCGGATATTTTCCATTGAGTTATACATGTATTTAGGCTATGTAATATTGAATCATTTTTAGAAATAAAAGTTATATCACAGTTGTTATTCTTTAGATTTAAAATAATATTCGAAATTAGTTCAGGATTATCCTTAACCATATTTATTTCTGATTGGAAATCAATACCTATTAGATTTTTGAGTATAATATATCTTACAATCATATTATGCAAAAAATCTTCATGCAAAAAGTATCTCATTGTTAAATAAAGTTCCATTAACGCATTCCATATATTTTCAAAAAAAGTAGTTGCAGAATTTACTTGTTTTTTTGAAATAAAATATTCAATAACAGCTATACCCGTTAAAATTAAATACTGCGAGTGTGATATGTTATGCATATTGTCCTCATAATTTGAATGCATAGCTTTTTGTCGTTCAATATATAAAGCATTCCATATTTTTTGCCATTCATCAGCAGGTTTATCAATTTCAATAAACAATTGCGATAATAAATAATGTTCAGTTTTTATAAAAGACTTATCGGATAAAATATATATTTTATTTGATAAATCTAATATGTAATCTCTAAATAATTTCAAATATTCTTGAGGAAAATTCATAGAGTCAGTTGTATAAATTAAGGCAAGTAATAGTTCTTTACGTTTATTACTCAAATATTCATTTTCAAAGAAATTTTTACTAAAACTTTCGTCTTGTTCTACAATTTCTAATCCGATTATTTGTATTGTCATTTGTGTTATTTTTTTGTAAGTTTCAGAACGCGAATCTAGGATTGAAACAAGATGCAATAACCATTTTTGGATGAAAAAATTACAATCAGGTCTTTGCTTTAATTGTTTAATGAATAATTCAATGTGTTTTTTTAATATATCATCAACTTCATGTGTGGTATTTTTATATAATTCATATACATGTAATAAATTATTATTTAATATTATTGTAAGTAATGGTAATAAAATAGCTTTATTGTTCCATTTTTCACTATTATTTGTAATTTTTGGTGCCAGAGATAAAATCTTGCAAATCAGTTCTATATCGTATTCGATTGTATTAATAGTTAAAAAATCTTCTAACAAAAAAATGCAATTTATTTTAGATAGTATTTTTACCACTTTTTTAATATCTAAATTTAATATTGGAGTTAGTGCAAAATATAATACACCATTTGATATATATCTATAATGCATACGAGTTCTGTCATTTAGAATATTTAAAATATCTGAATTTTCTGCATTCTTTTTCAAAAATTCTTTGAATGCGGGCTTTTCATCTTCTCTGATATAATTCAAAAAAGTTTGGTTAGCATAATCAATAATACCATCAAGTTTATCAGTATATTTTTTTAATAATGTTTTATTTTGAAATTTTTCAGTCAATATTTTGCTATAAAAAAGATATGCATTCAGATGACTATAGCGATTAAACCATTCAAAAAACTCAATGAATTGGCAATCGGTTTGTAAAACTTTATCAACACAAAAATTCCCCAATATGTACCATTTTATATTATCGCTCAATGTATATTCGTCAGATTTTTTAATAAATTCATTATATGAGTATTTTTTTTGAAATGCCAAATTACAAAACTCATAAAAAAAAGTTTTGGTTTTATCATCAAGTTGCAAATATTCACTTACAGTAGTTTGATATATCTTTAATTGTTCTTTCATATATGGTGTTTGCATTTCTGTTTCTATCATAAAGTCCTCTCTGAAAATTTAGAATTTTCAATTTGTTTTATAAGCATGGATATCTTATTAGCATCCCATCCGCAACTAAATGCGCTAAAGCCTTCGCTGGTTTTTCCTCCGACAGTACATCCAAAATGAAATAGTTCATTATCCAATATTGCAAATCTATCATGAATGTATTTGTGCTTTATTTCAAATACTGCAAATTTGTCAGCAAGAATACGTTTAATTTCATTGAGAGAATTTTTAATATTATCTACATTTTCTGTATAAAGCTTAAACATTTTAAATGTTGGTATTTTGTTTTTATTTTTTTGCATAATTTTTATAACTTTATCCAGATCTTCATTTATAAAAAATTTATCAATTATAATTATATATTCAGCTTTTTCAAAATTGTTCCAAAAAATACTACTATATAAATCATTTCTATCAAAACAGCAACCATTTACAATTTCAATATCTTTAGAGTCACGTTTCCCAGATTCATAATTTGCGGACAAAAAATATAACTTGGGTTCTTTATTCGCAAATTTTTCCGGAATTGGTACTTGGATAACATTATTAATTTGCGGTTTCATGGTTCTCAATCCATTCTTTTAATGTTGTTATTTTTTGCTTGTCATTTATAATGCTATAATAAATATTTTGAATTTCTTTTGGTGCTGATGATTTAATCAGAATACTTGCTCTTTTGCCAATATCAGCCAACGAATTTCCACTAATCCAAACTTCTTCATCTATAAATATAAATCTATCATGAAAAGCTGGTTCTCTTCCAAGCATTACCATTGCTTCAATATGATAATTCTTTGACACATTATCAATATTTTTCAACAAAGTTTTGGCTTGATTTTTATTTTTGCCGCCTTTTAATACCAAAGAAGAGGTTATTATTGTAGTTTTTACGCTTGGATTTACCGATAAAACAAATTTAAATAATTCTCTGGTCGTAATATAGGGATCGATTATAGTAATTCTTGTTTGAGCTTTGGCAATAATACTTCTAATAAATGCTGTTGCCTCTTTTGGGTTTTCATAAAATAGTTTTTGAGTATTTTGAGCTATATTTTTTTGCTCCCTTGTTCTTTTTGATTTTAATAATTTAATTGCTAATGTTTCTGTTTTTGTTTTATTGTTTTCTCCAATTGTAATTGTTTCACTACTATATCTTGAAGTTTCATATGTTTCTTCGATACCATCATAATTTTTAGTTGGAACATTGATCTTATTTGTACCTGTTACAATATTCATACTCAAAGATAAACTTTTCATAAAACCATGAAAACCTTCCCATAATAATAGTCCTCTTTTTGGACAAATTACAGCATAACCAATAGCTTCAACTTCTCCTATGTTATCTATTATGAAATACAGATTATTTAATGCAACTTCTTTAAAGCATTTATATCCAAGATTCCGTTTTTCTATATATAACAATTTTAAATCCGAAATATCAACATTGTATCTTGGTTCAATTTCAAATGACACAGATTCAGATTTGGTATTTGTGTTTGTCATAAGTTTTGTATTAACACTTCTTAGTAACGGATTATATGCAACTAAACATATTGATCCAATGTACTCAGAATATAATGATAAATCAAACTTAAAGTTATCATTAATCCAATTAATGTTTTCTTCATCAAGGCATAATTGTCTTATTTCTTCTGGAAAATCTTTTTCAAATAAAAAATGACACCTTACACAACCCACGAAATCTTGTAAAAATGGAAGATTATTCGATAGTAAAAGATCTGGATAAGCAGGTTCTTGTTCATAGTTAATTAATTCAAAAGGTTCATTATTTTGCCAAAACATATGAGAAACATTCCCGGACGAAATATTACTATACCAATTTAAAATATTTTCAACTGTATCTATGATTCTTGCAAAAAATAAACGTTTATTTGTTTTCTTTACACTGTGGCTATTTTCTTGAATATTTATAGGTTTGGGATATTCATTGGGAAATAACTCAATAAATGCAAAAATTAATGTTCTTTTTCCATTATCATACAACCACAATATATTTAATGCAGCATACTTATAATCTTCTAGCAACATATTTGAATTTATAAAAAAAGACATAAAACTCCTTTTTTCTTATTATATATCAAAATTGTTTATTCAAAATATTTATTAAATAATCTTTATAGTACTTTCTAAGTTCCGCTGTTTTTTTGATTTTAACACTTGTTCCCCATTTGAAAAGTTCATGGCAGATGGCAAGTTTACCACCGGAGGTGAATTTTACTTGAATATTACCGTTATCAAGTTGTTTTATCTTTTGTGTCGGATGAAAATGATAATTCAAAACACCTTCTGCAACAGATTTGTCAAATTCTAATGTGATGCTCATTGGTTCTTCCTGATAGATTGAAAAAGAATTATTACAATATTCTGATAATAAAAATTTTTCATCTTTTTCAAAATAATCATCTGTTACAATAAGATTTTGAAGTTTATCCACTTTATAAAGTCTTAAATCGTCTACATATTCATTAAATCCAACAAGATAATATTTATCTGAAATAATTATACCATACGGGTTTAATACGACATGGCGTAAGCCCTTATCCGTATTGTAGTCAAATTCAACCTTTTTAAATGAAAGCATAGCTTGCCGGAGTTTATCTAAAACCTTTTTATCTGCTTTAACTCTTGAATATTGGTGTACTGCAAAACCTTCGGATTCAAGTATTGCTTCAATATCTGTTTCCAGTGCCATTGCATTTTTTTGCGGAGTTAAAGCTTTTATTTTGGCAATTAATTCATCAAGTTCTTTTTGCCTATTTTCATCGTTTGATAGCCCTTTTAAGTATTCAAGGTTCGCAAAATCATCAGGGGTAAATGAAATTAACATGTTGGCAGTTCCTTTAATAAATCGCCAGTATTTTTTCTTGTCAGAAGTTGAAACTTCTTCAACTTTTTCAGGAAACATTTCAAATAACAGCGACTTCATTCGTTCTGCTGATCTGCGGGAGCATTCAAAATGTTCTTGAATATCATCAATACACAACCCGCAATAACTATTCTGAAACATCATTGCAAGTTCTATTATTTCTGCTGCTTTATTTAATCTGGACATAATTTAATTTTATAACAAAAATACGTCATTTTGTGACATAATTATCAATATCGATTTTTAAAATTTCACCCTTTTTGTTTACATACATCCATTTATTATGAGTTATTGCAAGAGTATATTCCCTATCGTTAAAAGGCATTAAGATGTCAAATTTAAAATCAATTAAAACTTCATTTTGAAGGTTAATTAATCCCCACTTCAATTTGCCATTGACCCGACTTCTGGCAGGAAGAGTATTATCTTTATCTAAGCATTTATCACGCTTAAACCAATATTTAAAAGGAACTATAATATTTTCATTAACATCAATAATTCCTTCTTTTGAATCTTTATTTGCAACAAGCAGATTTTTATTTATAAAGAATAAATCATCATATTTAAAATCAATTTTGATATTGCCGAATTTATCAATTAAACCGCTTTTATCATTTTTCATAGCGCAAAAATATTCACCGTTTCCCTCGGAGTTTATAAATTGAAAGTCTTTATCGCAAACTTTTTTATTTGAAAAATCAATTATATATCCCTTGTTAAAATTATGTACAAACATTGTTTCATCAGAAAAAATTTCAATATGTTCGTATTCAAAAGGAATAAGGGTTTCGTTTTTTGAGTTAATAACACCTCTTTTACCATTCTTTTTTGCCACCGTCAAACTTTTTGCAGTATCAAAAAAGTTTGAGCATAAACAATCATATTCGAAAGGAATAATAACTTTACTCTCAAGATTAATAACCCCTTCCTTACCTTCTTTTTCTACTATAAAGCCCTCGTTTTTTCTAAATGGCAGGGCATAGATATTAAAACTTTCATCGTAAATGAAAGGAACGATGATATTTTCATTAACGTTAATCAAACCCCATTTACCTTGATTTTTTGCACAAATATGTTCTTTATCTCCAAAAAACTTCATATTGTCATATTTAAAATCAATAATAGTTTCCCCATGTTCATCAATCACTCCGTATTTTCCGTTTAATTTTGCCGTGAAAAGGGAACTATTTTCACCAAATGTCTTTTTTAATTCTTCATATTTGGGAGAGATTAAATAATTGCCACAATTGTCTATAAGACCATATTTTTTATCAATTGAAATAATGATGCAATTTTTATCAACCCTTTCAAAATTATCGCATTTGATTTTTAAATGAACCTTGCCTTTTTCATCAAATTCGTACCAATAGCCATCGATTTTACCCGATGCCTTGCCATACATAAAACCGTAATATCGCATGCCTTCTAAAACCGGATGTGCAAGTTCTGATACATGAGAATATTCGGCATTATAATAATCATAAAGCCCTATTAAAATTTTTGCCAAAATTATTTTAACAACGGTTTTAACTCTTGTCCTGCTTACCATAAGAGTTTTAGAGATTTCTGATATATTTTTACCCTGTTTTATGAGAGTGGAAAATTCTTCCTCTCTTTCTGTGAGTTTTGTACCGTTTTGAATTTCACAAACAAGAGTTTCATTTTCTTGGATATCGAAATTATCAACCATAGCTTTAATTTCAGCTTTAGAAAGATTAATAATATCAGATATTTCTTTATTGGTTTTTCTGTTAATTAATTCCAAACTCCAGGCTATGGTGATATCTTCAAGATGTTTCCACTTCTCCCATTCTTTTAAAATGTATTCTGCAGTCTTGGACATTACATTTGACCATTTACTTTAAGTTGTTCAATTATCCAATCAACACATTCTTTAACTTTATCATTAAAACTATTTTCTTTTACAAGTTCAAAGATTGTATCATAGGATATTGAAAACACCTTTTCTTTAAATTTGTTTTTTGAAAAATTATTCCAAGATAAATCATTGGGATTCAAAACTTGAATCAGCTTAAATACGCTATTATTTTCCAAGCTGATACGTGCCACATCTACCTGGGATTTATCTTCTGATAAAGATAATTTATATCCAAGATTCCATTCATTATCATCTTGACTGTTATCATCAAGCGGTTTTATTTTTATAAGTTCTTCTTCAAGTTTTTCTTTAAATCGGCTTAATAAAGTATTTTTTAGTGCCTGTGCGATACTGTAAGCATTTTCAATATCGCTTTGTGTTTTTAATAAATTTTCAATTTCCATTAGTTCGCCTTTCTTTGTTTGTAATGTAAACTCTTCTATTGCTGTTTCAAATTGCAATAAAATTTCTCTGATAGGTGCTTTGTTTATGGTTGCTTTATCAGATATGCAAGCTCTTATCCAGTTTAATATATCCACATTCCAAGATATGAGACCAATTTCTTCATCTTTTAAACTCTCTCTGCTTCCCATAGATGGTTCTGTTCCATATTTTGTAAGATAATATACTTTAGGATTTTCGTCATTTGGTTTTCTTTTCTTTGAATAATCGTATAATTGTTTCGATTGGTCGCAGGCATTTATTTTAACCTCTATAGGAATTACAAAATCTTTTGTTCTGTCTTTTATGAGTATGTCAATTCTTCGACAACCTTCAATTACTTCTTCTCTTATAACCTCTAGTTCTGATAATGGAATATCCTTTTTTAAAACTATTTTGAAAAATAAATTTAAATATATTTTATTCTGACCATGAGAACCGTTTGGGTCTAAAAGTTCGGTTAAAATTCTGCACATTGGGACTTCTTTTTGACTAATATGTGTAATTTCAAATATATTAAAATTATTACCTGTTTCTTTTGCAATTGTTTCTTTTATAGTTTTCTGTTTAATTGTAATTTCGTTTACATCATTCAGTAATTTTTCAATTTTTTCTGTCATATTTTACTCCATTTATATAAGTTGTGTTTCTTTGATTTCAGATTGATTTTTAATTTTTTGATTTACTGTAATAATCTGATCTGCATAATCTAGCATACTTGTTTCGGTGCTTACCAAAATAATTTGTTTCTTATTTGATTCTTCTTTCAGATTTTTTATAAAATCTTTTAATTTTGTGCTATCAAATTGATTATGAGAATTTGAATCTAAAAGTACAAAATCAAAATCTTCATAAGGAATATCGTTATCATTTGCCGATTCTCCATTTATATATAATGATTTTTTGCCATTAATATCAACTGTTCTTGAAATTGATATCAAATTCCCATTTCCAGCTCTCAAAACAATTCTAACAGATGCCTCTTTTTCGCCTTCGTGTATCAATTCAGTTTTTGTCTCATATTTTCCTAAGGCAAAATTAACCCCATTAATTATATTACTTTTTCCGGTACCATTTAAACCGGTAATTACTGTCAATCCAGAGTTAAAAGAAATTGTACATTTACCTTTAAAGGATTTAAAATTGTTTAGTTCTAAAAATTGAATTTTCATTTCCGCATTTCCTAATAATTATGATACTTATTTTTATTCTTTATTAAGAGTGTAACACATTACCACGTCAATTTATGACGTAACAATTTCTTTTTATTAGACTGGTGGTCTATACGTTTGTACATTCATAATAGCATAATTAAAGAATGAATAGCAATGTTATCAGAAATTTTGCAACAAAAGTACAACAAATAAGACTTGCTAAAAAACTTACAAAAGGTAAGGTTGCAGAGCTAGCTGGATTAGATATTTCATATATTGGCAAAATTGAGCGAAATGAAAAAATTCCAAATTTAAGAACAATAGTAAAACTTGCTGATGCCCTTGAAGTTCAGGTCAAAGAATTGTTTGATTTTTGAAGTTGTTATTTATTATTAAATGATTTTGCAATAATGATGTTATTATTTTCCAAATAAATACTTAATTTCGGGGTTAAATTTTTTAATTTATTGCTGCCAATATAATCCAAAGCTAAAGTCATATTATCAAGTTCTTTTTTATCGGATTCTTTTATAGAAAATAATTTTTGAAATTTTATAGGTTGCCCTGATTTTGGAGCATTATTTATTTCTGAGTAATTTGTTCTTATGAGTTTCAAAATATGAACCATAAATAGTTTATCTGCTTTATTTTTAAAATAATAATTCTTATTTTTTTTAAACGTCTTTTTACAGTCTTTACATTTGTATCTTGGTGTTTTTTCAGTAGTTGAATCATATCCATTAACAACTATACCTGTTTTACCACAATAAGGACATTTCTCTGGTTTGGTGTTATTCTTTTCTTTCATATTCTAATTATAACATCTTTCAAGATTTATCACAAATTTATCATTTTTCGTGATAGTAAATCACTTAAAGCGCTTTGATAGCAAGAGTTATAGTTATTTTGTCTTAAGCAAAAATTTCTTTCTAGTTTATTCCGGCAGTAAAAAGTTAAAGAACCTGCCGGAAAGGACAAAATATGGATAAAATTAGTAACCCACTTATTTTGAGAATTGAAGTAGAAAAACTTAAAGAACCCGAAAGAAAATTACGAAAGCACAAGCCCGAGAAAATCAAAAAACTTGCAAGACTTATCAAAGAAAATGGTATTTTTATCCCTATTGTAATTGACAAGAAACAAAAAATTGTAACCGGTTACGCAAGGTATCTTGCAGCTAAAGAATTGGGGCTTGAAAAAGTTCCCGCTATTGATGCCTCTCATCTTACAGCAGAACAGCTAAGAGCCTATTCTATAGCTGATAACAAGATGACAGAAACTGCAAAGTGGGATATTGATGCCTTGAAATTTGAATTTAAAGAATTGCAGGAATTGGATTTTGACTTAAGTCTTACTGCTTTTGAAATTCCTGAGATTGACTTTATAATTCAAGATTCTAAAGAAAATAATAAAAGTGAATTCATAGAAACAAGACAGGATGAGCTTAATATTGAAAAACGTGTAAATACCGGAGATATATGGCAACTTGGTAAACATCGTTTATTATGTGGAAATGCTTTAGATATTCAGAATTACGGATTATTACTCAAAGATATCAGACCAGTAATGGTTTTAACTGATCCTCCCTATAATCTTGCTGTTAAAAATATATGCGGCAATGGAAAAATTCAACATAAGGAATTTGCAATGGCAAGCGGAGAAATGTCATCTGAGGAATTTACTGGGTTTCTTGGTGCTATTTTTAATAATCTGATACAATATACGATAGATGGCTCTTTGCATTATATATTTATGGACTGGAGGCATGTGTTAGAAATTTTAACCGCCGGCAAATGTTATTCTGAATTTAAAAATTTGTGTGTTTGGAACAAAATGGTTGGCGGACAAGGCTCTTTTTACAGAAGTCAGCATGAATTAGTATTTGTGTTTAAAAACGGCATGGGCAAATATATAAATAATATCCAACTTGGTAAATTTGGTCGCTATAGAACTAATGTATGGGATTTTAAGGGGGTTCATGTTTCAAATCCTGAAAATAAAGATGATTTAAAATTTCATCCAACTTGTAAACCTGTAAAAATGCTGGAAGAAGTTATTTTAGATGCAAGCAATCCGGATGATGCTGTACTTGACTGTTTTGCAGGTTCAGGCTCCACTCTTTTAGCTTGTGAGAATACAAACCGGGTTTGTTATGCGATTGAACTTGAACCTAATTATTGCGATGTAATACTTCATCGCTTTGAACAATTAACTGGAGAAAAAGTGCAACTAGTAAGCACTTTAGAGGAAAATAAAGGAGGACAATAATTATGGGTATTTTTGATAAATACGAAAACATTCAGGATGTAATTGATGAGGCTATAAAAACCTATCATCCTGAAAGTAACAGGGATTGTAAAACCGGACAATTTATTAAAGGAAAATCTGGAAATCCAAAAGGACGTCCAAAAAGGAATCTAAAAACAAGACCAAATGAATGTCTAAACAAAATTTTGAGTCAATTTGTAGAAACAAAAATCAATGGTAAACATAAAAAGATTACTTGTTTGGAGGTTTTGATTCACAAATTGGTTAGTGAAATTATAAAAGGTGATGATACAAAATTACTTTTACAATTTTTAAAGATTTTTAGATCTGATATA
>CASLVD010000001.1 GCA_949398305.1 uncultured Candidatus Melainabacteria bacterium | reverse complement strand
ATTCCTTATTATCAAGACTATAAGAAGTATAAAATGAATTATATTGAAAGACGTGCAAACAATGAAGGTTTGAAAGCAAGAAATTCTTACGTATCCAAAGCTAAAGAAATTAGTGATACCTTCCCTTATATTCCTGTTGAAATGTTATAAATCAATTTGCCTGCTATCAGTTTCTATCAATTACCCGTAAACCACATCACACTAATTTGAGATTTTCATTCCAAAACATAACAAAATAAAAAGAGACACTCTATAGTGTCTCTTTTTATTTTGGAGGTTAGGAGATTCGAACTCCTGACCCCCTGCGTGCAAAGCAGGTGCTCTACCAGCTGAGCTAAACCCCCATTTGGGTCACCAAGAACAAATGTTATTTATTTCTCGGCTACACTTTTTATTCTACATGCTGATTTTTTTTTGTAAACCCCCTTTTTTAAATTTTTTTGAAAAAATTTTATAAAAATCTGGTTAAACCGGCTAATATTGGTAAAAATTCCGGTGATAATTCGTATTTCCCTACATATTTTGGCTGCCTATTCCCTTCAGTATAAAACATTAACTGCATATTAACACCAGGCCCCGTAATCATATCATTATGTCTGAAATGCTGATGGGTTAAACTTATATCTTCACTACCAAATTTACCATAAATTCTTTCTGCATCAAAAAACACAGGTTTCTCAATCATTGAAACCTTCTTATTTCCGACATAACCGTCTATTTGAAAATAATAACCTTTCCAAAAACTACCCTTACGTTCTGATTTGACTTCAACACCTTTTGTTCCAATTTTTCCCGTTATAGTGGTTAAATCAGATTTTCTATCAATATTTAAATTATACTCTTGACCGTAACTCTTTCCTTTCGCAATAAATGAACCTTTTATTGTATCTTTTGCCAACAAACCCTCTATTGATTTTTCAAAAGTAAAATTGTTGCGAACATCGTCTATAGGAACAGTATTCCCGCCGAATGGAATTCTATTTGCTCTTACAATATTCAAGCTTTGCGGTACATTTCCTATGGGTGAAATTTTCATATTTGTATTAAATCCCTAAAAAATAATTCTTGCTAATTATTAATTTTTTGACGTTAAAGCATTTAAAATCTTTGAAAAATCATCAAGTTTTTCAGGATTTTTATTTAGGAGACCAACTATAGATGTAATTTTATCATTTTTATTCGTAAATAGCTCATAAGGTAAAATATTAAAATAATTAATTATATTAATCAATGTTTTTACCTGCGGAAAACTTTTACCGTTTTCAATACGATTCAAATTATGAGTTTCCAATCCTATAGATTCTGCTAACTCACTCTGAGTAAGACCTTTGTTTTTCCTAAGATTTTTAAGATTCTCCCCAAAACACTTTCTAAATTCTTCAATATCCATATATTGATTCTAGTTAAGATTAAGATAAATATAAATACCGTTCTTTAGTATATAAATTGTATTAATATTGATTAATATACCGTCATGCGATATAATGGGATTATATTTTTAATAAGGAGATGAAATATGAAAAAAGCTTTTAAAGCAGGTTTTACTTTAGCAGAAGTATTAATTACACTCGGTATAATTGGTGTTGTTGCAGCAATGACAATTCCGACACTTATGACGGCTTATCAAAAAAAACAGATCGTTACAAGGTTAAAACGCGCATATAGTATAGTTCAACAGTCAATAAGACTTTCTGAAGATGAAAATGGTGAAGTCGAATCTTGGAATACAAAATTGAACGGCGAACAATTCTTTAAAACATATTTAGCAAATCATATAAAATATTTAGATAAATATACCTCGCAAGAATTATGGAACAAAGCCCCAAGGAAAAATCTGAACGGATCAAATTACGGTGGAACAACATATATGGCCGGAAGTACGACAACTGCTCATTTTACTCTGCTTGATGGTTCAATGGTTTCTATGAATATGAACCAGGCTGATGAAAATGGTATATGGGTTGGAATTGACATAAATGGTTTAGCAAAACCTAACACCATAGGAAAAGATACATTCCTATTTTTCTTTTCATCTAAATACGGGCTTAGACCCTTAGGAGATGCAGGTTCACCTGCTGTTTGGCTTTTTGGTACATATTCAAGAAATAAAGTCGGTCCAAAAGGTTCCAATTATAACGCTTGCAAACCAAACGGTTCAGGTTATTGGTGTGCCGCACTTATTATGAACGATGGCTGGGAAATGGCATCTGATTACCCTTGGAAAACTAAATAAAAATTGTATATAAAAAATATGGCGCGAACCGGATGGTTCACGCCATACTTAAATTTTATCGGTAAACTATTTACCTTCTACAACTGCTTGAGCAGCTGCAAGTTTTGCTTGAGGAATTCTGAATGGAGAACAAGATGTGTAGTTCAATCCAATTCTGTGACAGAATTTAACTGAATCAGGGTCACCACCGTGTTCACCGCAAACACCGCCAACAAGTGAAGGATTTACAGCTTTACCTAATTTCATTGACATTTCAACCAATTTACCAACACCTTTTGTATCAAGTGTTTCAAATGGGTTAGAAGGTAAGATTTTTTGTTCAACGTATCTGTTCAAGAATTTACCTTCAGCATCATCACGTGAGTAACCAAATGTCATTTGAGTTAAGTCGTTTGTACCGAATGAGAAGAATTCTGCGTATTCAGCAACTTCATCAGCTGTAAGTGCTGCACGAGGAATTTCAATCATTGTACCGAATTTGTATTCTACTTTGATACCTTTTTCAGCCATAACAAGTTCAGCAACTTTTTCTAAGATTTCTTTAGCTACTTTTAACTCGTTAACGTGACCGATAAGAGGAATCATTACCCAAGGTTTAACATCAATACCTTCTTTTTTAACATCACATGCAGCTTCAAAGATTGCTCTTACTTGCATTTCGTTAATTTCAGGATAAGTTAAACCAAGACGGCATCCGCGAAGACCCATCATAGGGTTAGATTCAGAAAGTCCTTCTACAACGTGAAGAAGTTCTTCTTTTTCTTTAGCATCTTTACCTTGAGCTTTTAGAGTTGCAACTTCAGCGATTAAATCTTCTTTTGAAGGAAGGAATTCGTGAAGAGGCGGATCTAAAAGTCTTACTGTCATCGGTTTTTCACCGATAGCTTTGAACATTGCATAGAAATCTGAATATTGCATTGGGAGAAGTTTATCTAAAGCTTCTCTACGAGCTTCAGGAGTTCCTGCGATAATCATTTTTTGTACCCACGGAAGTCTGTCAGGATCCATGAACATGTGTTCTGTTCTGCAAAGACCAACACCTTCAGCACCGAATTTTAATGCATTTTCGATATCTTTAGGAGTATCAGCGTTTGCTTCAACTTTTAATTGTTTGATTTCGTCAACCCAAGAGAAGAATTTATTCCAGTTTTCATCAATTCTTGCTTCTACAAGTTTAACAGCGCCTTCCATAACAATACCTTTGCCGCCGTCAAGAGAGATGATATCATCTTTGTGGTAAACTTTACCGTCAAAACCTGTTAAAGTTTCGTTAGCAAGGTCGATTTTCATATCTTCACAACCTGAAACACAAGGTTTACCCATACCTTTAGCAACAACTGCTGCGTGAGATGTAGCACCGCCTCTTAGTGTAAGTACACCTTGAGAAACAGCCATACCGTGAATATCATCAGGACATGTTTCAACACGAACTAAGATAACTTTTTCACCGGCTTCGCCGCGTTTTGCAGCTTCTTCTGTATCAAATACGATTTTACCAACAGCAGCACCCGGAGATGCGTTTACACCTTGAGCAATTTTATGAGCTTCGTCCATTGCTTTTGAATCAAAGCAAGGAAGAAGAATTTGGTTTACTGAATAAGGGTCAACTAATTGAATTGCTCTTTCTTTAGTAATAATACCTTCTTCGCACATATCAACGGCAATTTTTACAGCTGCAGCTGCAGTTCTTTTACCGTTACGAGTTTGAAGAATATATAATTTACCGCGTTCAATAGTAAATTCCATATCTTGAACATCTTTATAACCAAGTTCAAGTTTTTTAGCGATATCAACATATTGTTTGTATAAATCCGGCATTTCAGTTTCCAATTCTGCAATAGGTTTTGGAGTTCTGATACCTGCAACAACGTCTTCACCTTGAGCGTTTGTTAAGTATTCGCCGTAGAATTTGTTTTCACCTGTAGCAGGGTTACGAGTGAATGAAACACCTGTTGCACAATCGTCACCCATGTTACCAAATACCATTGATTGAACGTTAACTGCAGTACCGAAATTGTGATCAATTTTGTTCATATTTCTGTAAGCTACAGCACGAGGAATATTCCAAGATCTGAATACTGCTTCAATTGCTTCTTGAAGTTGTACATATGGATCTTGAGGGAATTCTTTTCCTGTAACTTCTTTGATTAAGTTTTTATATACAGGGATTAAAGATTTCAAACCTTCAGCTGAGATTTCTGTATCTTGTTTAACGCCTTCACGTTCTTTAACTTTTTCTAATTCAGATTCGAAGTATTTTTGTCTGTCCATTTCCCAGGCAACTGAACCGAACATTGTTAAGAATCTTCTGTATGAATCGTAGCAGAATCTAGGATTGTTAGTTAATTTAATCATAGCTTCTACTGTTTGGTCGTTCAAACCAAGGTTAAGGATTGTTTCCATCATACCTGGCATAGAAACTCTTGCACCGGATCTAACTGATACTAATAAAGGATTTTCAGCATCACCGAATTTTTGTCCTTTTTGAGCTTCAACTTCTTTTAAAGCAACTTTAACTTCATCCATCAAACCTTCAGGCATTTTGTTGCCATTATTAATATAAGCCATACAAGTTTCAGTGGTAATAGTTAAACCCGGAGGAACAGGCAAACCTAAGTTTGTCATTTCTGCCAAGTTAGCGCCTTTACCGCCAAGAAGGTTACGCATATCAGCATTTCCTTCTCTGAAAAGCCATACTCGTTTTTCTGTCATAATTCTTTTTCTCCTTTTAGTAAAAATATCTCTCTAGATAATTGTACTAAAATTCTATCATGAACATGTTTTTACAAAAACAAATTATAATTAATTGTTATATATGTTTAAATTTTATTTAGCACTTTGCAAAACATACTGTGCAGCATTTGATGCCGGAACTACAGTATTACCGTAAATAAATACAGGAAAAATATCTGTCATATGATTAACATCATTTTTAACAACACACGGCTCTAATTTATTTAATGCCTTAGGATCCCAACCACCGTGAAAATCCCCCAGATAAACCGTAGTCGCATTAGTACATGTGACTTCTTTATTCGGCAATGATGGACCATTTACATCAATAAATCCAAATACTCCATCTTTTATATTAGCATTTTGTCCGTAACCTGAAATACTAAACATTGAACCATCTGCTAACAACCACGCAGGAGAAAAATAATTTTCTTCATAACCCATTACTGTAGCTTTATATTTATTTCCTTTAGAATTAATTTTTAAATCATTGAGATAACTTACATACGTTGTACCCTTAAGTGTTCCGTTAATTACAGCACAAAAAGTCATATCCTGTTCCGGATTATCTGTTTTACAATCTTTTTCAATACTACCTGCATCAGTAAATGTATAATCATATTGAGCCAACGACATTCTGCCGGCTTGATTCAAAGTTGAAAGAGTTTTCTTAAACTGAGTACGAAATTTTTGACCATTAGTATTTGCAATCAATGTTGGTATTGTCATAGCTGCAACAACACCAATAATACCAAGAGTAATTAATACCTCTGCTAAAGTAAAACCTGCTTTAGAAAATACTGGTGGCATAGCTACGTGCGTAGTACCCTCTGCTAAAGTAAATGCTTGTTTTTTTAGATATTTGCTAAACATTACATAACCTCCTTATTTTATGAACTATATTTCTTAAAATTTATAATATCATGGATAATAAATATATGCTAATTTTTTTACAATAGAATTATGCAAGATAAAGAAATATTAGAAGTAATAGCTGATAACATAAGAATTGAAAGATTACGTAAGAGAATTTCACAAGAAAAACTTGCCGAGCAAATAGGAATTTCTACCAAATATCTGAACATGATAGAAAACAAAAAAGCAAACCCTACAATAATAATTGTAGTAAAAATTTGCATAGCACTAAACATAAATCTTGATATTATATACAATACGTCAGAAAAATATATCCATTAAAAGAAATAAATATCAGGATTATCTTTGAAAATTTTCATGTAATTTCTTATATTTAATGTTCTATAATTAGAGCTTTCTTTTGCCAGAGCAGAATCCATATCTGCAATACTTTCATATCCTAATCTTGATGCTGTATTATATATATGACGTAAAACATCACTGCGTTCAGTTACATTCATGGAATCAAAATCCACACTGCATCTTGTAAATAAATCCCTATTTCCAAATTCGTGCAATCTTGCAGACAGATATTCAAGCTTTGGAATAATAACATCATAAACAGATTTCTTATCACCATTTTTTGTTTTTAAAATAGCTTGTCTTAGACGAAGCCTGTCAATTAAATACCCTAAATCTTTTAAATTTTCATCAGGAGAGATTGAATAGAAAATTTTTAACATATCATTTTCGGATAAATCTGTAAAATCATTTTCTATAGCCAATTTAAAATAATTATTGTCATCATAAATTTCTTTTAATCTTGGCGGAACAGTAATCGGTTTCAATTCGATAGAATCTAAGCGGCCGTCAAAATCTGATAACTGAGGAATTTTAAGATAAGAAGGTCCAAAATCATCCGGCAGATTAAGAAGTTTCTTAGCCTGATAGAATGAAGTATTAATTATATTTTCTTTTGCTAAGTTTTGCAATTTACGAGATTCTGTAATTGCCTGTGCCATTTGCCCGTGTTGAGATCTTACAGCATTTTCAATACGTGTTTTTTGAATTACATCCAGTTGTGAAGATAGTGAATTTTGCATTGTAATAAGATGATTTTCTCCGGCTTCGACCATATCTGAGTATTTTTCAGCTTTTGGCAGTGTAATATGAACATTTTCACTTATTGCAGATTTTACAAGACGTTTTTTATTTACGATTTGTTCTTCAGCTGCGCCCTTAAGTCTGTTAAAGACAGATGAAAATTCACTCATATCTTCCATTCCAAAATTCGTATGGTTTGAGATTGCTTCAAAAGACAAATCCTGTGCTTCGGCAAGTTTTTCAGGACGGCGGAAAACTTTTAACCTGCTTGAATATTCAATAGGATTTATATGATGAGCAGCCTTATAGTTAGTAATATAATTTGAACTTTCCCCTGCTATATCTTCAACTGAAGTTCTTACAAATGCAGTAAATTCATGAACTTTCTTTTCCATATTAAAAATTTGGTTTTTAATATGAGTATTAAATAATTTATTTTTCCCAGGTCTTCTAAGTCCCAAATACAATAATATTCCGCCGCCGGTTAACAATCCTGCCGGAAGCGCATACTTTTTCACTTTATTTTCATTTTTTACAGGTGCTGATGCCTGTGACTTCTGCGGTCTATCAAGCATTAAAGTAACAAAACTACTGTTACTGCCTCTGCCTGCACTGTTTACTACACTATCTGAAATTAAATTTACCATGATGCACAAAACCCCGATTACATATTTATAATAATACAAACAAAATATTTTTTGCTACTAAAAAGAACAGAACTTTACAATTCTGTTCTTTTAAAAGTTTATTTTATATTTTTTAAACATCCGGTAATGTACCTTTAACATCGGCAATCTCATCACAGCCGAGTTTAAATACATCATGTAATGCTTTTACAGCTTTTTGCGCATCCTCTTTATTAATTAAACAACTGATTTTAATTTCAGATGTTGAAATCATTCTGATATTAATTCCTGACTGCGCTAATGTTTTGAACATAGTTGAAGCTATACCGGGTCTGTCAATCATGCCTGCACCGATAATTGAAATCTTTGCAATATTTTCATCAATTTTAACATCTGCTGCGCCAAGTTTTGTTTTTACTACATCTAAAATTTCAATGGTTTTAGCTAAATCTTCTTTATTGATAGTAAACGCAATATCATTTGTTTGTGATGCTTTTCTTGCATAAGACTGAATAATCATATCTACAGAAATATTTTCATCTGCAAGACACCCAAATAGTGTAGCAGCTTCCCCCGGTGTATCCGGAACATCGCAAACAACAATTCTTACTTGTGACGAATCAGCCGCAACTCCGGCTACGGGTTTATTTATTTCCATTTTTTCAACTCCTACAATTAAAGTTCCCATATTATCTAATTTAAAACTGCTGCGAACCCTTAACGGCACAGCATATTGTTTTGCGGTTTCAACGCTTCTCGGATGAAGTACATTAGCACCGGCGTGAGCCAATTCAAGCATTTCTTCATAAGAAATAATATCAAGCCTTGAAGCATTTGGAACAACTCTCGGGTCTGTGGTATAAACACCTTCAACATCTGTATAAATATCACATCTTTCAGCGTTTAATGCAGCAGCTAATGCAACAGCAGAAGTATCAGATCCTCCACGGCCTAAAGTTGTAATTTCACCATCTTCAGTTACGCCTTGAAATCCGGCAACAACAATAATATTACCTGCATCTAAATTCTTTTTCAATTTATCGGTTTTAATATCTACAATTCTAGCCTTTGAATGGACATTTTCTGTTAAAATACCAATTTGCATAGCATTAAAGCTAACAGCATTATAACCTTGAGCTTGAATTGCCATTGTTAAAAGCGCGATAGATACACATTCACCTGTTGATAAAAGCATATCCATTTCACGTGCTGAAGGATTAGGGTTCAAATCACGCGCCATTTTAACAAGATGATCTGTTGTATGTCCCATAGCTGAAACTACTACTACGACATCATTACCGTTGTTTTTTTCTCTTATTACGGTTTGAGCCACATTTTTTATCTTATCGGTATCAGCAACCGATGTTCCGCCAAACTTTTGTACTATTACCTTTTTCAATTTAATTTCTTCCCTGTATATCTGTTAATAAGTTCTCAAGCTCGGTTCTTTGGGGTTCGTATTCAAAATCTCCGAAAGACTTCACTTTATCTGCAATCGAAATTGCTTCCTTTATATTATATTCACAAATATTGTCCTTGACAAGCCTGTATGAAGTATAAAACAGTAAATTTAAAACTTCAACATTGTTACAATTTAATTTATCTGCTTTTCTTAGTTTTCTTTGAGCATCGGCAATATCATCAATTTCGATCAGCCACTTTGCATACTCTAAAAATCCTTCAAAATATTCAGAATTTTCGCGGATAAATTTTTCAAAATATTCTCTTGTTTTGTCTTTATTTTCTAATTTTTGATAAACCCTTGCAAGGTTCAAATAGTTATAAGTTTGTTTTTTATCAGTTCTTAATGCTTTTTTAAAACTTTCTACAGCATCTTCAAACTTGCCTGCTGCAAAACGTTCAAGCCCAATTGATTCTTGTATATAAACATTTTCACCATTTTTTTCTTTAAGTTCACCAAGCAGTGAAAAATCTCCTTCATAAGCATTCATAAGGGCAAGACCAATTTTTGCATCAAGATAGACAGGACATTTTTCAAGTGAAATCAAAAAATGTTCTTTGGCTTTTGCATAATCAAAAAATCTTACATAAGCCTTTCCCCATTCAAAGTGAAGATTTTCACCGTCAAGATCGTTTTCTAAAGCTTTAGAAAATATCTTTTCTGTCATTTCAAGATTTTTTTGAAGTGAATAAACTTCTCCTAAAACAAAATATGAAGGAAGCATTTGGGCATTGATTTCTATAGATTTTTTAGCATATTTTTCCGCCGCACGATAATCTGATTTAAGAAGTTTTAAATTCGCATACTCATAAGTACTGCTTTCATTTGGTGCAACTTTTGCCAAAAACTTCAATTTCATCTCAGCAGATTCATAATCACACAAACGAATCTCCATAATCGCAGACAGCAAAATTGCCGTAAAATTATATTTGCTTATTTTTGTTGCATTTAAAAATTTATCACGTGCTAAAGCGTATTTTTTCTGCTTCATCAAAGCCATACCCCAGCCTGTTTGAACATCGGTATTAAGCGGAGTAATTTTATTCGCTTTTTCAAACGAAATAATAGCTTCCTCAATCATTTTATTATTAAGCTGGCTCATACCAAGACGAAGCCATATTTCTTTATCCTGCGGATTTATTTTTGCAGAACAATCATAATACTCGACAGCTTCCTGAAATTTATATTGGGTTTCATAGATTTTGCCCAGATATTTATATAAAAGCGCATCGTCTGCAATATCCAACCCTCGTTTTAAAACCTTTTCGGCTTCATCATACATTTTTTTATCAATAAGTTTTTTCGCCTTATTAACAATAGCAATAACAGGAAGCGATTGAATTATCGAATCCTTTTTATAAGAATCAACAGATACGCTTAAATCTTTTATTTTATCAACAACATTTTTTATCCAGCCAGACAATCTGCCACCTCTCTAAATGCACCATTTCCTGCTGCATTTTTTGTTATTTGTATTCCTTCTACGGCTTTAACCTTTTCAGTCGCGTGCGGAACGGTAATTTTATACTTTGCAAATTTCAAACAATCCAAATCGTTTATATCATCCCCAATATAAACAAATTCTTCATCAGATAAACCATAGTGCTCAACAATAGATTTCAAAACATCAATTTTAATTCTTATATTTTGATGAATCTCTTTTATATTAAATTTTCTTGCCATAATTTCAATCGCAGAATTTTTCTCACCGGAAATAATTGCAATTTCATACCCGTTTTTCTTCAGGATAGAAAACCCCATAACATCCTTAAAATTAAGCTTACGGCTCATTGTAAAGTCTTCATTAACGTAAACACAATTATCGGTTACCACACCATCAAAATCTGTAATAACCATTTTTATTGAATTTGGCAGTTTTATTTCTGACATATGATTGATTTTATTCCTAACCTATTAACAAACCCGTTGCTATTTGGTATAATTATAACATAATTAGTAAAACTTTTTAAGTAGTGAGAGTAAAAAAGTAATAAATGTTTTCATATTTTTATGTAATTAATATATGCGTTATCATTGTATTTATCTGCCTGTTTTTCATAACAAGAAAGACAAATAAACGCTGGTCAAAGATTAACGACTACCTCGGAAAAGTTACAACAACCGTAGATTCAATCCGCTATGGAAACCTGTCGACAAAAATCGAAAAAATAGAACACCCGACCTATCAAAATGTAACAGACAGTATTAACAGAATGGTCGAAACCTTAAACGACCGCGAAAAAATGATTATTGAATATCAAGCAGAACTGATGCGCCAGAATAAGCTTCTGGAATCTGTAATTAATTCGCTCTCTGACGGGATTTTAATTATTAACGAAAACTTTGACATTCTCCGCGCCACCCCGAAAATCTTAAAATGGTTCGGAGTAAAAGGAAAAGATATTGTCGGCAAAAACGTCTTTGAATTTATTCAACCCGTGAAAGATGAAAATTTTGAGATTTCGGCACTTAATAACATTGAAATCTTCATAAAACACACCCCGACAAATAATTTCATAATAAGTTCTCAAGCCTTGTCATCCTTAGAGAAAAAACGTTTTGTCCTGATTATCAAAGATATAACAACAGAAAAAGAAATTGAAACCCTAAAAGAAGATTTTGTTGCAACACTTACCCACGATTTGAAAGTCCCTATTGTTGCGGCATCAAATATGATTGACCTGTTTTTGGCAAACAAATTCGGAGAAATTTCCGATAAACAAAAATTTGCACTTGATAACATGAAAACTTCAAATAACAGCCTTCTTGAACTGGTTCAAATCCTTCTTGAAACCTACAAATTAAAAGAACAAGGGATTAAACTATTAAAAGAATCTGTTAATTTAAACTGGTTTATAAATGAAATAGTAAATGAAATGCAGCCAATTGCAAACGATTCAAAAATCACAATAAATTTTGAAGCAGGTAAAAACAATCTATCAATAGATGCCGATCCGACCCAGCTTCGCCGTGTCATAAAAAACCTTATATCAAATGCAATTGACCACAGTAACACCAAAAAGCCGATTGATGTAAAAATCGGAAAAATTCAAAATTTCACAACAATTTCAATAATTGATTACGGTCAAGGGATTTCTGAAACCGAAATAAAAATGATATTTAATAAATATTATTCAGCTGCAAAGAAACTTCGCAAAGTCGGTACAGGACTAGGGCTTTACCTGTCACAGCAAATCGCGGAAGCTCACGGTGGGGAAATTATCGTAACAAGCGAAGAAAATGTTCGTACCGAATTCTGCGTAAAAATCCCGGGATAAAATTTATCTTGCAAAAAGATACCATTAGTCAAGGCACTCCTTCAAAAATGGAAGGTACTAGCTCTAATGGTATCTTTTATTTAACCCAAGCTACCCTTGGAGGACTAACCTTAGAGGGTAATCACTCCGGTAAGCAGCACCTTCCCTTACCAGACTTGGGAATTAACAACAGTATAAACGATTATCTATTAAAACACAATCCCTATAAACATTTAGTTTCGTAGACCATTTTAATACAACCATTGACAAAAGTTAAAAAATCTGTTATTATAACTAAACTTGAGCTTTCCAAAATCAGCACACACAACAGATTATGCCTTAGAAAGGTATAATTTATGGATGAATTTTTTAAAGGTCTTAATGAAAAATTAAAAGACCCTAGTTTGACACGAGAACAGAAGGTAAAATTAATTCAGCAGGCAGACGATACTTATCGTCAGAATGTTGATAAAGAGTACAAAGACTACAGGAATAAACAAATTTTAGGAGCTGCACTAGAGATAGGTTCAGCTGCAATTCCGTTTGGCGGCGTCAGCGGTCAGGTTGCCAAACGTGTTATTCCAAAGGTTGTGCAAAAGACAGTAGGCAGGAAATTAACAACAGATACTGCAGCCGGTGCGATAGGCGGAGCACTTGGCAGTGGTATGTATGGCGCAGGCGAAGGGTTGATGAAAGGTGAAAATCCTATAAAATCTGCTGCAAAACAAGCTCAATCAGGGTTTTTATCAGGCGGATTGCTTGGCAGTGCTATAGCAAAAGGTGAAAACCTTGCCCGTAAAGTAAATACTGAAGGAATAAATCAAATGCGCCAATATTGGGGAATCCCCTGGCAAAAAGCAAGCGGCGACCCGCAAAAGGCAATTGACACACTGATGGAAAACCAGAGAGGTTTTGTTCCGAATGTATATAATAAGCCAGGAGTTGGTAAATTTGATATTCCTTGGGGTACTTCTAATTATGGTTTAGCACACGCATTAGAGCGTCGTGCTCCACAAAACAAATTCAATGTCACTGAATTTGTTAATTCTATTCCAAATACAATTGAGAATGGCTTAGTTACCAAAGGAAGTGATTTACATCCAGATACAAAAAACATTATATCTACGAACCAAAAGCTTGCAATAAATCCAGATTTTCGATTAGGTGGAGTAACTCGTAATTGGTTAACAACAGCTATTCCTCAAGGTAAAAAAGCTAGGAAGCATTTAGGAGACTTGACACCATCCAATAATATTTCTTCTGAAAATGGTAGCTTTTCTGCGCCTTCTATTTCAGAACTTCTAGCTACTGATAGTATAAACGATTATTTGTTAAAGCACAACCCATCTCAAAGGTTAGCTCCTCAGATTGCAACATTTAATACCGCAGTTAATTCCAAAATGAATGATCTGCTTATACCTGATGAATTGAAACCATTTCTTGAAAAACACGAAGCACAAAATAAAAGTGCTAAGAAGCTTTTGGAAGACAGTAAACCATTCCAAAATATTGCATCTGGGAATGGTACACGTTCTATCCCAGAACTTCTAGCTAACAATAGTATAAACGATTATCTTCTAAAAAACAATTCTTCTCCTGTATTAAATGCCCGGGTTGAGGAAAACAACTTTGCAGGATATAAAAACCCTCATTCCGGCAGCAACAGAATTTTCGCAGCAGAAGAAATCGGTGATTTTTCAACTAAAGAATTTACCGATTATGAACCGGAAATCTTTGCACAAATAAATACTCCTATCGGCGCACCGTCAAGAAGTGAGCTTCGTTCTGCTATAGAATCTTCTACAGCAGTCTATGTTGAACCGTATTACAAAAGTGACGGATCATATGTAAAAGGTCATTACAGAGCAAGATAAAACTTTTCCCCCTTTCATAAACTTAGGAAAGGGGATTTTTGATTTACCCCTATCCTGCAAAATAATTCATCAAACCATCGTGAAGTTTTTCGTTTTTACAAAGCTTCTTGAGTTTTGAAATTGCACGGTTTTCTATCTGACGGATTCTTTCTCTGGAAACACCATACTGTGAACCGATTTCATCCAAAGTTTTTTTCATACCGTTATTATCCAGACCGTAGCGTAAAATCAACACATCACGCTCTTTTTGGCTAAGCTGGTTCAACATTCTTCTGATATCTTCAAGCAAACTGTCGTGAGAAACCTTCCCGTCAGGCGTAATTGTTGAATTATCCACAATAAAATCAGCAATTTTTGATGAATCCTCATCAGATGTTGCCGGTGTATCCATACTTACTGTAGATTGCGCAGACTTAATTATTGCAGTAAGTTTTGAAACCGGTAGTCCTAATCTATATGCAATTTCTTGTTTTGTTGGCGGGTGTCCGAGTTCTGTAGTCAAATCAATCGTTGCACGTCTAATTTTACCGATTGAATCAATCATATGAATCGGAAGTCTTATAATTCTTGCCTTATCTGCTATCGCACGAGTAATTGACTGCTGAATCCACCAGGTCGCATATGTTGAAAATTTATAACCTTTTTTATAATCAAAACGCCCTGCAGCTTTAATCAATCCGACATTGCCTTCCTGAATCAAATCAAGAAAAGACAAACCTCTGCCGATATATTTTTTTGCAATACTTACAACAAGGCGAAGATTAGCATTTACAAGAAGATCTTTTGAAAATTCATCGCGTTCTTCCTGAATTTTCTTTGCTAAATCAAGCTCTTCTTCTGAAGATAGAAGCGGAATTTTACCTATTTGTCTTAAATATATTTTAACACTGTCATCTGAATTTACAGATAAAAGACTTTCCTGTACTTTTGGATCTTCAACGGATTTTAAGACGTCCTCACCGTCTTCATCATCGCTGTCAGGTTCAATTTCCTGTAATTTTTTAAAATCTATATTCTCATCAGAAATATCATCTGTTAATATACCAAATTGTTCAAATTCTTTTTTCACAGTATGCTCCAATCTTATATGCTAATGATATAACTAACAACTGATTTTAGGCTCATCTAATCGTATTATTTAACTTTATTAATTAATTTCTGACGAAGGGTTTCAAAAATTATTGCACTTAAAGCATTTGAAACATTTAACGAATTAAAACTGTTTTGCATAGGGATTTTTACAACAAAATCCGATGCTTTAAGAAGTGATTTTGATACTCCTGCGTGCTCAGCGCCCATTATTACTGCAAAGTTCATATCATCATATTTAACATCAAAATAATTATCTTTTGCAGATGCGTCTGTTGCAATTATCCACCAGTTGTTATTCTTTAGAGTTTCAACTGCGTTAATCAGGCTATTTACTTTGATAATAGGAATATGATTTATCGCACCGGCACTGGTTTTTTCAACAATTGAATTCACCTGAACATTGCGGCGAGAAGGAATAATAATACCATCAACCCCTGCGCAAACACAAGTTCTTATAATTGCGCCAAGATTATGGGAATCTTCAACTCCATCAAGAATCACAAGCGATGAATTTGTATGTTCCCGTTCCTGCAAAAATTCATCCAAATCTGCATATTTTATCGGAGAAATCTGTGCAATAATTCCCTGATGATTAAATTCCGCATATGGCTGGAATTTTTCCTTTGCAACGAACTGAAAAACAATTCCTTTGTTTTGCGCAAGTTCTTTTATTTTATTAATCTTATTATCTGTGTGAATATTTTTTGATATAAGAATTTTATTAATTTCTCTGTTTCCGGCAATCAAAGCTTCCATAACAGAATTTTTGCCAAAAATAATATCATTCATAACTTTATCTTCGGGTTTTTCCATTTTACTTTGAAACCTCCAGCATTCTGTCAATACATTTTACGGCTTTTTGTACGATATTTTCATCAACAAAAATCTCGTTTGATTCATCTTCCAGAACTTTTAGAATATCTTCCAAAGATGTCATTTTCATATTCGGACAAACTATATTATTTTTAACAGGAATAAATTCCTTATCAGGATAATCCCGTTTAAGTCTATCAACAACACCTTGTTCTGTAGCAATAATAAATGATTTGTTATCTGAATTTTTTGCAAAATTCATAATGCCTGTAGTACTTCCGACATAATCAGCCATCTCAGAAACCGACATATGACATTCAGGATGTGCCAGAACAAGAGCTTCAGGATAAGTATTTCTTGCAGCTTCAATATCATCAGGGCGAATTTGCAAGTGTGTAGGACAAAATCCCGGATATGTAATAACTTCAACATTACCAAGCTGTTTTTCAACCCATTTGCCTAAATAAGTATCCGGAAGAAATAAAATTTTATCAGTATTAAGACTTGCAACAACTTTAACCGCATTAGAACTTGTACAACATAAATCGCACTCTGATTTAACTTCAGCAGTTGAATTCACATAACAAACTGTCGGAATACCCGGATTTTTTGCTTTAAATTCCAAAAGCTGATTATAATCAATCATATCAGCCATGCGGCAGCCGGCATCGATTTGAGGTAATATAACTTTTTTATCAGGAGATAAAATTTTTGCAGTCTGTGCCATAAAATAAACACCTGCAAAAATTATAATTTCAGCATCCGTTTTAGCTGCAACTTGGCTTAAATACAACGAATCACCAACATAATCCGCCACTAAATCAATTTCAACAGGCTGATAACAATGTGCCAATATTACTGCTTTTTTCTCTTTTTTCAGCTTATTTATACTTTCAACTAATGCTTGCATATAAAATTTTATCCTCCATATGGTGTAAATTTATGTTAAGATTTTTTCATTTATAAAATATATTGTATAATAAAAATAAGATTATAGTAAGAAGAGTAAAAAGGAAGATATGTCATTAAATAATTTATTTGGATTTGGTGGAGGAACTGACGTATATGTAACCATTTCGCCTGCTTGCGGCATGGAAATGATTGAACTTGACAAGCACGGAAATGTTAAATCATACGCACAAACTCCTATAGACTATAATGAAGCATTAAGAGAAGTTGCAAGTTATGATGACTTTAAAGCAAGTCTTGAAACATTATTTCAAATGCGTAACATCAATCCGGCAAAAGCAAATGTACACTTAAGCTTACCAACCGTTTGGTTCGGTACAAAAGAAGGTTTGCCGCTTTTATTAGATGACAACGCAATTACAAACATTGTAATCGGTGAATTGGAACAATCATTCATTTTCAAACGCAAAGAGCCGTTACCATTCTGGTTTGATGCTTTAGCTTCTTCTAATTCAGATTCAAGAAATGTATTCTATACAGCAATTCAAGCTGATGCAGTAAATAAAATCAGAGAAATCCTAACAGCAATGGGGGCAACTCTTGTCAGCGTTGAATGCTCATTATTTGCAGCTTTGAAAGGTTTAAATGTTACAGGAATTGCCGCTGAGCAAATGCAAAATGACCACTCCTGGAGTTTGATGATTATCAACAACAGCGGTTTCCAAATGCTTGGTTTGCAAGGTAAAAGAATCCTTGAATACTATGAAGAACCGCTTCCTCTAAAATCCTATGAAGGAGAAGAGATTTACTCAGCTATTGAAAACGCTGCTCAAATTGCATTGATGAGTACTCCGTCAAGCTCACTGGTTGTTTTATCTGAAACAGATTTGGTTTCTGCAGAAATTCTTGCAGGACGTTTACAATTCGGCGGTCAAACACTTTTTGTTGAAGATAACCAATTCAGAAAAGAACCTTTGATGGAAATGAGTTTGAACGTACTTTCAGACGATCAAATTAAGGTTTCATTACACTCAATCGGGGCAATTACACCTGCAGGTTTAATGCCTGTTGATGTAAACTTTATTGCAGAAAAAGGCAAGGCAAAAGTTGAAGTCGCAGTTATAAATATCGGAAGCCTTGAATTGACTCCGGCAAAAGCATCTGTACTTGTTACAATACTATTGGCAATATTAATGACACCTATGGGTATCGGATGCTGGTTTACAAATGATATGGCTGTTAAAACACAAGAAAAAAGCACAGAACTTGACAACCAAATTACTCAACTTGATGCTCAATTAAAAGAATTTGAAAAAGAAAAAGGCGACACCTCTTTTGATGCTGTTGCAGAAATCGAAAAAGTTCTTAAAAATAACAGAACAAAAATTATGGCATATGCAGCTTTGGGTGAATCAATTCCTAAAGATATCTATTTGACATACTTTATGACAACTGATGATGGTAAAATTAACATCAAAGGCTGCGCAGATTCTGTTGAAGATGTTTATGTATTTTTCAAAAATCTTAAAGATTCTCTTATTGAATCAAAATTACGTTTAAGTAAACTTGATTTAAAAGCAGGTTCTTTAGACACAGTTGTAGACAGTACAATTTCTACAATTGATACAGCACCTTATATTTTTGAAATCACAAATATGAATGACAGTGAATTAAAATCATTCTTTTCAAAATTAGCTGACGGAAATAAATCAAAAAGTTCAACACCGGCGACTCCGGCGGCAACTCCGGCAGCGACTCCGGCACCAGCAGCAGCAACTGCCGGCAATCCACAAGATGCACAATAATTATTTAAAAGGATAAAAAATGGATAGTGAAAAATTAAAACAATTTATTATACCGATTGCTTTAATCGTTTTAATATTTGTAGGACTTGGTTACACCGGAAGTAAAATTTACGAAAATTACCAGAGTTATACAGCTGCGAATGAAGAAGTTGCGCAAAAAACCGCAACTGTACAGGAAAAACAAGCCAAGTTAGACGAATATAAAAGAAAAGAACAAGAAGAAAAAGCTAAAGAAAACGAAAGCAAAAACAGTGAAAAACCGTTTTATAAACCTGTTATGTCAGGCTTAGATACAGAAGCAGTTATTGCAGGTGAATTTGCAGAAGTTCTTCAGCTTGTTCGTGCAAACCAGATTAAAGTAAGATCTATCAAATACGATTACGATCCAAAAGATGATGCTTTCGTTTCAGGCGCAGGAAGCCAGTATAACGTAGCAAGATTGAATATGGAAATGGTCGGTAACTATTCAAATTACGACAATTTCCTTAAAGAAATGTATAAACACGAACATTTCTTAGATATTCAAACTGCTGAAATCGTTCCTTATAAAAAGAATAAAAAAATTCTTCTTATAAACTTCAAAGTTAAATTATACGCTAAAAAATAATTATTCAAATTGAGAAAAATCTATTGAAAACAATTGTTTTTTAGACTTCATACAAGTATTACAGAAGCTCGTTTCAAGCGAGCTTTTTTTATTGTAATCGGCAAAAGTACTGCCGCAGCGCCCGCGGTAATCATTTGCTAAGAAAGGACATGTATATACGCCATTTACAGTAAGTATTCTACCATATTCGCAATCCAGTTTTTCCCAGCTGCTGTGAATTTCATCTTCAAGTTTTTCAGACTTATCATGCCATGGAATAACTTGAAGATTAGAGCTATCCAGTTCAAACCTGTTTCTGTCAAAAAGAGCCTGAAATCCATTAAACAACTCATCCATCGGCAATTTATAATAATTGGCGACTGTAATTATAGGGTTAAAATTATATTTTACCAGATGTTTAACCGCAAAAACTGCCTGACGGAAAGCTCCTCTATATCTTATATCATCATTTTTAACTTCATCATAGTGATCTATGCTGATTTTAAAAATTATTTCATTCATAGATTCATCCTCAACTTTTTTCAAAAAGCGTGCTTTTTTTTCATTGATAAACGAACCGTTAGTGCAAATACAAACATTTGAACGTTTCAAGCAAAGTCTTAAAATCGCATTAAAATCAGGATGCGTCATAGGTTCAGCACCTGTTAAGTAAATACATTCAATATTATCAAGAGTTGTATCGTTAAGTGCTTGTTTTATAACATCAATACTGATAAAATCAGTTTCTTTTTTATACTTTGGAAAATCGATGTAACAATGCTTACAGTGCTGATTACAGTTTTTAGCGGTCATTTCTATAAACAGATTTCTTAACGCATTCAAATATATAACTTCTGATTGGTAAATGTTACTCTTCATAATTAAAAACTCCTCTTTGACATAAACCATGTTTAAACAGTGGAGTTTTAAAATAAATTACCCGCCAAGGCAGAGTTTATAACATCTTAATTATCCGGGCAGGATTTCCTGCTACAACACAGTTATCAGGAACATCTTTTGTAACAACAGAATTCGCACCGATTTGAACATTATTTCCAACAGTTATTCCGCCGACAACACAAGCTCCCGCATAAATTATAACATTATCGCCGATTGTCGGAAACTCTCCTTCATTTGCTTTTTCACGAGATTTTGCACCTATTGTGACGTTTTGATATATAACACAGTTTTTACCCAGTTTTGCACTTTTGGCAATAACTATCCCAATAGGATGCGGAAATTCAATATTATTATCACGCAGCATTTTGGTATCAGGTAAATAACAGGTCGTATTCATCGGAATTTTTATTTTTATGCCCAACACGCAAAAAACCCGGTTCATTCCGCTTCTTTTTACGGAAAATAATCTTGATAATATATTACTCATAATTCCACCTACAACTAAACTTTATTTATTATAATTATGTTTTAATTCGTCTAACGAATCACCGCCGTATTTTAACAGAATTTCATCGGCAAGAACCCATGCGACACGGGCTTCTGCAACAACAGCACAAGCTTCAACCGCGCAAACATCAGAACGTTCAAAATGAGCTTCTGTTTCTTCCATAGTTTGTGAATCAACGGACTTAAGCGGGGTTTTCATTGTCGGAATCGGTTTCATAACCCCTGATATTACAAGGTCTTCACCATTAGTCATTCCGCCTTCAACACCTCCGGCATTATTAGTTTTATGTTCAATTTCGCCATCACTAACAAAAATTTCATCATGATAAGCGCTTCCCTGATATCCAAGCGGGTTTGTGCCGATTTCAACAACTTTTACAGCCGGAATACTCATAACTGCCTGTGCAAGTCGTCCGTCAATTTTTCTGTCCCAATGGACATATGACCCTAAACCGACAGGCAAATTTTTATAAAGAACAACAAATTTACCACCGATTGTATCACCTTTACCGCGCATTATATCTACTTCTTCAGGGAAATTTGCAGGACAACAGGCTGACCCTATTTGAGTGACTTTTGATGTTCCTGTAATATCAAGTTCTTTTAACAGCAACTTGGCAACCGCACCGACTGCAACTTCAATTGCGGTTTTACGGGCACTTGAGCGCTCTAGCACGTTACGCAAATCTTTTTGGTTATATTTTACACTGCCTGCGTAATCCGCGTGTCCCGGGCGGAATGTTGAAAAAGCTTTTTCATCGGTAACATCTTCGGGCGCAATACTCATAATTTTTTTCCACGCCTCAAAATCACGATTTTTAACAACAAGAGTAATCGGAGAACCGAGTGTTTTTCCAAACCGAACACCTGATGTAATTTCAACCATATCAGTTTCGATTTTCATTCTTTCTCCGCGGCCGTAACCCTGTTGTCGGCGGCTTAGTTCATTATTTATGAAATCAATATCGATGCTTATTCCTGCCGGAAGCCCTTCTATTATTGCAGTTAAGCATTGTCCATGACTTTCACCTGCTGTTAAAAACCTGAATTTATTCATTATTCACCTTTATTTTTATGTCTCAGGAAAGACTGAACCTTTGTTTGCATCATTTCTTCTTTAATTTTAAATCCTGAATCGGTATTTTGAATAATTTGATACATTTTTAACCAGTAAGTTTCTTTTGACGGCTGCCTTTCCGCACTGATTTTAATACCATCAGGGGTTTCCTGAGCAGTAATATTTCTGTACTTATTTTTATACTTTTTAAGTTTAGCAGTTTTTTGCCCGATTTTCAACTCTTTAAAAAACCTCTTTGGCGGAATCACAACATCAACGGTTTCTCCGGTCGGTTTCACAACTTCGCGGATAATTTTTGCATTAGGAGAATACATTTTTAAAAGTTCTTCATCATAATTATTTGCATAATTCTGATACTGCTTAAAAAATTCAACAGCATTTTGAGTCGTGCTTGCAAAAACAGACGGCGCTGTAAACATAGCCAAAAGCAGCAGAAGTAAAATTTTTAGTTTCATAAATTATATCCTTTTTTGTAATATATTTAAGGAATTTGTTAAATTTTTCACCCCCTTTTCAGGTCATTTTCTTGTTTTGGTGGTATTATTTAACTATGAAAAAGATTTTAATTGTCGATGATGTACCGGGCTGGGTAAGATTTCACCAAAACAATCTGGAATACATAAATCCGGAAGGACTTAAAATAGATTCTGCATTCAGCGCAAAAGAAGCCGTAGGAAAAATTGAAGCATCAATTGACGAGCCGTACGATGTAATATTTACTGATTTGCAAATGGAAAGTGATTTTCTGCCAAAGCTTGCAGGAGAATGGCTTGTTGAACAGATTAAAACATACAGTAAATATTATAAAAATTGTAAAACAGTTATAATTTCAGCTTCACCGTCAATAAAACAAATAGCTGAAAAACACAATGTTTTGTATCTTCCAAAAACCATTGCCCGTAATTCAGGCGCAGAAGTTTATAAAGAATTTATTCAATAAGTAAAAAGGAGTAATTATGCCGATAGATTTTAATCCTCATTTTATGTTTAACACAAACCGTAATATACAGCCAAAAGCTGTACAAAATCAGGTTTATGCTGCAAACAGAGAAATCAAAGAAGATACTTTTACAAAAAGTATTTCATTTAAAAATAATGAAATTGATTCAAATTATGACGGAATAAAAATCGATAAAAAATCTTTCGGAACAATCAAAAAAACGAATGAAGAAGCGCAACTTTACACAATAACAAATAAAAACGGAGCGAGTGTAGATTTATCAACATTTGGTGCAACAATAACATCAATAAAAGTTCCTGATAAAGATGGCAAACTAAAAGATGTCACTCAAGGTTATGATAATGTAACCCCTTATGAGGAATCTCCTGTAGGTCATGCCGGCGGCACAATCGGACCTTATGCAAACAAAATCAGTAACGGGAAATTTACAATCAATGACAAAGAATATTCATTAGAATGTAACAAAGATAACGGTAAAACTCATTCTCACGGCGGTTCTGAAGGATTTGACGTGAGAAACTGGCAGGCAAATGTATTACCTGACGGAATCGAGTTTACTTACATCAAAAAAGATATGGAAAGCGGATATCCCGGAAACGTAACAGCAAAAGTAACTTACAAATTTGATAATGATAATAACTTACATATTCAATATCACGCGGAATCCGATGCGGATACAATTATAAATATGACAAACCACACATATTTCAACCTTGACGGAGCAGAAAACGCACAGGAAAATTCGGTGCTTGAACATACCGTAACCCTTCCAAATTCTTCAAATATAACTAAAAATAGTGAAATAGCAGTTCCGACAGGTGAAATTATTCCTGTAGAAGGAACTCCGTTTGATTTTAAAAAAGCACAAAAAATTAAAGATGTTATAAATTCTGAATCCGACCAGCTCAAAATCGGTTCGGGCTTTGACCAAAACTACTGTATAGACAACTATGACGGCAAAACTTTAATTGATGTTGCAAATGTAGTTTCTGATAAGACAGGAATCAAGTTGAAAGTTTCAACAAATTTACCGGGATTTCAGTTCTATACGGCAAACCATCTTGGAAAATCCGCACAGCCAAACGGAAAACACGGACTTCGCTATGAAAAACGCTCAGGCTTCTGTGTAGAACCTCAATTCTACCCGAACGCCATAAACACAGAAAGTTTCACTGAAAAAGGGATTTTGAAGAAAGGTGAAAGTTACGATAGAGAAATAATTTATTCATTTTCTACCGCAGATTAACATCTTGCCTTATCTCAAACGTTAAATTATAATTCAAATTGAAAGGTATAAATTATGATTAAAAAAGCTTTATTTGGAATTATTGCAATAATTATTACATTTTTAGGTTTGTCAGCATTTGCTTCAACCACAAGTACTGCGACTTTTCCGCACTGGCAAAAGTCACCGATTAATGTTTACATTCCAAAAGATGAAAAAGCAGATACAATGCGCCGTGCATTTTCAAAATGGCAAGGCGAAAGCGGCGGCAATTTAAAATTTAACTTTGTTGAAAAAGGACCTGCAGATATTGACGTAGTGTTTACAGAACAATTTAGCGGGAAAAACGGTTCAATCAGTTCAAACAGCGTAAGAACAAGCGGTATGAAAATTACTAAAGCTGAAATCAAAATCTTAAAAGGTCCAAAAGTAAAAAAATATTCTAACAATTATGTTTATACAACAATGCTTCATGAGATAGGTCATGCCCTCGGGATGAAGGATGAGCCGCGCAAACCAACAAGCATAATGTACATGCCTATATCTGAAAAACAGGATATTCAAAAATTTGACGTTAAAAAATTCTACAAAGTTAACGGCTGGTCATTTGCTCAGAGAAATTTTAATAACTAATTATTCCCCCTGTTATTTCGGGCTTGATCCGGAATGAAAAAGATTTTATTTAGTTTAGTAGTTTTATGCAGATTCTGAAACGCTTGACCCCAAAAAAACAGGTGTTAATGCTGAACTTGTGTCAGATATTGTTGTAGATGGAGAAATTCTTTTCAAAAAGGGTTCTTCTGCAAAGCTATATACAAAAAACGTTACAAAGCGTGCACGTATGGGAAAAGGCGGATACATTGAAGCACAAAAAGATGGGTAGGATAAAGAAAGGGTATTCCGCCGTTATTGAGGAAGGAACTGCGATCGATACTGTGATTGAAAAGTAATAGTATTCCTCCTCCAACGGGGAGGAAACTGATACATTGTTCTATTATTTCCAACCGTATATCCTGTCAAGAGTATTTAAATCACCTTTTGTAATGGCTTGATTTCGACTGATTGCTGTCGGGTACATAATACTTGCGGTATCTGCTGAGTGTTTTAAACCGATAGCATGCCCGATTTCGTGTATCATAACCCTGAAAATCCTATCTTTTGGCATAAGTCTGCCGACAGAACCCGGAACATGATCTGCAATATCAATTTGCGCATACTTCATTTCTCCGGTATAAACATCCTGCTGAAAATGGGTTACACCAATCGCATGTTCCAAACCCGCCATAGATGCGTCTTTCACAAATATAACTTTTATTTGAGCATCATTCGGATTTGATACATACTTAAAAACTATTTTGTTATTTGTCACAACAGACCACTTCGCAAAAGCCTGTTTCATCAACTCTTTCTTTGAATTCGGCTCAATATAAGTTTTGATTGATTTAGGATTCGCCCAGCCGCCGGCAGCCATAACCGCTTCTCCTAATAAAAATACCAAAATAAATACAAATACCGTTAAAAATTTTTTCATATTATTACCACCCGTAAATTTCTGCTAAATTTCTTAAATCCGATTTAAGGATTTCCTGCCTGTCATCTTCTGTCGGATACATAATGCTGAGCGGATCAGCGGAATGCTCGCCAATCCCTATTGCATGCCCGATTTCATGAAGCATTACCGTATAAACAGCGTCTTTTCCCAGCTGATAACCGCTTGAGGTTTTTTCGGCAATATAAATAGTTGCCCTTAACATACCACCAGATGAGGTAAAAGTTGATTTAGTCAAACCGATTTCTCTTTCGGCATTTGGTACAATATTTACAAATTCTACCACAACCTGAGCATATTTAGGCGAATCCACATACCGAAATATTATTTTATTATTCGTAAGCCTTGACCACTCGGCAAAAGCATGTTTCATCATAATTGTTCTTTTATGATTTTGCGGAATATATGTCTTAATCTTTGTCGGATACTGCCATCTTCTGTTTACAGTTTTAGCCGAAACAGTACAAAATGTTCCGAAAAACACCAGTACCAAACAAATTATAATAACTATTCTCTTCACACAAATGCCTTTCTCTCGTGACACACATTTTATATATCGGCGTTTTAGAAAAAATATTTAAAAATTTTCCGCATATCTTATAAAAACTTTACAATCTTTGATAAACCCGGCAGGTGTGAATTATAATAAAATTGGGATGGCAGAAGAGATTATAACAACACAAAACTCAAAACCGGCACGTAAAAAATACGTGCTAAAAAAACGTGATACAGTTAAAACCGATTACAAAGTAAACTACGAAGCAGACTTAAATCAGGCACAATTAGATGCTGTAACATCAAAAGAAGGTGCATATCTTGTTATCGCAGGCGCAGGGTCAGGGAAAACAAAAACTCTTACATACCGTGTTGCAAGACTTATTGAAGACGGTATAAAACCAGAAAATATTCTACTTCTAACCTTCACCAAAAAAGCCGCAGCAGAAATGCTTTCGCGCGCGACACTTGTACTTGATGACAGGTGTGAAAAAGTTGCAGGCGGTACGTTTCACTCTTTTGCAAATATTATCCTGCGCAAATATTCTAAACTTTTGAAATTAAAAAATAATTTCACAATCCTTGATAAAACAGACTGTGAAGATATTATCAATCATATTACAGGGCAAATGTTTCCTAAAAAAGAAAAAAGATTTCCTAAAAAAAGCACCATTCTGGAAATCTATTCAAAAAGCGTAAACAAAGAAACCCCGACAAAACAAATTATTGAAGAAGAATTTCCACAATTTGCGCACTGCGAAGACAAAATTATAGAAATCCACAAAGCCTATGTCGGCTACAAACGCGAAAACTCTGTTCTGGACTATGATGATTTACTTTTATACATAAAACTTTTATTAGAAAATAATGAAAATTTGCGCAAAAACCTTTCAAACCAATATCAGTACATAATGGTTGATGAATATCAGGACACAAATACACTTCAGGCTGATGTGATTAAGCTTCTTGCCTCTGAGCACAACAACATTATGGCTGTCGGAGATGACGCGCAAAGCATATACTCTTTCCGCGGGGCAAATTTCAGAAACATCCTTGATTTTCCGAAACTTTTTGAAAACACAAAAATTATAAAGCTTGAACAAAATTACCGCAGCACGCAAAATATTCTAAAACTTACAAACACAATAATTTCAAAAGCCAAAGAAAAATATGCAAAAACTTTGTTTTCAGAGATTCAATCACCCATTGTTCCGGCACTGATTTGTGCGAAAAACACCCAGATGGAAGCAGATTTTATCTGCCAGAGAATTCTGGAACTTTTGGATGAAGATGTAAATTTATCTGATATTTGTGTTTTAACGCGTAACGCACGAATGTCATATTCTTTAGAAATTGAGCTTTCAAAACGCGCGATTCCGTTCCAAAAGTTCGGCGGCCCAAAATTTATGGAAACCGCACATATTAAAGATGTTGTAGCACATTTAAGAGTAATTATTAACCCTGATGATATAATCAGTTTAACAAGAATCCTTTTACTTTTAAAAGGTGTCGGCGCATCTACCGTTAACAGTGTAATCCCGATTATAAAAGGACAACTGAATCCGGATATAAAACTCTTACCAATGAAAAAAGTTGACAGTATTATGCCGATGTTAAAAACTCTGGACAAATTAAGCCATCAAATTGCAGCTAAAAAACCATCTGAAATTGTAGACGAAATCATAGCTTACTACAGACCGATTTTGAAAGATAAGTATGATGATTTTGCCAAACGTGAAAAGGATTTAGACCATCTTCAATACCTTGCAGGGCAATATTCAAACCTTGAAGACTTCATAAGCGATATGGCACTTGAGCCGCCGGATTCAAGTGTTGAAGGGATGTATAAAAATAATTCAGACGATGAAGCACTTACAATTTCGACAATTCACTCTGCAAAAGGGCTTGAATGGGACAGTGTTTTTATAATCGGTGCGGTAGACGGAAGATTTCCGAGCGCATACTCGTTTAATTCAGAAGAAGAAATGGATGAAGAACTTCGCCTGATGTACGTTGCAACAACAAGAGCAAAAAACAATTTATATATAACATATCCGGTTGATATGTATGATTATTCAATGAATATGGTACTTTCAAAACCTTCAAGATTTTTAAACGGAATCCCTGACGATGTTTTGGAGCTCTGGGACATAACAGAGGGGTAGGGATAAATAATACCCGCACACTCTGTGAAGGGTGTAGAAAGGGAACAAAAAGGAGAGCAAATGTTAATTAAAATATATACAGACGGTGCTTGCAGCGGAAACCCGGGTAAAGGGGGTTACGGCACAATTCTTATCGCACAGGACGATAACGGCAAAATCCACAGAAAAGAATTAACAGAAGGATTTAAAGTTACAACAAACAACAGAATGGAATTATTAGCTGCTATTATCGGACTTGAAGCACTAAAAAAACCGTGTGATGTTGAATTAACTTCTGATTCAAAATATTTAGTTGACGCGTTTAACCAAAACTGGATTGACGGCTGGCAAAAACGCGGCTGGAGAAGCTCAAATAAACAGCCTGTAAAAAATCAGGATTTATGGCAAAGACTTTTAAAAGCAAAAGAACCGCATAATGTTAAATTTATCTGGATAAAAGGCCATGCCGGGCACGAATTTAACGAACGCTGCGACCAAATGGCAGTAGCTTCTGCAAACAGCGACAATCTTCTTGATGATACCGGTTTTATTCAGTAAGTAACAAATTATTACACTTATAGCAAAATAGAGTTGAAAAATTTTCATGTTTACACTATGATTGACCTTGCGATTATTTAATTATAAAAAAACAATAAAATTCGGCTTGGAGAAAATATGAAAATTACCTCAGTCAATAGAACTCCACATTTCGGAGCTCAAGGTCAAGATGTTAACTTTGATGCATCTAAAGAAAAAAAGAAAAAATACGTTGATCCCCTTGCTAATTGGCCTATGCGCGGTCTTGGCTATACCAACGATATCGGTATTGCTATAAATGAACTTGCACCGGCAACTGCAAGACTTTTTTGGGTGCCTGCATTAATGTATTTTGGTGCTGACATCTATGACAAATACAAAAATAAAGGGGATAAATACAAACCTAATGCGCAAAGAGCTTTTAATCAAGCAGTTTTCCAAGCCTGCGCAAGTATTCTTTTCCCTGCTATCTTTGGTCATATCGGCATGAGCGCATTTTCGCAAATCGATAAATACAGAGGCGAAAAACTCTCAACAAACGCAAAAGAACAAACACTACGTTTTATAAAAGCACACGCTACAATGGATAATGTAGCTGAAGCCGGAGTTCACCGCGATGAGCTAATTGCAGATTTTGAAAAAAATTATGATAAATTCTTTAGCGCAAAATCAAGACATTATCAACGAAAAAACATCTTCGTAAAAGTATATGACAAACTTTTAGCTAACTGTAAACACGGTGCTATCGCAAATTCTAATGAAGATAGAATTAAAGCTTATGCTAAAAAACAATTTATCGAAACAATAGATAACTGCAAAGATGCAGAAGCAGTAAAAACAGTTCTTGATAAAAAGATTTTCAAACTTAAAGCATGGAAATCTGCAGGTGCTTTTGCCGCAATTCTTTTAACAGCACAAGCAATCGATAAATTCGTTGAAAAAGTTATTATTAAAAAGGTAGTTCAGCCAATTCAACAAAACGTAAATAACAGAAGATATTCATTCAACGATTTTAATCAAACCAAAGCAGAACAAAAATAATTATTTACGTAAATGTCGAAAAGAATTCAGCAATCGAAATTCCAAAACCTTTGCAAATAGACTCAATTGTAGATAATCTTATATCACGTTGAGCTTTTTCCGCGTATGTAACACAGCTTTTTGACAAATCAGAATACCAGGCAAGCTTTTCAGCTGTCATGTGTTTTTGCGCCCTTAACTCTTTAATTCTTGCCGAAACTTTTTCATTAATATTCATTATGTTAGTACCTCTATATTAATACCTTGACTTTAGTACTAATATTAAGTATATTAATTAACATTATTGGTATTAACATTGTGAACAAGGAATTAAATTATGAAGAAGGCTTTTACTTTGGCAGAAGTTTTAATAACTCTGGGAATCATCGGTGTCGTTGCGGCAATGACTATCCCGAATCTGATACAAAAAAACTTTGAACAGCATGCCATTTCAAAACTAAAAGAAACCCAATCAATACTGGCGCAGGCATTTAAATTATCACAGGAAGAATACGGCGAAGTCGAAGGCTGGGACTTAAAAGCATGGAACTCAGAGTCTGCAATCTTAATAGCTAATAACCTCAAACCATTTCTCAAAATAGCTACAGATTGCGGACTTGAAGATATTGATAAAAAATGCATACCAAGCACCTATTTACAGCTTAATGGGATAAAACATGATAAAAATTATATAAATGATAAAAGCTATTATAAAATATCTCTGCTTAACGGGACTTCAATCTGGTGGAGAGCAGCAAAAGAAAATGACACCTTAATTTATTTTTGGATTGATATAAACGGAAAACAACAGCCAAATACTTATGGTAAAGACTTATTTGTATTTTCATATGAAAACGGAGCGATTTTACCTAATGGTTCACCAACATCGTCACATAATGCAAAACAACACTGTATAAAAGGAAAAAGTACAGGCTGGGGATGTGCATATTATGTTATTATGCAGGGAAATATGAATTATTTACACTAACAAGCCCTAAATATTTAAATATGATATAATATATTTAAATATTTGGAGGATACTATGATTTTACCGGAAAACATACCATCTAATGCTAAACAAGAGTTAGAAAAACTTTTAAACGGAAATAAAAATTTTATAAACGGCACTCCAACAGCAAAAAATATGTGTCTTTCAACACTTCAAAAGCTTGCATTGTATCAAGAACCTTACGCCTGTGTTTTAAGTTGTTCGGATTCGCGCGTAGTACCTGAGATTATTTTTGACTGCGGAATAGGTGAACTTTTTGTGGTTCGAGTTGCCGGAATTGCAGTTGGTCCAAATGTATTGGAAAGTATTGAATATGCAGTAAAAAAACTCCATGTACCGCTTTTAATTCTTCTCGGGCACGATGATTGCGGGGTTATGACCTATGCAAACGAGCATTACCCTGAAATGACCGAACATTTTCAATCAATCCTTAAATGCGTTTATCCGGTAATTGACCATGCCGGACAGTACGACTGCAACAATAAATTTGCACGAAAACACACCCTTTGGGTTGAAAATTACCTGAAAGAAAATTCACAAATAATAAATTCAGCCGTAAAAGATGAAAAATTATACATTGCAAAATGCCACTTCGACCATAATAGCGGTGAAGTTTACCTAATTAATGAAAACTTAGAAAGAATTTAAGCTAAATAATTCATCAATTTATTTAATAACTGGGCTTTTTGATGAAATCCTGCAAATTCTGCAATTTTTTCACCATTTTTCAAAAGTACAAAAGTTGGAAAACCTTTTATTCCGAATCTATTTGCAAGTTTTGGTGATTCTTCGCAATCTACTAGACCAATCCACATATCAGAATCTTCAAGTTCAATTAACTCAATTCGCTGTTTCTTACAGTATGAACACCAGGTTGTATAAAACTCTACAAGCTTTAGACCATTTTTTGTTTCATTATCAAAATTTTCTTCGTTTAATTCTACTAGCATAATTTCTCCTTATTTTTAACTATTTTAACATTCTCAAGAATTTTTCATATCCAACAGCACGATAAATTAATAATCTTTAATATTACCCTGAAAATATAGCAAATATTTATATTCAGTGATTTAATAGAAATATGATTACTCTGAACGGGATAAATACTGCTTCTAATATAAATTTCAGTCAAAAAACATCTGAAAAAACTCAATACAAAAAACCAAATTACAAAATGTATTCATTTCTTCAAGATGAAAAAATTACATTTGGAGAAGGTACCGGACTATTATTGTACGGAGTTTTAGCTCAAGGAAAAGAATTAATATTATCCATATTAGAACATCCGCTTAAAACAGCTGCAATAATTGGCGGAACGACTTTAGGGCTTATGGCTTTGCCATTTATCGGAATCCCGACAGCCGTTGGCGGAGGAATTCTTGCCGCAGGTTTTGCAGCAATATCATTAGGAAAAGCTGTTATACATACAGCAGAATTCATAAAACATAATAAAAAAGGCTCTTACGATATTGCAAGATTAAACCTTGAACAACTGGGACAAGATACATTTGATTCAGCACTATCTGTTCCGTTTGTACCAAAAGCAATTACAAATATCAAAAGTTTTTCAAAATTTGGCAAAATAAACCTTAATTCAGAACTGATTTCTCAACTTAAAAATACTAAAAAATTATCAGAAAAATTAAGTACTTTAAAAACCGCAGACAAAGAACTGTCACGAAACATAAACTTTCAATACGCTGCAGAGAAAGAATTATCACAATTTAAAACATTAACAAAATCCGAAAAAGAAATATTGCGCAAGGAATTATTAGAATTTAATGTTCCTGCAGAGAAAATTCCTGATGTCGTACTTGATAAATGGGCAGAAATCAGAGGAATTTCTACAAAACCTGATATTAAATATGAGAGCTTACCGCAAAATACAAAAGCTGTTGCAAATGCTGCTGAATGCTCAATTACAATGAATGATTATAAACGAAATATCACCGCGGATTTCAGTAATTTTAAATTGTTATCACAAAATTTAAAAGATAATGAATATATTATTACTTATAAAAATACAAAAAACGGTTCCACAATAGTAGAAACCATACAAAAAGAAATATTGGATAAATATAATCAACTATGTTATATACATCAAACCCTTTCATCACAAGCTTCAAAAATTTTGACTTTGATTCACGAAAGAGAACATATTCACCAATTTGCACTAATGAGTAAACTTCAAGGACTTGATTGGTTAAAAAATTGTATAACAAACCGCGGCAGATATCTATTCACCAAAATGATAGATGAAATCAACAACAGCAACCAATCTATAAATTCTAAAAGAGTATTGTCTTATTTTGAAAGATCAAAATCCGGAACACCTGTATCATATATTAAAGAAACACTCGAAATTGATGCAAGAGAAATGGAATATAAAACACTTGAAAACCCGATATTCCAGTTATTAAATAAAATCTTTAAAAGAACTAATAAAACTAAAAATATCTCTATCGAAAAGAATATCTTATTAAATGATGCAAGAATTGAAACTGCAGCCTAATATCTCAGCGGGATTTTGGAGCGATAAACCTCTTTATCCTGATACCCGAAATTTAAAAGCATTCTGTTTGTACTTGTATAGAAAATATTTTCATCAAAAGTCGGCCCGATATTGATTGATTTTACAGAATCCTTTGAGAATTTATATTCAAGATACGGCACAAATAATCCGTTCTTTTCAACAACTCCGGTCGGCTTTGAATTCTCTGCCCCGAATACATTTACAATAACAATTCTATATTCATGCTCATTTTTAAACTGAGGATTTTTGAAAAATATGCTAACAATACTCAAAACATCAATTAATTCAAATAAAATATCAAATAATTTTACATCATTAGATTTTTTACTTTTCAAAGCCCGTTCAAAAAGCATATTCCATTTTTTGAAAATTGCATGAATAATTTTAATCTGCTTTTGCTTATCATAAATTACGCAGCCATAAACCGGCAGGTAGTTATTTTCAGTCATTTCAGAAATTAATTTTTTCTTATCAAAACCGATATTATAACCTGTGTAATTCTTGCCTTTTGCGTAATTATTCCACAAAGTCAGGTTGTCACTTTCTGTTGAAAACGATGTTGTGAAATATTCCAATTTATTCACAAAATCATTGTCACCATCAACAATATGCTTGTATTTATTCCTAAAATGATTTTTAATTTTGCCGAATAAATCAGGATTAAGCCCGTCAAATTCATCAATCAAATTCACAATAAGCTTATATGAATACGCGATTTCTTCTTTGTCATTCAGATAAAGTGCATTAGAAAACCTCAAAGCACCGCAGGATAATATATTCAACAATTTTTCAGGCTTTGTGTAATGATAAATTGTACAATTTATATCATCATCCAAAACACGTTTAATTTTGGGGATTTTTTCCAGCAAATCATCATAATATGACATCAAAGACCTCGCAGATTACATATTAATTATAACATATTGACTGAGATTTTTCCAGTGATTCTAATGTTTTATTGTTTTTTCAAGACGTTTTTTAACCTGCTGTAATTCATCTTTCGTTAAATATTTTGCAATTTGCGCAAATTCTTCCATAATTTCCCAGGATGAATAATTACCTGTTTCAACCCTGCGAATCCATTCATTAACCTCTTTTGTCATCATAATCTTAACTCCTCAATAATTTATCCACTTCGACCATTATATTTTCAACTTCAATCATTTTCATACAAGGTGAATACAATTCGCCTGTGCCTTTTAGATACTTGCATTTAATATGATTGCAAGGCGCACATTCCATAGGCGAAACCACAACAGAACAATTTTCCCCGCAAGGACCTGTTCTTTCTATCGGCATAGAACCAAACAACCCTAAAGCTTTCACCCCGAGCGCTGATGCAATATGCAAAGGACCGCTGTCACCTGAAATCAATATATCAGAATTTTTAATAAGCGCAGAATTCTCATCCAGTGACAATTTTGAAACAAATGAAACAGAATTTTTAATCTGTTCAAGAGGTTTAAGAATTTCTTCATCCACTTTTACCCCTGTAATCAAAATTGTACCATCGTATTTTTCCTGTATTTTATTTCCGAGTTCAATCCATTTTTCAACAGGATAAGTTCTTCCCTGTCTTTTTGCAAAAACATGACCGGCATTTAAAACTACAAGCGGACGTTTATATTTTGAAAGCTCAGTGTGCATTTTTTCTGAAACTTCAGGATTTAAATACATTTTCAAATCAGAATAATTCTTTATATCAGGAAAAGCTTTCTTAGCAGTTTCCCAATAATTTTGAACCGCATGAAGCTTTGATTTCTTTTTGTAATTAAAATGCGTTTTAATTTTCGCGAGTTCAACCAAAAGCCTCGTTTTAAAAGAAGGTTGTAAATTTATTGCTACATCAAACTTTTCGGCTTTCAATTTCTTTGCAAATTCCATCGTATATTTTGAAAAAGGTTTAAATTTTTCAGATTCAATAACCCATACTTTTGCAAGATTTTTATCATATACGAGCATAGATTCATTTATTGAAGTCAGATAATGAATTTCGACTTCAGGGTGAGCATCTTTAATCGCACGAAAAGTATTCGTGGTATGAATTACGTCACCAATTGCACCTGTTCTGATTATTAAAACTTTTTTAAACAACTTTTTCTTTGCCATTTTAGTCACTTTCAAAATTATTTAAGAAAATCATCAAGACGTTTCACAGCTTCCAAAGTATTTTCACGGCTTCCGAAAGATGTTAAACGGAAATACCCTTCACCGTTTTTACCAAATCCGGAACCCGGTGTTCCAACTATTTGAACATTGTTTAAAAGATAATCGAAAAATTCCCAGGATGACATATTATCAGGACATTTTAACCAGATATACGGTGAATGAGTTCCGCCAATATGCCAGATGTTGTGTTTTTTCAAAACTTCTGAAATAAGTTTTGCGTTTTCTTTGTAATAATTTAAATTTTCCTGAATTTCTTTTTGACCTACAGGCGTAAACACAGCTTCCGCACCGCGTTGAATAATATACGGTACACCATTAAATTTTGTGGTCTGACGTCTTAGCCACATTTTGTTAAGCAATCCGTCTTCAATACCTTTTGGTACAACCGTATAACCGCATCTTGTACCGGTAAATCCTGCCATTTTTGATAATGAACAAAATTCAATTGCGCAAGTTTTAGCACCTTCAATTTCATAAATGCTTCTTGGCAGATTTTCATCTGTAACAAAGCATTCATAAGCCGCATCAAACAGGATTACGCTGTGATTTTCGTTTGCATAATCAACCCACACTTTTAATTGTTCTTTATTATAAACAGCGCCTGTAGGGTTGTTTGGCGAACATAAATAAATAATATCAGCTTTTACGGACTTTTCAGGAAGCGGTAAGAAATTATTATCAGCATTTGCATCAATATAAACAATTTTTCTTCCTGCCATAGTGTTTGTATCAACATAAACAGGATAAACAGGGTCCGGTACCATAACAGTATTATCAACCGCAAATAAATCTAAAATATTACCTAAATCTGATTTTGCACCGTCAGAAATAAAGATTTCATCAGAATCAAGATTTACTCCGTTGTCTTCATAATAAGCCTGAACTTTTGATTTTAAAAATTCATAACCCTGTTCCGGACCATACCCGTGAAAAGTTTCTTTTACACCCATTTCGGAAGATGCGTTTTTTAAAGCTTCTACAACAGCCTTACAAAGCGGTAAAGTAACATCACCAATACCAAGTCTGATAATTTTTTTATCCGGATTATTTTCAGCAAATTCATTCACTTTTTTAGCAATTGTTGAAAATAAATAACTGTCTGATATATTTTGATAATTGGTGTTTACGTTCATAAATCATACCCCCTGATTGTCATGTCTTAACAGAAAAATTATAACATAAATTATCAGGGAAATATAATATCAGCGAAATTATGCAAACTGAGACCGCAAAAATGGCAGAGGTAAAATATTTTGTAAGAAAGCTAAAGGATTAAAACTGTTATTCTTATCATATACATTTTCTTCATAATACTTATCAACTTTATCTTTTGACATAGGAGTAACAGTAAAATTCATTGCCATCGCTTCAAAATCTCCGCGCGGAATTCGTTCTTTCTTTGTTGTATCCCACGGATTGACGACTTCAACGTAAGTATCGGTAATTTTAGTGACAGTTAAAGCATGTCCGCCGCCTGCTTTTGTAGAACCGTCAGGGCCGTCTTTTGCAACAATAACACCGACAGTCAGTGCATATTCACCTTCTTTTCCTTTGTATTTATCAAGCATACGCTGTAAATCAGATTCTTTGTTATAAACATTTTCGACTTCAACAATTCCTTTTCCGATACCGCGTCCAAGTCGGGCTGATTTTTGTTTTTCATCTCCAATAAATCCGTATTCACCGTATCTGTATAATTTGATATTTTGTTTTTTATCTTTTGTTGCTTCATATACATCAGACTTCTGACCTGTCAAAATATAAATAGCATCATACATTTGACCGCCATTTAGAGTATCAGAATTAAATCGGGGTCCGAATTGTCCTGCTATATATTTTTCACTTTCCTGCCCGAGAGCCGCATTTGTCTGATAAACTTCTGCCCTAAATGCTTCCATCGCCAATTCAAGTATAATAACCCCGATATCACCGTATGAATATGCTTTACCGGCTTGTGTTTGAGCTTTTTCTACCGCAGCTTTTGTAATTGTATATTTACCTGTGATTGCGCATTTATCTTCATTACCTTGCTGAATGTAATGATTACGTGCCGCAATAGCTCCCGGCAAAGTTACGGTATAAGAACCGTCATTATTTTTCTGAACATTTTTAGCAAGAATTTCCTGACCGTCTTCTGTTTGTTTTATTGCATTAATGGATGCCAGAAGATAACAATCACCGCGTTTTCCCTGTCTGAAATCATCAATTTGGTCATTATCGTACAAAATATTTTGTGCATATTCGTATTTTTGCTGAGGTGAAACTCTTAACCCGTCACCTGACGAGCCCGGTTTTTGTGATTCAGTAACACTATTAACATCAATAATCCTGTTTCCGTTTCTTTCCGGTCCTAAATCATAAGGTTTTTCCTTATCCCGCGGATCAGGAATATTACCCTGTTCACGGCGTTTGCGTTCAATATCTTTTACATATTTCATATATTGCTCATAAGTTAAAACAATCAACTTGCCATTTTTATCTTTTACAACAATATATGAAGGGTGTTTTGTTTTGCCGGATGCTTGCGTATTACTTGCATACCCTGCTGATACAGCCGGAATTGATCCTAAACTTTCTAAAACCATTAAATTTTTCTCCTAAATTCCCCTATAATCTTATAAACAATTCTATAAATAACAATTTGCCCGTAAAAAATAAATTATTAAATTAATTTAACATTTTGACAAAAATTATTTTTTTTTAGACTTAATTCTGGTATAGTCATGAAAAAGACTATGAATGTAGTAATATAAATTAAAAAAGGTAAGTAATGGTAGAATATATACTTCAAAAGACAAAAGAAGAAGCTGCATTAAAAACCCGTAAAATGTATGTTTCAACCCCTTACAACAGGGTACAGGCCGTAGAAGAGAGATTGAAAAAAATTTTTGAAGATGAATTAAAATCAGAAGATTCAATACTTGTCAGTTATAAACCGGCAATTATCTCAAAATTAGCAAAATACTTATCAGGAAATGTTTCCCGTCCGGCATCAATCGGTATTGCAGGTGAAACAGCAAGCGGCAAATCTACCATAACTCTTGATATTATTGATACAATTAAATCTTTTGCAACTGAGTTTGATATCGAAGATGCAATTACAAGAGTTAATACAGATGATTACTACTACGACCGTTCAGAAATGGTAAAAGCAGCAGGAAGTTTTGCAGAATTTGCAAAAAATTACGACCTTGATGTTCCTCAAGCTCTTGAACTTGAACTTATGAGCGAACATATTAAAGAGTTATTGACAGGCAAATCTGTATTTCTTCCAAAATACGACATGTCAGGTACTGCAAAAAGATTTGATAACCACACATTAGCACATCCTTCCAAAATTATTATTTCGGAAGGATTATTTGCGCTTACCGAAAAAATTAAAGACGCATTTGATTTTAAAATTTACGTTGATATCAAACCGGAAGTCCAAAAAGAAAGATTCTTCATCCGTGCAGCCGAAAGAGATTTAGGCGAATCAGCAAAAGGAATCTATAAAAACGCATCACAAAAAGCAGAAATCTATATCAGACCTTGCAAAAATGATGCTGATATTGTACTTTCAGGTGAAGCTGTAAGAGCAAAATACAAAGCATTTTTAAATAAATTAATCAACATTGTTCAGCAAGAAAATTTCAGAAACAAAATCATCCTATAAATGTAACAAAATGCTAATTTCTTGATAAATTTAAAATACAAACTACAATATTAAGTGGGTAAGTATCTTAAGTAATCTAGAAATAAATGAACAATAATCTTGGGATGAGAAAAATTTTAATAGTTGCGGCTTGTACTGCTATAATAGGCTGTACCGGTGGTATTGCTCATTCTCAAATAATTACTATTGACAAAATGGCTACTGCAGATGGTATAACCGGAACTTTAACCAATTTAGAAACAGGTATGCCACCAAAAAAAGAATATGATTGGGTATTTGGTACAAGTTCAAATACTGCACTCCTTACCGGAGGAAATTTAACAGTATCCAATTATACTTCGAATATCATAAACGATACTATTGTCGGGACAAGCGGTTGGTTAAATGTTGATAGCGGTACACTTACAATTAATTCCGGAAGTTCTATTGCAAATGCGGTTATCACAAATACTTTGGAAAATACAAGTATAAACATAATAGGCGGAAATGTATCTCTTGATTCAGATGATACAATAGATGGTTCTATTAATATTGCAAATGGGAATCTTAATGTTAACAGAACTTCAATAAAAGGCGGTCTTACCCAAACCGGTGGTACTACAAATATCGAAAATTCCTCAAAATCTGCAAGTTCTCAATTAGTAGTATCAGGCGGAAAATTTAATATTAATAGCGGAAGTTATGATTTAAATAATGATGGTGACAGAGTTTCTAAAGGTACACTTAATCTCGGACAAGGTACAGGAGAAACTGTTTTAAACGTTTCAAAAGGTGAAATCGAATCAGAAGCTACGGTTAATATTGCAAAAAACAGTACCATCAATGTATCAGGCGGTGATTTAACTCTTGATAATACTGACAATTGGAATGGAACAGTGAATGTTTCAGGCGGAAACTTAGCACTGGTAGGGATAAATAAAATGCAAATTCAAAACTTACTCAATCCGGCGGTTCTACAACAATACTTGGTGATTTCGACTTAAATAATGCATCTGATATCATATCAGGCGGTGACCTCAATATTGGAGACAGTGAAAACGAATCTTATCTAACTGTTTCAAAAGGTACAATAGACAAAAGCGCAAATGTAAATCTTACAGCAAACAGTACTCTTGAAATTACAGGCGGGAATGTATCACTTGACGGCGCAACAGACACCTGGAGCGGAGCTTTAGGTATATCACAAGGTACATTAAACCTAAGTTCAATGGAAAAAGATGCAAATGCAATATTTATCCAAAGTGGTGGTACAACAAATATTACAGGTTCAGGGTTTAGCTTAAACAATGGGCTTGATGAAATAGCTGCCGGAAAATTGAATGTCGGTACTGACGCAGAAACCGGTAATTTAAATATCAACGGCGGAACAATTTCACAAGGTGCAACAGTAAATTTAACAAGCGGAAGTTCAATCAAATTAACTAACGGTAATATAAATCTTGATTCCGATGATACCTGGGGCGGAAAAATTGAAATGTCCGGCGGAAATCTTAATATTCAAAACACAACAAAAACCGGTTCTTTAAATCAAATTGACGGGACAACAAATATTACCGGCAACAAGTTTGATTTGAATAATACATCAGATTTAATTGACGGCGGTATTGTAAATATCGGCAATGGTGAAACTGCATCAAGACTAAATGTTTCTCAAGGTACAATTACAGCAGATGCGACAGTTAATATTAATGAAAAAGCAACACTGAATGTTAATGGCGGCAACGTAACCCTAAACAATGATGATGTGTGGAATGGTAATGTTAACGTTTCAGGCGGAAGTCTTGCACTTGTCGGAATGAACAAAACGACAGGAACTTTTACACAAACAGGCGGTTCAACCACCATAACCGGAAAAACATTTGACCTTAATAACGATAATGATTACATTGCAGGCGGCGATTTAAATATCGGAACTGACGTTATAGCTTCTGAAATGAGCGTTTCAAAAGGTTCAATTTCCAAAGATACTAATGTAAACATTACAAACAACTCAGCATTAAACGTTAACGGCGGAAATGTTGAAATAGGTTCAGGCGGTCAGTGGAACGGAAAAATCAATATTTCAAGCGGGAATTTAACCCTTGATAATGCAGTCAAAAATCAATCAGGAAGCTTTACACAAACAGGCGGAAAAACTACTGTTGTCGGCAACGGAGTTGATTTTAACAACTATGAAGACAGCGTAACAGGCGGTACACTAAATATCGGAAACGGTACAACCGAAAGTAATCTAAAAGTTTCACAAGGCTATATAGATTCAGCTGCCACAGTAAATATTAACCGTAAAGGCCAGCTTTCAATAGCAGGCGGTGAAGTTAATCTGGATTCAGGAGATTCTTTAAACGGCAGTATTGACGTCACAGACGGAACACTTTCTATTGATAATTTAAACAAAAATTCATCAGGAAAGTTCACCCAATCCGGCGGTAAAACAACCATCACAGGTGATTATTTTGAACTTAATAACTCCGAAGACAAAATTTCAGGCGGTACATTAAACATCGGTTCAAACTCTAAAGCTCCTACCACATTTGAAATTTCTCAAGGTAAAGTTGAACAGGGTGCAAAAGTTAATATCAATAACGGTTCTACAATCAATGTTACCGACACAGGAACATTAACTCTGGATAATTCTGACAGCTGGAACGGTAATGTAAACGTTACAGGCGGTAATTTAGCACTTGTCGGTATAAACAATAAAAACGGAATTTTCACACAAAGTTCAGGAACAACAACCGTAACAGAATCAGGTTTTGACTTAAATAACGCAGAAGATATTATCAATGGCGGAACTTTAAATATCGGAGACGGTACAAAAGTTTCTGACATGAGCGTTTCTCAAGGTAAAATCGGTTCAAATACAACCGTTAATATCAAAAAATCCGGCTCTTTAAACGTAACAGGCGGAGAAGTTAATTTAAACAACAAAACAACCTGGAATGGCAATGTAAATGTTTCTTCCGGAACTTTAAATATTGATTCGGCCGCTAAAAACGAATCCGGTAAATTCACCCAGAACGATGGTACAACAACAATCACAGGTTCAGGATTCAATTTAAATAATTCTGAAGACAGCGTTGCAGGCGGAACTTTTAACATCGGAAACGGCACAACTGTAACTGATATCGGAGTTTCTAAGGGTACAATCCATGCCGGTGCAGTTACTAATATCAACACAAATTCAACACTGAATATTTCAGGCGGAAAAGTTAATCTAAATGATAACGACAATTGGAACGGAAAAGTTAATATGACAGGCGGAAGTTTAGCACTTGTCGGTATTAACAAAAGTTCTGATGCAATTCTGACTCAAACAGGCGGTACTACAACTGTTAATGGCGCTTTTGATTTAAATAATATTGAAGATAATATCTCCGGCGGTAATTTTAATATAGGAACAGATTCTGAAGAATCTATCCTGACAGTTTCTAAAGGTACAATCGGTAAAAATACAGCACTTGACCTTGCTTCAAACAGCTCAATTAACATCACCGGCGGAAACGTGACATTTAGTGATAACGACAATTGGAACGGTAATGTAAATCTTTCAAACGGAAACCTTAACCTTGCAGGTATTAACAAAAATACAGCAGGAATTTTGACTCAAACAGGCGGTAAAACAACCGTTACAGGTAAAAATAACACTTTAAATAATGAAAGTGATACAATTTCAGGCGGAGAACTTGTAATCGGTACAAAAACTGATTCGGGCGAACTTAATATTGAAAAAGGTAAAATCGAATCCGCAGCCGCAGTTACCATAAATGAAACCGGAACTCTCAATGTTAAAGGCGGGACAACTACCCTTGACGGTGAAAATGACCGCATAAACGGAAGCATAAAAGTTTCAAACGGCATCTTAAACCTGAACAATAAATTTAATAAAACCACAACATCAGTCTCAAAATTCAACCAGAACGGCGGAACAACAAATATTGATAATGCTAAACTTGTACTGAACACTTCTGAAAGCAAAATCTCAGGCGGCACAATAAATCTTTCCCAAACTGCCGAACTTGATATTAACAACTCATCTCAAAACAGCTCCACAGTAAACTCTACAGGCGGCAAATTTTCAATCCGTAAAGGAAGTAAATTCTCAGTTACTGACGGAACGATTGATGAAAATTCTGTAGTAACAGTTGAAGAAAAAGCACAATTAGAAGTTAACGGAACAAATTCCAACATTACATTAGACGGCAAAAATGATGATGTTGAAGGTCATTTAAAAGTCACAAACGGCACATTGAATCTTAAAAACAAATTTTCAAAAACTACAACCGATGCCGGTACATTTAATCAAACCGGCGGAATGACAAATATTACCGATTCAAACCTTACTATTGCTGATAACAACAGCAAAATAGCAGGCGGTGAAATAAATGTTTCTGAAGATTCTGAACTTAATATTGCTAACGGTCAAGAACACACTTCAAGACTAAATATTACAGGAAGCAAATTTAATATCAGAAATAAAAGTACATATACAACAACCGGCGGAAAAATAAATTCTGATGCGGTTGTAACAGTCGAATCTGCTTCAAAACTAAAAATTGACGGAGAAGATGCAGAAGTTAATCTTAACGGCACAAATGATAAAATCGACGGTTCTATTGCGCTCAAGAAAGGTAACTTATATATCTCTGAAGACTTAACCAAAGTAACTGATGCTGAGGGGAATTATGTTCAAACCGGCGGCAGTATGACAATGAATAAATCTTCATTGACATTAGCTGACGAATCAAGTGTTATCTCAGGCGGTAATGTTAAATTACAAGATAAATCAACACTTACTGTTTCTAATAAAGGCGGAGATATTACAGGCGGAAACATTGTAATCGATGATACATCCGTATTAAATTATCTTGCTTCAAAAGGGCTTGTTCAATTTACAGACGGAAATGCCATAAATATCGATACATCCGGCTTGATAAATATGGCAAATAATGTCAGAACAAACAGTATTATCAATAATTTAACCGTAAATAACGGAGAATTCGGAAACGGAACAGCAAACTTTGCAATAGATATTCAGGCAAGAAGTAATAAAGATTTCAGTACAGATACAATTACCGCAAATTCTATAAAAGTTGCAACAAAAGATACAGCAGGTACAATCAGAATTTCTGATTACAATCTGAACGGTGATATTTTCGGTTACGATGCGCCGATTGACAGACATATAAGACTTGGCAAAATCTTTAAAACTGACGAAATGGATAAAGAAATTAAGTTTGAATCAACTGATAAAGAAATCTTTACTCCTATCGGTTATTATAGATTAAACGCTTCAAGTGCAAATGACGGAAACTATTCACTTGATTTAGCAAGATATAATCCGCAGGTATTCAGGGGACAAGTTCAATCTGCTGCAGCTTATATGAACCAGCTTGTAATAAATGATACCTTGTTTAATCGTGCACAAATCAGACGTTACGGTTCAAGCTATGGTGATATGTTCAAAAACAAAACTGCAATCATTGACGGAAGCGCAAGCTATGAAAGAACAATCCGTGACGGTCAAATTTGGACAGAAATGTTTGGCAACTTTGAAACACTTAAAATGTCACAAGGTTTGGATAAAGTTCGCAACAATTCCTGGGGCTTCATTGTCGGCGGAGATTTCGGTTTAAGAGAACTTAAAAACGGCTGGAGCTGGATGCCGACAGCTTATATCGCATATAACGGCGGACACCAGACATTCAATAAAGTCGGAATGTGGCAAAACGGAGCACAAGCGGGCTTTATGGGAAGTTTCTGGAAACAAAACTTTACTGAAACCGCACTTGCTTATGCAGGTATTTACGGAACAGAAATGAATGTTGCAGGAACATCTGAAGACGGATTTAACTATTTCTTCGGTGCTGCAAGCAGATCGGCTTATGATTGGAAACTTGGTTCACACTTTAAAATTCAACCGTCATTGACTTTAGCATATAATATGTTCGGTCAGCAAAACTGGCACAGTGATTTTGGTCAAATGAGTATGACAGCAGGATTTTTGAACGGCTTTAACGTAGCACCGGGTGTAAACTTTATCTTACAACAAGAAAGCTGGAGTATGTACGCGACAATTTCATATGCCTGGAATTTCTTTGGCGGACTTGACGGTCAGGCAGGAAATGTATCGCTTCCACATTTAAAAATGTCTCAAGGTTACTTACAATACGGATTTGGTATGCAGAAAGCATTTAATGACAGATTTAATATGTATGCTCAGGCAACAATCAGAAATATCGGAAGAACCGGTATAATCTGTCAGGGCGGAATGAACTGGAGATTATAAAAAAAGCCCTTTCGGGTCTTTTTTACTATGAATGGCAATGACCGCCGCAATGATGATGAGCACCTTCTGAATGTTCGTGATGAGAACATTTTGCGTTTGGATCATATTCTAAAGTTCCTGATAAAAGAGAATTTACAGCACTGTCTGCATCTCCACAAACTCCGCCGTATAGTTTTATACCGTTTTGCGCTAATGCTTTTTGCGCACATCCGCCGATGCCGCCGCAAATTAGTGTATCCACAGAATTATCAGCTAAAAATTGAGCTATAGCACTGTGTCCTGAACCGTTTGTTGAAACTACTTCAGAAGATAAAATTTTATTATCTTCAACTTCATACATTTTAATTTGTTCAGTGTGTCCAAAATGTTGAAAAACTTCACCATCATTGTAAGTTACTGCTATTTTCATAAAAATTCTCCTATTTTGACTGAGTAAGACTTTGTTGTTTATATTCAATTAAACATTTTGCTAATTGATCAGGACAACTTGTCGGTTTTGGTCCGCAAGTTATTCCTTTTAATCTTTCAATAACTTCATCTACACTCATTCCTTTAATTAAATGTTTAATCCCCTTAAGGTTGCCATTACATCCGCCGTGGAATTCAGCATCTAAAATTTTGCCGTCTTGAACAGCTACCTGCATAAGCTGGCAGCAAACCCCTGAAGGTTGATATTGTATAATTTCCGGTTGCTCTGTCATTTTCTTTTCCTCCTAACTATATAATATTGCAAAAAATATTATTATCAATTGTAAAGTTTCTCAATTTCACATGGCAAAAAATATTTTCATAAGCATTAAAACTACATACAAAATTTAAAGGAAAACTATGCGCATTTATAATGTTAACCCGTTAAATCTTAACTTTATGGGAAAACGTCAGGATAGAAAGACTGTAAATCAACTGCAAGAGTCTAATTCTTACGATTTAAACAATATTAACCAGAGAAAAATTTCACAGGCAATCGAAAATTTGTCAGAAATTCCGAGTGAAGATAACGTGAAATTTTTACTTGATGTTTCTGAAAATTTAAAATACGGAACAAACATTGATTTAGGAAAAAGCCCATACAATGATTGGCAGGTTAAATTAAACAACGCCGCGCAAAAAGCTGCCTCAAAATCAGGATTTGAAGTCGGAGAACAATTGATTCAAAGACTCAAAAAAGCAACCCCCCCCCGCAAATCTTTAAATGATGATGAAAAAGAAATTCTAAAACTAAGAGATTCAATTTTATCACAAGTTGATACTGATGAATTAGAAAAAATTGAAAATAAAAATATAAAAGCGCTTAACAGAAACCTTGATTATTTCATTGTTTCATCAGAAGTTCCTTTATCACAGAAACTTTATATTTTGAAGCGCTTAAATCATTTTATCAGTCCTGAATATAAAATTGATTCACAGCTTGAAGGACATAAAACTCAAGCTCTTGCCGAAATAATTAACGATATTACCATAGATACACCGGAATCAAATATTCCGAATATAAAAGCTGTTAACCAGAAAAATCACGGTATGTGTGCTGCAATTTCTATTGCAAGAAAAGCTCTTGCATATGAAGATAAAGCCAATTTTGTCGATATGATTATGTCTGAATTAGATGATACTCCTTATCTGATGATTTATGATATTTCAAAACTCGGCACAAATACAAAAGTTCCGATAAATAAAATTAATATTGATTATCCATATGCACTTGATATGGGATACAGAATTATTGACACATCTGCTATGAACTGGATGCAGGCTGCAAACACAACCGGTGTCGGTGAAGCTGTCGGAATGTATACAACTTTTGATAAAGAAAATTTTGATTTCTTCCAGGATTCTCACCTTCTGCCTTATATGGAAGAAAAATATATCGGTCAGCAAGATTACTACAGAGCGCTGCTAAAAACAAAATTCATTTTGAAAAAATATAAAAACGCTAAAAAAGAATCTAAACAATTAAATAATGAAAAACGTGAAAAAACAAATTATAATGTTAAACTGATAAGTAAGTTATCTAAGCAATTAAACATTGTTTTAAAAGAAATTTCACCATCTACACCTGCTGATAAAATAAATAAATTATCGACAGAAATCATAAAACTTGAGGTTTCTACATCGCAAAAAGCTGATAAAATTACTGATTATACAAAAGATTTTGTATATCTTCCAAACGAAACTGATACTGCAAAATTAGAAAAAATTAAAGCATTTTTATCTATTGCATTTGATAAAAAAGATTCGGAAATGTTGGATAAAAAAGCCGGTGAAATACTAAATTTAACAACTACACTCAACAGTTTAAACAAACCAAAACCATACAGCTATACCGCAAAAAACATAAATCGTGCTGAATCTCTTTATCAAGCTGCAGCAGCATACAGAACCCAAAATTTATTTGGTCTTTATATTCCCGAAAGATTAAACGATTTAACCATAAGCTTCAATATTCCGGATAGGGAAACCCGAATTGCCCAAAATATGGAATTGTTAATCAAAAAACTCGAACAAGGAAAATTAAATCCGAAAATTCAAGAACAGTTAGCTTACAACTTTGACGTAAACAATGACAAAGAAGAATTACTTGAAGCGCTTCATACAAATAAAGATGCAATAACTCTTGTTATGACTCAAATTTTGGATGATTTTTATCATTCTATATTATCAGTAAACAGAAAAAATGTACTCTTAAATGAAATTACAGCAACTTATAATGCAATCAAAGAAAACTCCGATAAAGTTCTTCTTCAACAAACCGCAAGTTCTCTAAAAATAGACGACAATAAAAATAAAGTTCTTGAAACATTAGACAAATATATTAATATTTTGAAATCCAAAAATTGTACAGAAGAACAATATATTTTAATTTATAATAAATTCGGCAAGAAAAATCAAATGCTGGGTTTTAAAGAAACATATGACAGACTCGGCGAAGCTCTTTTCAAAGATAAAAATGAAGATATAATAAAAGGTTTCAATGTTCTTCACGGTTTACCGGCGGATGCGCCGACAGAAAAAACTGCCGAAGTATTTAAAACAATTGGTGAACAATTCAATCAGATGTCTTTAGTTACCACCCAATTGCAAAATGCACTGGAAGTCAGAGATGAAAATGACGAAGTTTTAAATACCGTAATCGCCAAAGAAATTATTACAAAAAAATTAGAAAATATTGGTGAAATTATTCCGGCAAGAGATTTGAAAAAACTTCAACAAAAATTTACTGCAATTGATAAAGCACTGACAAACAATAACGGTGAAACCAAAAAACTAAAAGATCTTCCTCCGGAACTTACCCATTTTTCTAAAGCAGAAAAGGAACTTTTAGACGGCATAGAATCAAAAATCAACGGATGGTATTCCCAAACCACAAGGCTTTTGGACTTGCAATATAAACTTATTCAAGAACCGCTTGACGAATTAAACAGACAAATCGGTGTAAAAACAGGACAAAACTGGATTTCTGCGGAGGGGCACAGCGGATTAGATTCAACTCAGGAAGTTCAAATTATTGAACAAATGACAGATAGACCGTATTACATTGAAACAAACGGAAGAATTGGTATCAGCAAAATTAAAAATTCTCCTTATTCAGGTATAACCAGTACTTCTGTCGACCACAAAAAACCCGCAATGCACGCTCAATATATATCTGATATAAAACCTGTTCAAATTGGTAATGAAACAAAAGATGTTATTTTCCATGATAATACCTGGGGACCAAAAGAACACGCCAATATTTGGACTGATGAAAACGGACTTTTAAGAACAGATTACAATAATAAATACGGTGGTGAATTAGGTTATATTACAAATGAAAAATACCAAAACGGGAAACTTCTTGACAATCTTTTCTCAGAAATTGGGCAAGCCGGAAAAACCGGTAATGAATACAAATTCCCTATGCTTTCAGATATTATTACTCCGGGAAGATACCCAAACGCAGGTTCTTATGTTCGTCAAATTCGACAAAATACATTGCTAAACCCGCTAATGTATTTTAAGGAACTGGAAAATTATGCCAAAACAATGAGCCGCGGCGAAATTTTAAATACAATAAATAAAACCAAAACTCTTGGTAAAAACACATATAAAAAATATTTGGAAATAGAAAACAAAATTTTCGGAATTCCTCCACTGGAAAAAGGTATTGTTACTCAGGAAGACTATAACAAACTTCCGGATAACGATAAACTAAAAATTCTGCTTGAAAAAGTAGCACTATCACGTTCATTTAGCGGAATTCCTGATTCCAAAATTTTCTATAAACAAACAACCATGAACGAGCTTAAAAATTTGAAAAACGAAATCAGAAAAGAAGCCCGTAAAAATTTCAATTACACATTTGGTAAAAACCCTGAAATCACAAAATTCGGTACCGAAAGCGTAAGAAATGCTCTTAATAAACAACTTGAAACACTTGCAAAAGAAAATAATTTTAAATTATCAGTTGTACAAACAATCAAGATAGTAAATTCATTAAATAAAATTCCGAAAGAACAATTTGACGGCAGTCTTGAAACTACAATCGAATTAATGACAGATAGTTTTACTAATTATTTAACTAATCATACACCTGAATTTAATAACAAAAATGAAAAAATAAAAGAAATTGCTAACAATGTGCGAACTATGCTTCGTGCAAATATGGGATTCACGTTAGCTGATTTGGACAAAACTTCATCCGCCATTACAAAATGGATTGATGATGTTTTCGAACCGTCAACGGATGAAGAATTTGTTCAAATTTTCAATAATCTTCAAAACATGACAACTGAAGAATTCAGCACAAAATACAGTTCAAAAATAACCGATGAAGCTATGGGTATAAAACCTATAACAGGTTTTGATATTGTACGTCAATTCAGAGTTCTTGACGAATCTGCAATGGATTCTGTATTTTATATGTTATTTAATGAGGAACTGGGTTACACAACAAATATGAGTAAAACCGTTCCGTCATATGACTATACAAAAACAAAAAGAATCCTTCGCGGTGCATATTATGAAGAAAAAGGACGTTCCTTTGATGACATTTATCTGGATTACTACTTCTCTTTAACAAGCCTCAACCGTCATAAAGAATATGACAAATTGAAACCTATGGCATTCAAACAATACGGATTATTCCCGGCTTATCCGAAAATTGAAACAGAATCAAAAGAAGAAACAGAAAAATGTATTCAAACCTTCTTCAATGAGATTATTGAAGCAGCAGAAGCAATAGATGCATTTAAAGTTCAAGATAAATCATTTAAAATGGTTGAACAACTGAAAAAATATTCTAAGAAACTAAACGATTCCGAGCCAATCACAACCCGTCAGGAAAAATATATTAAAGATTTAATATATAAATTCCTACAGTTAAACGGAGAAGACACATCCGTTAAAGACACAATAGATGCAGGTTTCAAGATAATGGAACTTGAACAGGGAACAACAGGAAGTGAATATAAAAAACTTATTGACATAATGTATAACGAATTAAAAATGTACTCAACTACGGTTGACGGCAAAACAATGGCTGAATCAATAAAATTACAGATTGAAACAATTAAAGAAAAAAAACGTGAATTTGTAATGAACGTAATTGATCCTAAATACCAAAACAAAGCATATGAATTAATTGATAAATGGATTGGCGCATTAGCTAAAGACAATCCTGATGCAGGTTATTATTTTGCAGATTTTGAAATGTTTTACGAAAAACACAGAATAATGAAATTCCCGGAAAAAATATTCAATGAATATCTTCTGCTTCTTGCAAAACCTGATAAAGAAGACAAACAATATTCTCCGGCAGAAACAAAACAACTTGAAGATGTAAAAGACGTATACCGTACAAATGTTCAATCAATGCTTATAAGTGCAAATATTCTTGAAATGCAATATATTCTGATGAATTGCGCAAAAAAAGGAAACCTTAACATTGTACGTGATGAATTCAAAAACTCACAAATTATGTTGACTGACGGCAGAATAGTGAATATGGATTCTGATGAAGGCATTGCGGTATTAATTAAACCGCTTTTAGAAGACGAGGATCTCGATACACTTGTTATGTTTATTGAACAGCTCGGTCTGACAGAACGCGTAATTGAAATGTTTACAAAAGATATTAAATTCGACAACGTTTATAAAAATATCAGACGTATAGATAATATTTTCACATCTGTTTCAAAACAAACAGAAATTGTACAAAAAGAACTTAAAAAACTTGGAAATATTGATAATGATCCGAATTACGAAGAAAAACTCAATATCGCAAAAGAAAATATTATCAAAAAATTCAAAAATACAAATTACCGTAGAGCAATCAAAATTGTTGAAGAAGGATTCAAAAAAATAAATGAAGAAATAAAAAATCATCCTGAACACTCAAAAACTGCATACGTTCATTTGTATATGGAAAATGTCAAAACCGCAACTTTGTATGTTGCAACAAAACAAGTAGAAGAATTAAACTTAAAATTACAGGCATACCAGAGAATTTATGATTTAATCAGAAAACTCAAAATCCGTAAGGATTCTCCTGTATTGCCGCTTCTTGAGAAATTCTTTGATGAAGTTCATAAAGTTGAAGAATTTGCAGAAAAACATACCAGAGATTATAAAAATCTTGATATCAAAACCGGGAATTATGCACAATAATTAAATAAACAAAGGATAAAAAAACGGGGACGCCTTAAAAAGGCGTCCCGTTTTTAATCAACTAATCTTTTTTCAAAAAGTCAGGAACATCTAAATTCAAAGATAATTTAGGAAAACCTGAACTATTTGAAGGTGTTTCTACAGTTGTTGTTGTAGTTTTGCCCTGAAAATATTCAGCTGCTGATAACTGAACAGGAGCTTCTGATTTTTCTGCAAAACCAGTTGCAATAACTGTAATTTGAATTTCGTTTTGGAATGCTTCATTAACGGCAGTACCGATAATCACATCCGCATCATCTTTTACAACATTATTGATAAGTGTTGTTGCATCATTGATTTCGTACAGTGTCATATTAGAACTTCCTGTAATATTAACGATAATACCGGATGCGCCATTGATTGAAGATTCAAGAAGTTGTGAATTAATAGCCATTTCAGCGGCCTTAACAGCTCTTCCTTCGCCCTGAGCTCTGCCGATACCCATCAATGCTGTACCTGAATCTTTAACAACCTTTCTGACATCTGCAAAGTCGATATTGATAATACCAGGTATTGTAATAATATCAGAAATACCTTGAATACCTCTGTATAGAACTTCATCAGTAACACAGAAAGCTTCTCTTAAACCGATTTGACGTTCAACAACCTGTAATAATTTATCGTTAGGTACAACAAGAATTGAATCGACATATTTTTTAAGTTTTTCAATACCGGCTTCAGCTTGCGCCATTCTTTTTTTGCCTTCCCAGCAGAAAGGTTTAGTAACAAAAGCAATTGTCAAAATTCCCAAATCTTTAGCAATTTGAGCAACAACAGGAGCAGCGCCTGTACCTGTACCACCGCCCATGCCGGCAGTAATAAATACCATATCCGCACCTTCCAAAGCTTTTGTAATTTCATCTTTAACTTCTAAAGCAGCTTTTTCACCTGTTGACGGGTCTCCGCCTGAACCAAGACCTTTTGTAGTACTTACACCAAGCTGTAATTTATTTTGAACATTACTGTAAGTTAAAACCTGTAAATCAGTATTCATAAGCCAGAACTCAACACCTGCAAGTTTTGCCTTAATCATTCTGTTAACGGCATTTCCGCCGCCACCGCCGACACCAATAACTTTAATACGGGTCGGATTTATATCTGAACGCTGTCCGCCAGCGAAATTTGAAACTATATTTTCCATTAAACCTCCTACTTTTAACAACATTATATACGAAAAAATCAACATTTCATCTATTTGAACTTTTCGTAATAATTCACAGTAGGATAAGACTATTATGTTCAGTAAAAACTAAGCATTATAATCTAATTTTTGACCTTGATGTTTTGATTTGAACGCAAGTGCTTGCATTTTTATGCTTTCGGCCTGTGCTGCAACTCTGTAATCTTGATCTGAAGGATCTCCCGGTGCTAAAGCAGCACGAATAACAATATTAGCATGATCAATAGTTTTTTGCGGATTAGCTTTGTTTAATACAGGCATTTTTATCGGAACATGACCTGATACAGGAATTCCATCAGCATTTCTTTCAATAGAAATTGCACCTGCAAAGCTTCCGCCTGCAGTTTTATGCGCCATTTCATGAGCGTAAATATGGTTATAATTTCTATTAATAAGTTCCTGTTTTGCCACACTATTCAACATAATACACACTCCTGCTATATTTGTAGCATGAAATTAGGGTTTTGTCAAGGTTTACATGTCTTTATGGTTAAATTTCTTTATACCTTTAACGTAATCATCAACGATATTACCATTACCTATTAATTTATATTTGTATATGGTTAAACCTTCCAGACCTACAGGACCACGAGCGTGAATTTTATTTGTAGAGATTCCGACTTCAGCGCCAAAACCGTATCTGAATCCATCGGCAAAGCGGGTTGAAGCATTCATATAAACACCTGCTGAATCAACTTTATTCATAAAACTTTCAGCATTAGCAATATTTGTTGTAATAATACAATCAGTGTGACCAGAACCGAATGTATTAATATGTTCGATTGCTTCATCCAGCGAATTAACAAATTTATAAGCCAAGGTTTTCTCACCATACTCAATATCCCATGCTTCAGGTTCTGCGATAAGCTTGATTTCGTTCAATTGAAGTGAAGCCAAAAGTTCATCCGCTTTTGGAAAATTTTTATGAATTAAAAGTGTCTCAACAGCGTTACAAGCACTCGGGTACTGGGTTTTAGCATCTGTAACAACTTTAGAAGCCATTTCTATATCAGCGCTTTCATCAACAAAAATATGACAAATTCCGCTAGCATGTCCAAGAACCGGAATTTTTGTATTATTTTTGATAAATTTTACAAGATTGTTACCTCCGCGCGGAATAATCAAGTTAATATATTCATCGCATTTTAGCATCTCAGCTACATCATCACGCGAAAATACTTGCTGAACAACATTTTTTGGAAACCCGTCAACATCTTCGAGCGCTTTATTTATAATTTCCATAATTTTTTTATTGGTATTTTTGGATTCTTTTCCGCCTTTTAAAATCACTGCATTTGATGATTTGATTGCAAGAGATGGAATCTGTGATATTACATCCGGACGCGCCTCAAAAATTATTCCCAAAACCCCGATAGGACAACTTACTTTTGTAAGAACAAGATCTTTATCAAGCATACGGGTAAAAAGTTTTTTCCCGACAGGATTTGCCAGTGCCGCAATATCTCTGACACCCTGTACCATATCGCGCATTTTATTTTCATCAAGCTTCAAACGGTTAAAAGTAGATTTTGTAATTTCACCGTTTTCAAGCATATGCAAAGCTTCTTCCAAATCAGCTTTGTTAGCTTCAAAAATTTCATTTTTATTAAGCTCAATCATATCAGCGATTTTTAATAATGCCTGATTTTTAAGCTCTCCTGATAAATCAGCAATTTCTAAAGACGCTTTTTTAGCTGCTTTTGCTATATTTAAAAAATCTTGTTCCATTTAATTCTCCTTATCCCGCGTACGTGAAATTTTAAAGAATAGTTATATTATCTCTTGTAATAATCGCATCGTAATTCTTAAACCCGAGAATTTCCGCGATATTGTCCGAATGGCATCCGATTACTTTTTTGCAGGAGTCAGAATCATAATTAACGATACCTCGCGCGATTTCGTTATTTTCTTCATCCAAAATTGAAATTACATCACCTTTTTTGAAGGTGTTTTTAACTTCAACAACCCCGATTGGAAGTAAGCTTTTTTCTGCTAATAGAGCCTCTTTTGCACCCTTATTAACAATTATTTTGCCAATAATATTTGTCGCATATCCAATCCAGCGTTTTTTATCGGATAAGTTTTCATTAGATGGCAAAAACATAGTTCCTAAATCTTCACCTTCAAAAATTCTTTTAATAATAAACGGCTGTTTTCCGTTTGCAATTAGAACTTTTCCGCCAAAACGGGTAACAAGACGCGCGGCTTTTAGCTTTGTTTCCATACCTCCGCGACCGCCGTCAGACACACCTGAAGCAAGTGCCAAAATTTTATCATCAACCTCTTTAACAGATTTTATAAGTTCAGCATCAGGATTAGTTTTCGGGTTATCATTATAAAGCCCATTAATATCAGATAAAATAATCAGCAAATCTGCATCAAGTTCACTTGCAACAAGCGCAGACAACTTATCGTTATCAGAAAAACAAACCTGCATATCCTCTTTTACATAACGAAGTGCAACATCAAGCGTTGAAACCGTATCATTCTGATTTATAACAGGGATTGCACCAAGTTCCAGAAGTTTATTTAATGTTGTTCTAAGGCTTAAATATCTTTCTCTGACTGAAAAATCATCCTCTGTTAAAAGAATTTGAGCGGCAGTTAAACCATAAGTATCAAATCCGTTTTCATAGATAGACATCAATTTCCCCTGCCCTATAGCAGCACATGCCTGTTTTAAAGCAGTCCCCTGAGTATCTTCAAGTCCCAGACGTTTTTTCCCGAGTCCTACAGCACCGGAGGTAATTACAATAACTTCTTTCCCCGATTTTACAAGGTTTGCAATATCTTCAATAAATGAATAAACCCGCGGTAATGAAACATAACCTTCATCATTTCTTAAAACATTTGTCCCGAGTTTTACAACAATACGTTTTGCTTTTATAAATTCTAATCTGTCCATAAACCTATATTATCACAAGGAATAATTCTGTGCCATAAGTATTTTCAATTATAAGAAGGATTGATTTTTATACAAATAATATTAAAATCAGTATATGAAAAAGTTATTTACAGGTATATTTCTGGTAATTTTCGCATTATTTACGGTAAATTTACCTGCCATATCAGATGATAAGGCAGCATCTTACCCTGAAGATGTAAACTCTCAGGAAATCTCAGATGATGAATACACGCAAGAAATTGATATTGAAAAAATGTACCGTGACATGCCAGTCCCGGAATTTAAATATATGCATAATATTGACCCCGGGGAATACCAAGACACAATGTATTCAACCTGGTCACCGTATCCGCTTTTCAGATTAACCGCTCCATTGTTTTTTAAATCAATCGCAATCGAACCGGGATACTATCTTCTAACCCCGCGTGAACACAACGGCGAATGGTTCATGCTTTTTAAACAACAGGGAAAAGTCAAATATATTGTCCCTTGTTATCTGAAAGAAATGGTTCCGCTGGATTTTTACAAAAATAATCTTCCGCAGATTAAAATGACCAAAGTACAATTAATACGTGAAAAGACATTAAAATTTATAGGTAAACACATAAACAGTTCAAAACGTAAACCCATTCCTGATACCTACCTAGAAGCATCAGATTTGGATAATAATTTTATCTCCATAATTGTATACTGGGGAAATTACAGATACTATCTTGTACTTAGAACAATTCAACTGTAAAAATATGCCCGACAGGACAAATCAGAATCTTAAAAATTATGCTATAATACATTCAAAAAAGGAGAGTTATATGAAAAAAATTATAAAATTATTTACAGCAATGGCAATTATATTTATGGGACTAAGTGCATTTGCTCAAGGCGGATTCCTAAATCCGAACCTTGATGTTCGCGAAGTTCGCGCAAGCCACGTACTTGTAAAAACCAGAAAAGAAGCCGTTCAAATAAGAAAAGATATCGTAAACGGTGATATAACTTTTGAAGATGCGGCACGTCAATATTCCTTATGTCCATCAGGACAATACGGTGGAGATTTAGGATTTTTTAACCGCAAACAAATGGATCAGCAATTTTCCGATGCAGCATTCGACCTAAAAATCGGCGAAATTTCAAACCCTGTCGGTACAAAATTCGGCTGGCACATCATAAAAACCACAGCTAAAAGGTAGGTACTTCGTACTGTACTATGCTACCAGCTATAACCTAAAGTAAGTAATACCATTCAGCTCCGCAAGGTACTTCGTACTGTATTATGCTCCACAAAGAAAGATTCTGAATCAAGTTCAGAATGACAAGGGGTAAATGTAAATATAAACGTAACGAACTTATCAACCTATTAACTTTACTACAACAGTCCTGCAAATTCCTCAAGTTCATCAAAATTAAAAAAATCTTTCATAGAAATGCCAAGACCATTACAGATTCTCAAAATCGTATATGCTCTTGGCTCTTTCATATTGCGCTCAATTTCACTCAAACCACCTTTGGATATACCGCTTTGATAAGCCAGCTGTTCAAGTGTTAAGCCGTGTTCTTTCCTGAGTTTTAAAATCCTCTGGCATATTATTTTATTAAAATCCTGATTAATCATCCCTTAATAAATCTTCACATGTATGAACTTGTATCTTGATATTACTTCAATAAATTTTTATAATAGTTCATATGTATGAACATATTAGAGGATGAGATTATGAAAAAAGCATTTACACTAGCGGAAATTTTAATTACCTTAGGCATAATCGGTGTTGTAGCCGCAATTACAATACCCGGACTTATTACAACATATAAAGCACATCAGCTAAGATCCCAATTTTTGAAATCCTATTCGGTAGTTCAACAAGTTTTTAAACAAATGGAAGCCGATGATGTTGCAGTTGACCCGAGAGATTATCAAGATGACAAATATGGAAGATTTCATAAAACATTTATAAAATATCTTACCAATGCAACAAGCTGCGGCGATTTGACAACAAGAGTTAACAATCCTGCCTGCTATGATTATTCTAAAAATACAAAAGATAACCCCTATAAAACACTTGATGGTAAAACAAATATTAATCCATCATTTTTCGATGACGGACAAATTCTTCTGGCAGACGGAACTCTTTTACTTTTTGAAAACCCTTCAAATGCCATATATTCACCAATCTATATAAGTGTAGATATTAACGGTTATAAAAAATTACCAAACAGATGGGGTTATGACTTGTTCACCTTCAGATTTTTAGATGGAGAACTAAAAACAGTAGGAGATAAAAACACCTCTTTTACAGTAAATTCTCACTGCAATATAAACACAACTAACACCATGAATGGTGTAGCTTGCGCACACAGAGCCAAAACAGAATCAGACTATTTTGTGTGGGCAATAAAAAATATAAAATAAATGCTTGAAAAATTTTTATCTTCATGTCAGAATAGTCTTACACGAAGATATTCGTTGTGGTGTGGCAAGGTAGCTCAGCTGGCTAGAGCGTTCGGCTCATACCCGAGAGGTCGAGAGTTCGAGTCTCTCCCTTGCTAATAAAAAAGACAGGAATTAAATTCCTGTCTTTTTTTATTTATTAAAAATATTTTTTATAAGTTTTTACCCATTTCATAAGTATAATGTTATAAAGTATTAGAGACTTTTGGATAGCGGATTATATAATGCAAACGCCCACACTATCGCTATAATGTAATAGAGACTTTTGGATTGCGTTTTGTTTGAACCAAACGCCCACACAATCGCCTTTTGAGGCGATTTTTTAGTGTTGAGATTTGGCGGTCTTTTCTTGCACTTTTATCTCTATTCTTGCACTCTTTTGCACCGCAAACCTGTTGCCCTGAACTTGTTTCAAGGTCTATCTCCCGCCGAATCAACCTATCCCCGAGTGCAAAACCGTGCAAGAAAGTGCAAAAATAATTTATCTCATAAAATGAGATTTGATAAATTGTCCTTGAGATTTAGATTTCAAGCATAATCCCCTATTTTGTTATATAATACACTTTAGGAGAATAATGCTTTAATGGAAAATAATATAATAATTTATCAAACCCAAGACGGTAAAACAAAAATAGATGTAAAAATTGAAAATGAAACCGTCTGGCTTACACAAAATCAAATGGTTGAGTTGTTTCAATCAAGTAAGGCAAATATTAGCGAACATATTTCTCATATTTTTGAAGAAGGTGAACTTGATGAAAATTCAGTTGTTCGGAATTTCCGAATAACTGCCAATGACGGCAAAAACTACAATACAAAACATTATAACCTTGATGTTATAATTTCTGTCGGTTATCGCGTTAAATCTTTAAGAGGTACTCAATTTAGAATTTGGGCAACGCAAACTCTCAAGGAATACATGATTAAAGGTTTTGCTCTTAATGATGAATTATTAAAACAATCCGGCGGTGGCGGGTATTGGAAAGAACTTTTAGAGAGAATTAGAGATATTCGCTCATCTGAAAAAGTTTTTTACCGCCAGATTTTAGATATTTATGCAACAAGCATTGATTATAGCCCTAAGGCAGATGAAACGCTAAAATTCTTTAAAGTTGTTCAAAATAAAATGCATTTTGCAGCCCATGGGCATACTGCTGCTGAAATTATTTATTTAAGAGCAGATAGTGCCAAAGATAACATGGGCTTAACAGTTTTTAAAGGCAATCATCCAAGAAAAAACGAAGTTACTGTTGCAAAAAACTATCTGGATGAAAAAGAATTGAATATTTTAAACAGAATTACTTCAGCCTACCTTGAATTTGCTGAATTACAAGCAATCAGACAGGTTCCAATGACAATGAAAGATTGGATTGTAAAACTTGATGATTTTATTAAAATGACAGGGTCGGAATTACTTGAAAATTCAGGAACAATATCAAAACTTGAGGCTGAAAATAAAGCATTAGCAGAGTATGCAAAATACAAAGAAATAGTTAAAGACGAGCTTTCAGAAGTTGAAAAACATTTTATAGAAAGCGTAAAGCAAACGCAAAAGATTTTAGAGAAGAAAAATAAAAAATAACTTAATAACTTCTTAATAATATTTTTAATAAAAACACTTGACTTTCCTTTAAACAAGAGCGATTAATGTGAATGTGCCAAGACAAAAAGAAAGGAAAGTTATAGAAAAATAAGAAAAATTTTAAAATTTTAATACACAAGAAGGCGTCGTATAATCTAAGGCGAGCGGTTTTTCGGATTTTGCGAGAGTTCTAATCTCTACTCTGACATGTATAATTCTAATGTCTCTGTTCTTGCACTCTTTTGCACCAATAACCCATCACCCTGAACTCGTTTCAGGGTCTATCTCACGCCACATCAACTTTTCCTCGAGTGCAAAACAGTGCAATAAAGTGCAAAAATAATTTATAATGTATTAGAGACTTTTGGATGGCGATGTTTTATAAAATATTTAGGATTGACGGCGGTTTCCGCAGTTTTTTAGTGTTAAGATTTACCGGTCAAAAATTGCACTTTTGTCTCTATTCTTGCACTAATTTGCATCAAGTTTTAAATTCTTTTATTTTAAATTGCCCAAACACCCCGTCACACCAATCTCTCCCCAAGTGCAAAACAGTGCAAGCAAGTGCAAAAATAATTTATCTCATAAAATGAGATTTGATAAATTGTCTCTGAGATTAGAATTTGGACTTGGTACAAATAGATAGTTAAAATTGAAAAAATGAGACTTTTATGGACAATTTTTGTTGTATTATATATAAAAAGATTGTGTATGAGTTTTAAAGATAGTTTTTAATAATAGGATCGAGTAAAAAGGAGGATATATGGATTTAAGGAAGCTAAATTATGATGAAAATGTAGTAACTGATACAGTACAGATTCTCGGCGAATATTCTTTCAGATTAGAAGGAATACCTGAGATTAAAATTAAAATCAAACTTTATAAATATTTTGATCGTGATGATATCTGTTTTTCTTTAAGTCATTTTATACATACGCCTGAACAAGCAACTGTATATATTCCAAGTAGCGTATTTGCTGAAACGGAAGAAATTGCATTTGAACGAGCCTTAAAAAGTATAACAAATTATTATAATGATGCTGTCAAAAAAGGTAATACTCCAGAAGAAGAATGGTTAGTAGAAAACACAAACTACTAACAAAGATATATTGAAACATCTCTGAGGAGATTGGTTTCAGGACTTGACTTCTGTCTCAAAACGAGTAATGAATGTGTACACAAGCATTACAAGGAATTTGAGACAATGGAAAACCAAATTGAGACAAGTAAATTTATCCCCGAAAAAGCAAAGCAAATCGCACTTGCACGGCTCGATTTAGTCCATAAATGGCTTGAGTTTCGCCGAAAATCGAATATCAAAATCCAAGCCGATTATGATTTTGTCAAATTGCACAACACGACAGATTCGCATTTGCGACAGGTTTTGGGCAAAGTCTCCAGAGGTTCGCTTCATCGTTGGAACGCAATGCTTGATGGTTCCGAAGACTACGAAAAACTGCTTCCGCAATACAGATATTCCAAAATCGGTGAGTTTAGAACCACTTTGACCGACGAAGAAATAAAAATTTTTATGAGCCTGCTTTTGCACCCGAATCGATTTTCTATCGGCAAAGCTACCGCCCTCACTAAATACAAATTAAAGGAGCAAGGGCAAGATTTTATCCCCGCCGATGCGACTTTCCGCAGATATGCAAAATGGTTTAAGGCAAATAATTACGATAAATGGGTGCTTGCCCGAGATGGCGAAAAAGCTTTGTCCGATAAGGTTGAACCTTATATTAAACGTGACGCATCACTTTTGGAAGTCGGCGTTATTCTTGTTGCAGACGGTCATAAACTTGCATTTCAAGTGATAAATCCGTTCACAGGCAAGCCAAGTCGTGCTACTTTAGTCGGTTTTTTAGATTGGAAATCGACCGCCCTTGTGGGTTACGAGATTATGCTTGAAGAAAACACCCAGTGCATAGCATCCGCCCTTCGAAACGCAATAATAAACCTCGATATGATGCCGAAAATCATTTATCAGGATAATGGCAGAGCTTTTAGGGCGAAATATTTCACTAACGACAAGGGTTTTAACGAACTTGGGTTTCAAGGTCTTTATTCAAAACTTGGGATTGAAACGGTTTTTGCCCGACCTTATAACGCCAGAGCGAAAGTCATCGAGCGATTTTTCAAAGAGTTTCAAGAAGGCTTTGAAAAACTTATGCCAAGCTATGTCGGAAGCAATATTGCAAATAAACCGGCTTACTTGATGCGAAATGAAAAACTGCATTCTGCTTGGCATAATGACTATATCCCGACCATTGAAGAAGTAATAAAAATGATTAATATGTGGCTGAATTTCAAAAACTCCCAAACCTGTCCCAATGTCCCAAACAAAACTATCACCGAGGTTTTGGAAGACAGAAAACGCCAAAACGTAAACCCAGACACTCTCGACGATTTAATGCTTGCAACAGAGGTCAAAACAATTCAGCGAAACGGAGTCAGGTTCTTGGGTTGCGACTATTTTGACGAACGGCTCTACGGATTTAAAAGCAAAGTTTTAATCAAATACAACCTCTTTGATCTCACAAAAATCAAAGTTTTCACCCCGAAAGGCGAATTTTTATGCACCGCAGAACGTGTAACCGAAACCCACCCGATGGCAAAATTATTGGGCGATGTCAAAGACTACGAGGACTACAAACAAAAAATCGTTCGGCAAAAACAACTCAAGAAGAAAACCATAAACGCAGTCAAAAACTACTTTTCGACCGAAGAAATAAAATATCTCGAAACCAAGATGGATGAAGAAATTTCACCACCTGTTCAATCTGCGTTCAAAGAGAGTTCAAAAACCATTTTAAACACAAATAATTTTGGCACAGGTACGAAAGATAAAAATCATTTACCCCTTCAAACCCTTTTCAAAAATAATTCGCAAAAATATGAATACTTAATCAAACACGAGCCAACCAACCCTTGGATTTCGGAATTTAAACAAACAAAGGAGTACAGATTACTTTATGAATAGCGGCTTGCGAGCAGAGGGCCGAAGCGTGAGCGTGTCCGTTTAACGCGAGCAAGCCAAGAAAGGACAATATGAACAAAGTATTTATAAGAACAAATAATGTTAAAAACTTTATCGGACTTGTAGAAAATTTGGTCAACAAACCCAAAAACATTCCAAAAATGGGGCTTGTTTATGGTGAACCCGGGCTCGGTAAAACTCAAACTGCCTTGTGGCTTGCGTGCAAGTATGATGGAATTTATCTTCGAGCCTCAAATCTTATGACAGGTAGATGGCTTCTTGACGGGTTGATAAAAGAAATGGATGAGTTGCCGAGATACTTGACTTCAGACAACTTCAACCTTGTGGTTAAAAAACTCAAAGCCAATCTGAAAGTGATTTTTATTGATGAAATCGACTACTTAATGAACAACTTTAAGACTGTCGAAATCCTCAGAGATTTGCACGACGAGACTGACTGCCCGATTATTATGATTGGAATGGGCTTGGCACACCGAAAACTCGAGCGATACAAACACCTTTATGATAGGTTTTCAGAAATTTTAAAATTTGAAACCTTTGGAGTTAGCGACATTTCTCAAATTATAAACGAACTTTCGCAAGTGCCGATTTCAGCTGATGCAATTGAATATATCCACCAAAAACACAACCGCTTCAGGCAAATTGTTCTGTTGATAAATAAGCTTGAAACCATTGCAAGAGAAAACAACCTGACTGAAATTAATATGGAGGTGATTAGACAAATTGTATGAACATTGAAAAATTAGCAAAATATTTAAAAGAATTTACCCTAGATGAAATCGAAATGATAGCTGAATGCAACGTCTCGGCGGAATTGGAAAAACTTATTGCGGATGGCAAATTAACTCTTGAAAACGGGATTTATAAATATCAGGATTTTGAAAACAAGGTCGAATTTGCTGTATTTACCAACTCCGAAGCTGAAAACAAAAATATAACTTTGAAATCCGTTTCAGAAATTTTTATGAAAGATTATGCGGCGAACTTTTGCAAACCCAATACAATAAAGACTTACACCGCGATTTTGAGAACAAATGTAATCCCAATTTTAGGAAACAAAAAAGTCCGAGGGATAAACACAGAGGATATTAAACGGTTTTACACGATCTGCAAACGACGAGGAATGGGCGAAAGACGATTGAAAAATTCGCTCGCTCTTTTGAACCAGATTTTAAAATATTGTAAACGCGAAAAACTCGCAAAAACCGACTGCGATTTTCAGGTGCGACGACTGACGGACAAAAACAAATTTAGTATTAACAGAATAATTTTTGAGGAGAATATATAAATGGCAAAATTTAATAAATTAAAACAAGCTCAAAAGCTTTATGTACAAGAAAATAAGACACTTGGCGAGATTGGAATGGAGCTTGATTTGTCGCGTAGGACTTTGTTCTATTGGAAAAAGAAATACGATTGGGACAAACGAAAATTTGAATATGAGCACGAAAAAGACGCATTCAGCCAAGAACTGCTTGAACTTGCAAGAAAAATGATGCGAAAACTGAACAATGATTTGGACAAAAACTCGCACACAAACCAATCCGAAATTTATTCATTCATGAACATCCTAAAAAATATCCCTCTGCTCAAAGAATACGAAGCATCCATTTCCCAATCCAAACCCAAACAACAAAACTTCCTCACCCCCGAACAAGTCCGAGAAATCGAACGCGAAGTTTTGGGAATAGAGTAATACGACACTCTTTTTTATACTATTATCATAAAAAAGAGGTTTGTCATGAATATTCATAGAAAAATGTGTATTAGTTTAAGTTTAATATTTTTTCTTTCCATAATTGTGTTTTATATTGTTCGTTCAGCACATCCTACGATATCCAATATTTTAATTGCTATTCTGACCGGTGCTTTTTTGGCAATTTATACTGCATTCGTTAATTATTTGCATGAACGCGAAGAATTTTTCAATAATTTATTTTTTACAGGAATTTTTGTAGATTTAAATTTTGAACAGATAAAACAACTAATTGCTAATCTTAACGGAAACTCTAACTTAAAGTATGCAACAAAAGCTGTTGAAAATTACGCAAATACAATTAACAATATAATTATGAATGTCAATTTTGCGCGATATTCACCTTTCTTGAAAAACTCAAAAGAAGCAAAAATGGTTGAGCAAATTCAATCCATATATAATTTAGTACAAAAATCAATTATAATAGCATCAAGCTATATGGAATGTTCCAGTTTGAAAGCTGAAATGTTGGCATTAAAAATACATTCTAAAATCCATCCTTGTACTTCTTGCAATATTCCCGTGGGGCAGAGACCTATTGCATCACAGTGTAGTGCTTATATCGAATACGAAAAAAACGTCAAGGAATTAGATGAGCAATTTAAACAACAAAATAATGTAACAGTAAATTGGATAAATGCCATATTTCAAAATACAACAAATTTGCAAGCTGAATATCTTGATATTATGAAATGCTTGCATTGCAAAACCAAAAATAAAACGAAATGGGAAGAAACAATAAAAGCAAATAAAGAACATGTTGCTAAATCAATGCAAAGTTACGTCGAAAATTCTATTAACAGACAAGAATATTAATGAGATGTCAAAATTTAAAATTTATAGGAGGAGTTTCTTCTAAAGTTTCTTTGGTGAGTTTATTTTTCAGAATCATTAACTTCCTCCATTGGCACAATTTCATCAAGTTCAATATGGTAACGCTTCCCTTTTGAATCAACGCAGGTTGCAAACCAAATGCTCCCATCTGCGAATTCGTTTTTCCAAGTTTTAATTAGCAATCCAATTTCATTTGTTTGACGGTTTAAAATCTTTGTTCCAAATAATAAGTCTATTTTTTCAGTCATATTATGCTCCTTTCAAGCTATACAATTTATTACTCTTTTGGCAAGAAACATCAACTGTATGCACTTCAAATCGAAACATTGCAACACAAATATTTTTTGAACACCTTTTGAACGGTATTTGAATATAATTTAAACGCCGCTTAATTCTCAAGTTCTTCTTCGTGGTCAATAAAGAACGCATTTAATAAATCCGCATCACATCTCAAATGCTTTACAATCAGTGCAAGATTGTAACATTCTTCTATCTCCGGTTGGCTTGCAACAAAGTAATCTATAACAACAATCGTGTTATAAACATTTTCTGCCCATTTGCTCAACTGCTTAAATTCTTTTTGCGTAATATTTAATCCGACTTTTTCCATCTACGACCTCCTTTTATTTTCAGGTGTCGTATTCATCACTTAAAGTCTGAATTAAATCAAGTTATATTATTTCAAATTTATCTTTTAAAATGTTTTCAATAGCTTCAAATAGTTTTTTTCGCATTGATACTTTTTTATCAAATTCAAACTTATTATAGTATTTTGTAATAATATCGGATGGCACTTCTATTTTATCGTTTTTATTCTTTAATAAAATTATTTCTGTATATGGTTGCCCTTTGGCAAGTCCTAATTCATACATTACATTTGGATTCGCATGACAATCTACTGTTTTTGTTCCTTTTTTACAAATATGTTCAGATACATCTGCAATAAAAATACCAGCAGATTTTATTTGTTCCATAATTTGATTTTGGATATCAATTTCATATCCTCTATGTTTCATAACCTCGTATATTTCAAATCTATTTTCTAGTAATGGATATTTTGTTATTAATTCCTCTGATAGTTTTTTACACTGATCATTTACATCTTCTATTATTTCATCGTCATAATATGGCATTGCAATAAAAACTTTTATCGGGCGAGTATTGTTAGTTCTTTCAGCACTTTTATATAACATAATTGGGTTATCAAAAGTTGTGTTATCAAACTTGTATTTTTTTACCCAACTATTGATATTATCTAAAACACTCAAACATACTTTTTTATCCGAAATTTTATAGGCAATATAAAATACTAATTGACAATAAAAATCAAAAATTTTTAGTCTGTTCCATTTATCATGAATCAATAGTTCATTTGTTAGAGATATTATTTTCTGAAACTGATTAAATTCTATATTATCTTCAATTTTTTCTAATATTTCTGCAATATTTTTTATTGGTTCATTATTGCAAAAATATGAACTTAAAAATTTACTTGTTTGAATTTGTCCTTCTAAGTATTGTAAATGTGGTAAATACTTATTTGCTTCTAACAATTCATGTGGCTTCCAGGTTGTTGCATTAACAAGACCTTTTAAATTTTCTTCTGTGGTTAATTTCTTTGCTTTATTGTTTAAAAAATAAAATAGAAATGCTTCGTCATCAGGATTTATATCAACATTTTCCCAGATTATTATTGAAAATGGAATGTAATAATTATCTTTTTTTAATGCCTCAAGTCTATGATTACCATCAATTCTGTATAAATTACCTTCTGATACCGTTAATTTATAATATTCAAGATTTTCTAGCTCACCCCTTTGTTTTTCTGACAAAGTACCAGAAAGATTTATTTTTTCAAGTTTTTCATAACCACGTGCTATCAAAGTTACTTCTGGTAAATATTTTGCAGAGGTTCTCATATTCTCAACAAATTTTTCTATTGCATTAAGATGATCGGGATTTTCCTTTCTTTGATAATTTTCATCTTTCTGAGAGGCAAAGGCTAATATTGCAGAATTTGTAAACCCTCTTAAAACTTTAATTCCATTTTCTACTTTAAATCCTTTTTCCTGAATTCTTTTACTATCTTCACTTGTTGGCGTTACAACTTCTCCGCAATTTTGACCTAAAATACCTTCAAATGTATAAAATTTGTTATTTTTTAAATCGCTTTCTTCATTTAAGTCTTTACTATCAAAATTTTGATTCTGAACAAATTCATTACTTACTTTTTGTACATTGGAAGGAACTACATTTTGAATTCCAGCAACAGCCTTTAAATAAGGTGTGTTGCCAACAATATGAGAATATGTTGCTGCTGCATCTCTTGCCGCTTTTAAAGAAGGTGAGTTTTCCCATTGTTGAACTAATTTTAATGCGGTTGAATTTAAACCTGTATATTTTTGGATATTATTAAATAATTTAAAATGTTTTTCTAGTTGCTTTGATAGTCCAGCAGGTCCTTCTGCTAACTTAGACAATGTTGAGGATATTCTTGGAACTATATTACCATAAGTACTAATATATTCTTTTTCCGTAAGTTCCCCTAATGTTTTGTTGGGACAAAAAGAGTATTTTTCTTCAAGATATTTCATCCCTTTATCAGTAATAAAATTTTTTATTCCTATTTCTTCATTATTTTTGACATATTCTTTACCAAATCTGTATTTTATTAAACCTTTTTGGAATAAGCATTCGTTTAGTATGTATTTTAAATGGTACGTTGAAGATTTGAAATACTTTCCTACAATGTCGTGTAATTTGCCTCTTATTTTATACAGCGTATACAAATTTCCTTCATCATCAAACAGAAGGCAAGGTTCTAATGAAAGTTCATAGAAAAATACTAAAATCTCTTTTTTTATAAGGTGATATTTTTCTTCAGTTGATAGTTTTTTGACATCGTCCTTTGATTCTTTTTGGGGCTCATTATTTTCTTTAATTATTTGTTGTCTATGTTCTATAAGTTGCTCCATTTTAGAAGAGTTAAACTCTGAATCAGGTGTCAGTGCTTTAAATTTTGCTATTTCCGTGAGTTGTTCTGATTCGATTTGATTTAACAACTCTTTATATCCTTTTTCATTTAAAGTAATATTTTCAAGATTTTCTAATCTTGTTCCCGGCTGGAATACATTCATTTTTTGTTTAATAGTAACATAATCATTATTTATTAATTCTTGTAATGCTGAATTCGCAGAATTTTCATTTCCCTTTGCCATTTCAAGCATTTCATTAATATTTATTTGTACGTGTTCTTGAACACATTTTTTAAAATAATCTAAAAATATTCTGTAAAAATCCATTATTCAAACAACTCCTTTTCAAATTCTTCTTGAGCTGCTATTCTATTTTTTTCAGCTTGTTTGCGTAAGTTTACTATATCTTCATTTAATTCTTTAATATGTGCAACAATTTCATTTTGAATATCTATACTAGGATATGGGAATTTAATGAGTTTTAAATTGTCAATTCCAAGTTCGGTTTGTTTTGTTGATTGTGCAGATTTTATATAATTAATTTGCTCTTGTCCAAAACCACTGTTTAATAAATATGTGTAATATAGTGGATTTACTAATTCGGTATTCAACCTTAATAGCAACATATGACTGTCATATAATAAATTTGTATGATTTTTATCTATGCAAGTCGCACGACCAATTGTTCCCTCCCCTGTAGAATTAATTAAAATATCATTTTCTTTTGTTTTGAAATTGTCATTAATGGAATTTAACCATTCCTCAGATACAGTCTTTGCATATTGTAAATCTAGACTATTCCATCTATTACATTTCTGGTTCAGTATAATTGCATCAGTGCCATCTTTATACCTAGGACTTTTTCCTCTAAACGCTTCTTGATATAAATTCGCATTTTCCAATAAAGACTGCAACTTATATTTATCTGAAACAAATGCATTATTGCCCAATATCTTATCTATTCCCCACAATCTTATGTTTGAAAAGTTAATAAATTGCAATTTAGCACATGCCATATTTTTATTAATTTTTAATCCTAATATTTCAAATAAAAATTTTTCAATATCATTTTCTAATTGCAATGCTTTTGCTTCTTGTTCTTCTGCAAGTTTGATTTTATCATTATATTTATTTACAAACTCTTTTTGAATTTCTAATGATGGTAATGGAATTTGAATTTTTGACAATAATTCATCAATTTTTATATATTTTCTGTTAGTTGTCCCACTTACAAAAGAATCTAAATACTGTTGAATCTTTTTTGATCTAAAAATCAATTGCAAATATTCATTTGTAATTTTACTATTATCTATTTTAGCCAGTGCCATATTTGAAGATGCATAACTATCTCTTAAATTACTTGTAACAATACCAAATGCTCCATTTTTAGTATCAACTTTGCACCATATTAAATGATTTTCTTCAGCAAGCTGATATTTTTTCATTTTTAAATTTTTGCCTAGACTAATTCTATTGATATATGCACCTAAACCATAAGACCGAACCCCAATTATAGGATAATTCTTTTCATCTTTAATTTGTTCTATTTTAGGTGTTATTTTCTCTAAAAAATATCCAAACAATTTTAAAGGATATTTTTTAGAAAATGTTAATTCTTTTGCAAAAAAACGTTTTGTTGTCCAGTAGGACATATCTTTAAAATTTATAAATTTAAGATGCTGAAAAATTACACTAGCCATCAATAACCTCTTCTACTCTATTGGTTATTCTTATTAACTTTTCACCGTTTAACTTATAAGAAATATCCTGTTTATTAAATGTCCACAGGCCTTTTAAATTTCGATAATTTTTAAACTCGCTTGCAACCTTTTCAAGCTCATTTTCACATTTTGCACCAGTAGTTGTAATACCGGCTTTTTCGACTTGAACTATTGGAATTTCGTAATTAAAAAGCTCTTTTGTTTTTTCTTTTATTTCAGTTTCTTTTTTTATTTCAATTGCTTTTAGTATTTTATTTTTTGATTTTTTATCACCTGCATATTTTTCTTTAATTTCTTTTGTTTGCGATTCAAATTCTTTCTCTATAATGTCAATCGCTTTTTCTTTTGCATTAGCATACTGTTGTTTTTCTTCTTCTGTAAATCGTTTAAAAAATAACAAACTTGGTTTGATTGTTGCACCAGCAGCCGTAAAAACATCTTGTGGAATAGATGTTATTAAAAGTATTTTTGCTTCAGATTCAAAGTAATCTCTTACTTTTTGCAACCCAGATCCATTTAAAATACTTTCCGGAAGCACTATACCCATTCTGCCGCCCGGTTTTAAAAGTTTTAAACATCTTTCCATAAACAAAACTTCGGTTAATCCACTAACTTTGCCTAATTTAAATCTATCAAGGATTTTTTGTCCTTTATCAATAGCGGTGTTAAGTTCATTGATTTGTCTTATACAATCATCGCCGTAGCGTTCTTTGTATTCTTCGAGTTTTTCTTCATCGTAGAAACGATCCGTTTCACTTAATTTATAGTCTTTTTCTATTCTTGCTCCAAACGGAGGGTTAGTTAAAATTACATCAAACCTGTTTTCAAAAATTCCATTTACATTGATTAAGCCGTCATGATGATGAACTCCGCCATGACCATCTCCATGCATTATCATGTTCATTTTTGATGTTCTAGCCATTCTCGGGTTTGCATCTGTACCGTATATGCAACTTGATGATAATTTTGAAATTCTTCTATTTTTTTCTGCGTTAGATTGCTTTTGATATGATTTGTTTGGAACACTTATATCAATTGTTAATTTCCTAATGTAGTCGCTATATTTTTCGTTAACTTCTAGCTGTTCTTTTTCTGATAATTTTTCATACTCTTCGTCAAAAAGCTCAGCTTTTAAATCTTTTTTACATTGTTCTACATCTTTTTCAATTTTGTCTCTAACATATTCAAATGCTTTTATTAAAAAACCTCCTGAGCCACAAGTAGGGTCACAAATAGTTTCGCCTTCTTGAGGATCAAGCACTTCAACCATAAAATCTACAATTGTACGAGGGGTGAAAAATTGCCCCAGTTCACCTCTGAATGTTGTACCTAAAAAGTGTTCAAACGCAATCCCCTTAACATCATCAGAGGTTGCGGATAAATTATATTTCTCAAGCTCTTTTACAATTTGTTCAAAGCTATATTGCTTGATTTTTATTGTCTCATAAGGTTCAAATAATTTGTCATCCGCAAACTCGTCTTTTGTAGCCTTAAATAAATATTGCATATATGGTATTTGAGCTTCAATAGGTAGGTGCTTTTTAATGTTCTTCTCAAAGTGTTTTTCGTCTTTTTGGAATTTTTCTAAAGAAAATAATACATCCTCATCTGGGTTTCTTTCATATCTTATTTTCATAAATAAGATTTTGCTAATTTCATCAAATGCGGCTTCCGGAGACAGTTTGTCATTATTTCTAATGATGTTATGACATTTTTGAAGCAATTTTGCAAATTCATCTCTTGAAAAAGCTTTTGTTTGAGCTAAGAGTTTATCAATTTTCTTTTGGTCATTAATTATTGAAGCATTTGGAATATCAATAATTTCATCAAGATCTTTTGGCATTGAGTCTTTATCTACTCTAAAGAATTTTGTTTCTTTCGCATTAGTTGTAACAAAGAAATTTGCACCAGACCATGCTGCATAATTTGCACCTTGATAGTAATCTTGTTGCTGAATTTTAACGGTTTCGGCTTTACATTCTATTACAATAAAAGCTGCTTTGTTTTTCTGTTTATCCTCTTTAGATTTCCAAATAACAATATCAGCTCTAGCTTTACCCTGTCCGCGATGAGAGTTGTTGACCTTTAATTCTTCGTCCATTTGTTCAAGGCTATACCCATAAAAATTAATAAGTCTGCAAATATAATTTTGCCTTACTTGTTCTTCCGGTGTTAATATAAGCCATTTATCTCTTAGAGGAGAATATATTTTATTACCATCAACCTGAACTTCCAACTTTAATGCCATATCTAACCCTTTCGTGTATTCTTATTTTAGCATGAATATTGCAATTGAGTAATTTGTAAAGTAACTTAAACAGAGCGTTATTTAATTATATTATTGGGTTTTAGAAGGCGAATAAGATTCTATTATAATGCTAAATAATTATTTCGCATATTTTTGTAGTAGAATAAATTTAGAATAATAGCGTGGAATCTGGAGTAAGAGTATGAATTTCCCTAAAATACATAAAATTACAATAAATGATTTTTCTTTGTATAAGCTAAAAAATGAAATTGAACTAAATCTAAATGATGGAGTATTTTGCTTAGCCGGTGCAAATGGTTTGGGGAAATCAACATTTATAGCGATAGTCTCATATGCTTTAATGGGTATTGTTGTTGACCCTAAGAAAAATTTTGATTCAATTAATCAAATTCCGGAGTTCTACAAAAGAAATGAAAAATTTGCTGAAACATTTTTTGATGGTCGAATTGATGAATCGAAAAGAGATTTAGCATTTGTCTCATTAGAATTTTCAATTAAAAATTTCAGATATACAATAAAGCGAAACTTCTTTGACTCAACAGGATTGTTAGAATTTTCAAGAGTCAACATTTATACTGGGGAAGAAACAGTTAATAGTAATAATTGCACAGAGTCTGATTTATTAAATTTGTATAAAACATATGTAAAACAGGACGTTGAGATTGCGACTTTTGAACAATTTGCATTTATTCAGTGTTTTGTTCTTACATTTGATGAAAGTAAAAAATTGATTTTTTGGGATGCTCCTGTAATGAATAGAGTATTATACTTGTTTTTTGGTATTAATCCAGAAGATGCAGACATGGCGGATAATTTGCGAAAAAAAATTAGCAAACATGAATCAAATATGAGAAATTTACAATGGAACATTACCCAAAATGAACGTACTGTTATTGAATTAACTAATCCTTGCTTAGTTAATTTAGATATAGGTAGTGCAGAGGCATTAATTGACAATATAAAGAAAAAAGAAGAAGAGGTAAATGAGCTAATAAATACGATTGAAAAGCAAAATAATATTTTAAAAGAATGTAATCTTCATATTAGTGATATTGCAATTAGTATAATTGATTTAGAGTCAGAATATGAAAAAATATTTAGTTCCATTCAAAATATTGAAGTAACAATTGATAAGGACTTTCAAATTGTGACGCTGCTTAGAGAAATTGCTCGAAAAATATTATCAGATGAAGATGTTACAAATGATTTTGATATGCTAAAGCAAAGAATATATGATGTTAGCGAATCAATGAAAGAAAAATGTCAAAATGACAAAATGCAAGACTTGAAAAATATAGATAAACAAATATCAGATAAAAAACAAGCACAAGAAGAATTTAGGTTGAAAAAAGAGCGCACTGAAAAAATTTTAATTGAAAACAAAAACAATATTGATAATTTAAATATAGAGCTAAATAAGTTAAAATTTGATAATGAAAAAATTATAAAACAATATAATTTATATTTATCTGCAAATAATGATGATAAAATAGAAGCAATTAAAAAAGTTATTGACAAAGATAAAATACAAAAAATAGAGGAAACTAAATCAAGGGATGAGGCAAAAGAAAAACTTAAAAACCTTGAAGCAGAAATTCGCACACAATATCATAAAGCCGAAGAAACTTTTCTCCCAATATTTAAAGATTATGCAACGAATTTTCTAGGTTTAGATATTGATGTTGAGCTTAAGAAATCATCTAATTCTGGCTTATATTTGGCATTGTCTGTTAATAATACTGAGCGACGAGACAAATTTCAATTATCCGAAAGTCAACAATATTTTATTGATATTGCCTTGAGATTCGCATTAATTGAAATTGGCAACTCGCAAACAGCTACAATGTTTATTGACACACCAGAAGGCTCTCTTGATATTGCATATGAAAGCAGGGCAGGAAAAATGTTCGGAGACTTTGTAAATAAATCCTTTGATCTAATAATGACAGCAAATATTAATTCATCTCAGTTGCTTAAACAGTTGGCATTAAAATGCCGAAATGAAAAAATGAAAATAGAACGTATGACTAACTGGACAATCTTGTCAAAAGTTCAACAAGAAGAACAACAAGTTATTGAAAATGCGTTTAATGAAATTGAAGGAGCATTAAATGGTATCGGCTAATTCTTTTGTGATTTTTGATGTGCTTTTTATTGCCACCAATCTTCAAAAATACAACTGCGACTTCAATTTTTCAGAAATCAACTTATTTTGTTATTTTTCTTGTCTTCTTTCTTTATATGCAGGTAAGCCCTCTTCAGAATGGGGCTATGCTTTTATAAAGAACGAATATGGGGTTCCTATTTCAGCAGAAGTAAATTCATCTATTAAATGGTTTAAAGATGCTGAATATTTAATTGAAGATAATGAAGGATATTTTAATATTACTAACAAAGGCATAGAGTTTAAGAATCAACTTATGGAAATGAATAGATATAGTGAAAGAAAATTATTTATTGAAAATGCATGTGATAGTTTGCTTTTGAATTCAATTGGGGATATAAGAAGTATAATCCATGAAGAACCAATAATATCTGCAACAAAAAATTCATCCTTAAGGCAACTTTTGAATGATAATTCAGGTACAATTGATTTATTATACAATCAATTCGCAATATTAAAACATTTACTTAATGGAGACAATACAAATGATATGTTTTTGGCGGCTCTAACTTGGCTAAAATGTGTACAAAATATTGAGGGTTTTGGCTATGCACACGAGTGAACAAGAAATTGCGGCTGTTAGTCAGTTATTATCAGATTTTTTCGCCATAAATATATACAATTGTTATGGTTTAGAAATTAAAGACTCATTCAGATGTGTCTTGCGTTATATTCCAATGGTTCTAAAAAATCTATACCTTAATAAATATCAGTCAGTAAGAATTTTCAAACATATAAATAATAATATAGATGTCAATATTCAATGGAAAAAAATTGTAAATTTTGAACATTTAGCTCAATTTAATGATCCTCACCTATGTATCCAAATATTAGGAACAAACAATATCCTTGTATATTCATCACAAGAGCAATTTGATATCAGCAATATTTTAGAAACCACATTTGTGTATGAATATAGTAATTGTCAAGATATTTTTCATACAAACCAAAAACAGTATATATTACCTAATATTTCTGGTAGTGAAAGTTATTTTACTGTTTCAACATTTAAAAGCTTAGATGAAGCTTTAGATAATTATCAATTAATGGTTGTGCCTAATGCTAACTGTGCTTATATCGAAAAATCTATTTATGATAAAAATCGTATATTTTTAAAATCAAAACCAGAGCATAATTTACGCGACTCTCTAAAAAATTATTTAAGAACGAGGTTAAGAGGTGAAAATTTAGAAATCAGAGCTGAACAAAATATAGATGATACTCATCCTGTCGATATTAAAATAACCTGGGGAAATACAAACCATATAGCATTAATAGAAATAAAATGGCTAGGACATTCTATAAATGAAGAAACTTTAGAATTTGCAACATCATATTCTGCCTCTAGAGCTAATAATGGAGCTAAGCAATTAGTAGATTATTTAGATGAAAATAAAAAACAAGTTCCAAATCACAATACACAAGGTTATTTAGTAGTATATGACTTAAGACGAAGAGGAGTTAATAAAGATACCCGTACAATAAGCACAAACAATGGGTTTTACTATAAAGATAAAGAAATCGAATACGACCCTGATTATTCAAAGTCAAGAGATGATTTTCATTTACCAATTAGATTTTTTATAGAACCGAGGTGTGAAGATGTATCTTAATGAGAATTTTTTATTAAAAGATAAAAATGTTTCTACAGCAGGAGATACTATGAATATGCCTCGTCATCGATGGTATTATTATAAGGAAGGGTTTTCTCCTAACTTAGTAGAAAAAGCTATAGAAATGCTGTCATTATCGGAGAATGATCTAATAGTAGACCCTTTCAATGGGAGTGGAACGGTAACTTTAACCAGTGCGAATAATTGTATTCCATCAATTGGTATTGAAGTAAATCCTTTTACTGCTTTTATTGCAGAAACAAAAGTAAAATCTTCAACTATAAGTGACTTTGATAGGTATTCAAACTATATTTTGGATAAAGTTAAGAAGAAGAAAGAATCTCCACTACTTAAATTCTCAACATTTACAGAATTTTCTGGCCGTACAAAGTGGTTATTTAATTCAGAGGTTTTAAATTCATATAATGGTGGATATACGAATTTAAAAAACATTAAAAATAAGGATATTCAATCGATAATAAAATTAGCGCTCATCCGGACAATTATGGAAAATTCAAATGTTCGAAGAGATGGAAAATGTTTAAGATATAGAAGCAATTGGAAAGAATTAAATTATAACAATGAGACCTTTATAAAATCATTGGAAAATAGGTTAAATATTATCCGAGAAGATATTATTAATGACAACAAATTAATTTCACCAGATATATTATGTGGTGATTCTAGAAAAATTTTATCTGCCAATAGGCTGAATGAAAAATTTTCACTCTGTATTACTTCACCCCCATATTTAAATACATTTGACTATACTGATATTTATCGTCCAGAATTATTTTTGGGTGGATTTGTAAATTCTATGGAAGATTTATATAAATTAAGACTAAAAACAATCAGGTCACATATTCAAGCAAAATGGGAAAGACCAATTATCAATGATTTTGGCACTATGTATGCAACATCTATGTCCGAAATATTAAATAGACAGGATAAGTTAATGCATAAAAATATACCACTTATGATTCAAGCATATTTTGAAGACATGCTAAATATATTGTCTGTTTTAAGAAAAAATGCAAAATCTGATGCCCAATTATGGCTTGTTGTTTCAACTTCAGCATATGCTGGAGTTGAAATACCGGTAGATATGATAATTGGTGAATTGGGCAATAAGGTCGGATGGTATCTTAAAGAAATAGGAGTGTTAAGATATATAAGAAAAAGAAAAACTCGTTATAGTAAAGATATTAATAATTTACGTGAAAGTGTTGTAATTTTTTCTGCTGAAAAATGATGTTTTATATTAGTTACAAATAAAATTCCCTATAAATTGCGTCTATATCTTCCTGTTCTATCCCGATGTAGCGGAGGGTGATGGAGGGGGTAGAGTGATTGAAGATTTTCTGCAGCATTACGATATCGTCGTATTGTTGGTAAAAGTGATAGCCGAAGGTTTTGCGTAAGGTATGTGTTCCGATTCTTCCTTTAATTCCTACCATTCTGGCGGCTTTGTTTATAATTCGGTATGCTTGGGCTCTATCCAGCCGATAATGTTTCTGAGTATAAAATAGTGGGATGTTGTCGGGTTTATCTTTGACGAATTCCTCAATCTCTACCTTTAAGTTTTCGTTAATCGGGAATTTTTTGTATTTATTGGTTTTCTTTTCTCTTAATTCTATATAGTCTTTGCCTTTTACGTCTTTGACGTCAAGCGAGAGGATGTCGGCGATTCTTAGTCCGCTGTTTATGCCGAAACTGAAAAGGAGTGCGTTGCGTGGTTTCTTTGACAAAACTCTTTTAATATTTTGGATATCTTCTATGCTTTTTATGGGTTCGACAATGTTCATTTGTACCTCAAGGTTTTGAGCCACAACATTAATGCCCTAAAAGACAGCAAAAATAAAGCCTCGCAACAAATTTGAACATAAGTGCCCCACCATTTACCCCTCTTCTATTTACCCCCAATCTCCAAAAATACAACATATCATTCCGGAAATGTGTAATTCCCCGACAGAATGATACACACAATTCTAATGTTGTGTTTTAATATTTCAAAAATTATACTGTATTTTAGATAATATATTATCTAAATATTGACTTTTTAGCAAAAATGGTATAATATATTATCCATGAATAAACTTCTTTTTAACCCAAAATCTCCAAATGATATTGCAAAAGAATTTGTTGAAAAGATTAAACGGCAGAGAAAGATGCTTAAAATTTCGCAGGTTCAACTTGCTGCAAAATCAGGTGTTAGTCTGGGCTCTATTAAAAGATTTGAATCAAAGTATGAAATTTCACTGAATTCTTTGATAAAAATTCTGATTGCCCTTAATTTAGAAAAGGATTTTGAAAACTTGTTTACACAAAAAACATACAATTCTATTGATGAGGTTATAAATGGACAATTATAAATATTTAAAAGTCTTTTATAATGATATTTTAGTTGGTACTCTTGCTAAAACTCCTGAAAAAGTGGTCGCATTTGAATATGATTCAGATTGGTTAAATAACGGGTTTAGCATATCTCCTTTTAGTTTACCATTAATTAAGAAAGTTTTTATCCCAAAATATGAACCTTTTGACGGGTTATTTGGAGTTTTTAATGACAGTTTGCCTGATGGCTGGGGAAGATTACTGGTTGACAGGTTGTTTTTAAAAAACAAAATAAACCCCGCTGAAGTTGACAATCTCAATCGACTTGCAGTTGTTCAAAAAAGCGGGATGGGTGCTTTAACATATAAACCTGAGCATAAATTTGAGGCAACAAACAACGTTTCTGATTTTGATATTCTAGCACAAGAATGCTCAAAAATTTTAGAGTCACAAAATTCAGACAATTTAGATGAACTTTTTCAATTAGGCGGTTCGTCAGGCGGAGCACGGCCAAAAATTTTGACTTCTATCAATAATGAAGATTGGATAATTAAATTCCCCTCATCAACTGACCCTAAAAATATTGGTGAAAAAGAATACCAATATTCACTATGTGCAAAAGATTGCGGAATAAATATGACAGAAACAAAACTTTTTCCGTCCGAAATTTGCTCAGGTTATTTTGGCATAAAAAGGTTCGATCGTAAAAACGGCAAAAGAGTACACATGGTATCTATAAGCGGACTATTAGAAACAAGTCACAGGCTTCCAAATCTTGATTATAATTTGTTAATGAAACTTACGCTCGAACTTACAAGAAATTATGAAGATATTGAACAATTATTTAGGTTAATGTGTTTCAATGTGTTTGCTCACAATCGTGATGATCATTCAAAGAACTTTTCTTATCTTTATGACGACAATAAAAAAGAATGGCATTTATCCCCTGCGTACGATTTAACTTATAGTTCATCGCTTAACGGAGAACATGCAACAACAATAAATGGAGAAGGGAAAAATCCGTCTCTAGATGATATTTTAGCTGTTGCAAAAAATATCGGACTAAGTGAAAAATCTGCAAAAAATATTGCATTAGATATTCAAGCAAAATGTAAAAAGTTATTTGAGTAATTTTCTATGAATCTTAAGCTGAAAGTCTATTTAATCTTTATTTGGTAGTTTATTTACAATAAGCACGGTTAGGATAATCTGTATCAAGTACATCACCCTTTTGCCAAACACCTGAACCAAAAATCACACCCTTTTCAACAGGAGATGATAAGCAGTCTAACAATCCTCTGAATTCATCAAGTGTACGATATAATGCTGACTCATTTCCATCCGCCGCAGTTATTATAAAGTAAAATTCCTTTCCTGTAATATGAGTATAACGAGCACACCATCTATCAATAAAGGTTTTCATCTGCCCGCACATTGTGTAAAAATACACAGGTGTTGCCATAACTATTACATCAGCTTTTATTATCTTGTCCAAAATCTCATTCATATCATCTTTTTGAGAGCAGGCAGTGTAATTATTTGTGTTACAAAATCCGCACCCGCTGCAATAATTTATCTTTTTATCTTTTAAAAAGATTTTCTCAATATCATGACCTGCTTCTTGTGCACCTTTTTGAAATTCATCACACAAAATATCAGAATTTCCGCCCTTTCTTGGACTTGAAGAAATTATTATTACTTTTTTACCCATATTTTTATCCTTTCTTTTCTAATATTTATTATTTTAAAGGATTAGAGTAACTCTCAGTCAAGAGTTTTTCAAAAATTATTCCTCATTTTTAGAAGGAATCAAAGCAACAATCGCCGGTTGAATAAATAAAATAAATATTCCCGCTGCAAAAAATGTTATGACAGAAGTTTGAACATCTTTGATAAACTGACAAACAGCAAGACATTCAACATCAAATGTCAGCAAAAAACCCAAAATGACAGAAAGCGGTAAACTTCCTAAAATATCCATAATACGTTTCTTATAATTAAACGCAATCAAAATTTTAATAATTAAAAGAGGCCACATAAAATATAATGAATTCAAATTATTTTTATAAACAAAAACCAGTAAAAGCACTCCGCCTACTATATATAAAAGCATTAATAAAACATAATAGATAATAAATAAACTCTGATTAATTGTTCCCTTAGGACTAAAAATATTCTTATTCATAACATTCCCCTTTTAATGAAAATATTATATCATAAAATTGAAAAAACCGGGTCATATGACCCGGTTTTTAACAAATCTGATAACAAATTAAACTAATTTAACTGTAACTGATTTTGGTTTTTGTGTATAAGAGATTTTATCTTCTCTTGATAACCATCCAAGACCCATGTAAGTGAAATTATCATCTAAATCCATATCTTTTCTTAATTTGTTGATAGTAACTTCACCTTTGTCTGATAAATAGTTGTAAATTTTACCAGCTGATTCAATAATTTGAACTTGCATTTCTTTTTGTTCTTTTTTGCTTGATGTAAACATGTTTTTAGCCTCCTTTAAAATATAAAATTATAATACTACTATTACAAAAATAATGGAATAATTAATTTCTATTTCATTCTAAAAAGCTGTTATAACAAGCGTTCTGCCGCTTAACATTTCTCAACTTTTCTCATATTATATAATAAAAAATAAAATAAAATTCATAAATATGGAGTATTTTTTATAAAAATT